>DASVVG010000268.1:0-4491 GCA_036386655.1 Caulobacteraceae bacterium | reverse complement strand
CGGGTCCACCTCCGACCCCGTCGGCACGTACAGCGCCGCCGCCGCGAAGCGCCCGAGGCCCGCGGAGGGCCAGTGCGCCGCCGCCAGCACCCCCGCTTCGGGGTGCGCCGCGTGGAGCTCGCGCCGACGCGCGCGCAGCTCCCGCCGGAGGGCGGTCTTGTCGGTCATGGGAGGGGGAATGTGGCGGCGCCGCGAGAGCCGTGGAAGTGTTTAAATCCCCTCGGACCTGGATAACCAGGTGGGCGCCGTGTGTCCGGGCCCACGGGCCCGACCAGGGACAGCTCCCTTCGAGGATGATTAAGGTCCCCGGGATTTGTGCTTCCGACGCGAGCCGCAGCAAGACCCGCCGTCCCCAAGGTAAGCCTCCCGGGCCCCCGTCTCAACCACCGCCGGCCCCTCTTGGCCTTCGGTCGCACCTTACGTGTAGGATGCGGGCATGAGGGACGAAGCCGACGATTACGTCGTCGAACTGGGCCTGCCGCTGACCGCCCACCGCCTGCGCCGCGCCAGCGAGCTGCTGGTGGACGCCTACGGCCGCTGGCTGGCGGAGGTCGGCCCCGACGTCCCGCCCCGCGCGCTCTCGACGATGATGCTGCTCGACGAGACCGGTCCGCAGGGCGTCACCCAGATCGCGCGCCGGCTGCGCTTCACCCATCCGCTGATGATCGAACTCACCCGCGCCCTGGAGGCCAAGGGCTTCGTCTCGGCCCGCACCGACCCGGCCGACGCCCGCCGCCGCCTGCTCGAGCTGACGCCCTCCGGCCGCGCCGCCGCGGGGCAGATCCGGGAGCGCCTGCAGACACTGGAGGCCTTCTACAAGTCCCTGTTCGACGAGATCGGCGTCGACCTGCTCGACGCGGTCGAGCGGCTCGAGACCGCCGCCCGCAAGCGCCCCCTGATCGAGCGCATCGAAGAAGCCCAGAACCGGAGCAGGGCCCCGGCCCGCTGAGCCCTCAGGCCACGCGTTCGGCCAGCGCCTCGACCCGCCGCGCGGCCTGCTCCAGCGCCGCAGCCGCCCGCGCCTCGATCCGCGCCGGGTCCGGCCCGGTGGGCGCCGGGAAGCCGCGACCCGACTGCATCCGGTCGAGCCGCTGCCGACTCTCGTGCAACTCGTCCGCCGTGGTCAGCGCCGCCAGCAGGAACAGCCGCAGTTCCCCAACCGATCCAACCTGTTCGGCCAGCGCCTTCACCTGCGCGTCGAACTCCTCGGCCAGCGCCTTGACGTGCTCTTCCTGGCCGTCCTCGCAGCCCACCACGTAGCTGCGCCCGTTCACCTCGACGTTGATCGTGGCCATGGCTCAGGCCTCCTCTTCGAGCGCCGCGCGGATCTGCTCGGCCGCGCGCCCCAGGGCCGCCGAAGCCTCCGCCGCCGCCTCTTCCAGCTGCCGCTCGCGCTCGCGGGCGGCGTTCAGCTCGGAGCGCAGCTGCTCGGCGTCGCCGTCGCCCCCGCCCTGCCCGCCGTCGGAGGGCCGGTTCTGCACCTTGCTCTCCAGCGCCTCCAGCGCCTCGGTCAGCCTCTGGGTGGCGCTCTCCAGGGAGCCGTCGCCGCTTCTGATCATCGTCCGCTCCGGGTCGGCCGGCCGTGGGGCCGAGACTCGTCGACGCTCATCAGAGCGCAATCCAGCGCCGATGAGAAGCCGGTCGCGGCGCAGGGGCTTAGCATTGGATAAGGAAGGACCGGAGCGCCCGGCCCGCGGGGTTGACTTCCCCCCCTGAGGTCGCAAAACCGCCCCGACCTTCGCCGTTGCGCCTCCTCAGCCCACGGCCGCCCCGCAATTCCAAGGAGTTCGCCCGCCCATGGCCCTGCGCGTCGCCATCAACGGTTTCGGCCGCATCGGCCGTCTCGTCCTGCGCTCCATCGTCGAGCACGGCCGCCGGGACATCGAGGTGGTGGCGATCAACGACCTGGCCCCGGTCGAGACCAACGCCCACCTGCTCCGCTACGACAGCACCCACGGGCGCTTCCCGGGCACGGTGACCGTCGACGGCGACAGCATCGACGTCGGCACCGGCCCGATCCGCTGCACCGCCATTCGCAACCCGGCCGAGCTGCCGCACCGCGAGCTGAACGTCGACATCGCGTTCGAGTGCACCGGCATCTTCACCAGCAAGGACAAGGCCGCCGCCCACCTCCAGGCCGGCGCCAAGCGGGTGATCGTCTCCGCCCCCGCCGACGGCGTCGACAAGACCATCGTCTACGGCGTGAACCACGACCAGCTCACCGCCGACGACCTGATCATCTCCAACGCCTCGTGCACCACGAACTGCCTGGCCCCCGTCGCCTTCGTGCTGCAGCAGCTCTGCGGCATCGAGCGCGGCTACATGACGACGATCCACGCCTACACGAACGACCAGCCGTCGCTCGACCAGGTGCACAAGGACCTCTACCGCGCCCGCGCCGCGGCGCTCTCCATGATCCCGACCTCCACCGGCGCGGCCAAGGCCGTGGGCCTCGTGCTGCCCGAGCTGGCCGGCAAGCTCGACGGCTCGTCCATCCGGGTGCCGACCCCCAACGTCTCGGTGGTCGACCTGAAGTTCGTTCCTGGGCGCGCTGTCACCAAGGACGAGATCAACTCGGCGCTGCAGGCGGCGTCGGAGTCGAACAACCTGAAGGGCGTGCTGAAGGTCTCGAACGACCCGCTGGTGTCGATCGACCTGAACCACGACGCCGCGTCCTCGACCGTGGCCCTGCCGCAGACGCAGGTGATCGAGGGCCAGCTCGCCCGCGTGCTCGCCTGGTACGACAACGAGTGGGGCTTCTCCACGCGCATGGCCGACACCGCGCTGGCCATGGGCCGCCTGCTCTAAGGCATGCGCTTCAAGACCCTCGACGACGCCGGAGAGATCTACGGGAAGCGCGCGCTCGTGCGCGTGGACCTGAACGTTCCCATGGTCGATGGGCGCGTCACCGACGACACCCGCCTGCAGGCCGCCATGCCCACCGTCCGGCGCCTCCGGGACATGCAGGCCAGGGTCGTCCTCCTCGCCCACTTCGAGCGGCCCAAGGGGAAGCGCGTCCCGGAGATGAGCCTGCGCCAGGTCGTCCCCGCCCTCGCAGAGGTGCTGGGCGACGAGGTCGCCTTCGCCGACGACTGTGTCGGCCCGGAAGCGGCCGCGGCGATCGACAAGCTCGGGCGCTCCAAGGTGATCCTGCTGGAGAACGTCCGCTTCCATCCCGGCGAGGAGAAGAACGACCCCGCCTTCGCCGCCCAGCTCGCGGAGCTCGGCGACCTCTACGTCAACGACGCCTTCAGCGCCGCCCACCGCGCGCACGCCTCCACAGAGGCCATCGCGCGCCTGCTACCCGCCTACGCCGGCGAGACGCTGAAGCGTGAGCTGGAGATGCTCGACAAGGCGCTGGGCTCCCCGGAGCGCCCCGTCATCGGCATCGTCGGCGGCTCGAAGGTCTCGACCAAGCTCGACCTGCTCAACAACCTGGTCGGCAAGCTCGACCGCCTGGCCATCGGCGGGGGCATGGCCAACACCTTCCTGGCCGCGCAGGGGCACGCCGTCGGCGCCTCGCTGTGCGAGCACGACCTCGCCGACACCGCCCGCCAGATCATCAAGACCGCCGAACGCTCCGGCTGCGAGCTCCTCCTCCCGGTCGACGTGGTCGTCTCGGACCGGGTGGAGCCCGGCGCCGCCGCCACCGTCCGCACGCTCGACGCGGTCCAGCCCGGCGACAAGATCCTCGACGCCGGCCCGGAAACCGTAAAGCGCCTGCAGGCCGCGATCGACGGCTCGCGCACGCTGATCTGGAACGGCCCGCTGGGCGTCTTCGAGGTGCCGCCCTTCGACCGCGCCACGGTCGACGCCGCCCTGTTCGCAGCCCGCCAGGCCAAGACCGAGCGGCTGATCGCCGTCGCCGGCGGGGGCGACACGGTCGCCGCCCTGAACCACGCCGGTGTGGCCGGTGATTTCACCTTCGTCTCCACCGCCGGAGGCGCATTTCTTGAATGGATGGAGGGCAAGACGCTGCCGGGCGTCGCCGCTCTCGAACAGTAGAGGAAGACGATGGACCTTCAGGCCCTCAATCAGGTCGCCGAGGCGATGGTCGCCCCCGGAAAGGGCATCCTGGCCGCCGACGAGAGCTCGGGCACGATCAAGAAGCGCTTCGACGTGATCGGCGTCGAGAGCACCGAGGAGAACCGCCGCGACTACCGCGAGCTGCTGTTCCGCTCGGACGCCATGCGCGACTACATCTCCGGCGTCATCCTGTTCGACGAGACCATCTGGCAGGACGGCGCGGACGGCACGCCCCTGGTCCGCCTGATCGAGCAGGCCGGCTCCATCCCCGGCATCAAGGTCGACCGCGGCGCCAGCAAGATGAGCGGCTTCCCCGGCGAGACGGTCACCAAGGGCCTCGACGGCCTCTCGAAGCGCATGGGCGAGTACTACGAGCGCGGCGCCCGCTTCGCGAAGTGGCGCGCGGTGATCGACATCGCCGAGGGCGTCCCGACCTGGGCCGCGATCAAGTCGAACGCCCATGCG
>DASVVG010000267.1:0-9601 GCA_036386655.1 Caulobacteraceae bacterium | reverse complement strand
CCGGATGGTCAGGGTGGGACCGTCCAGCGCCAGCGGCGGGGCGATAACGTTAACCCGCGAGCCGTCCGGAAGGCGGGCGTCGCAGATCGGGGAACTCTCGTCCACGCGGCGGCCGACCTGGCTCACGATCCGCTGGCAGATGTTCATCAGCTGGCCGTTGTCGCGGAAGCGGACGTTGGTCAGCTGGACCTTGCCGCCGACTTCGATGAACACGCGCCCCGCGCCGTTGACCATGATGTCGGCGATGTCGTCGCGCGCCAGCAGCGGCTCGAGCGGACCGTAGCCCAGCACGTCGTTGATGATGTCCTGGACCAGGTGCTCCTGTTCCGCGACGGACATGGAGACGTTCTTGATCGCCACCAGCTCCGCGATGATGTCGCGGATTTCCTCGGCGGCGGTCTTGGCGTCGAGCTGGGCCAGCTGGCTCAGGTCGATGGTGTTGATCAGCGCGTTGTAGATCGCCGATTTCGTCGAGTGGTAGTACTCGGACTGCTCCTTGACGACCTGCACGCTCGACTGCGCGGCCTTCAGCTGCTCGAAGCCGGCGGTCATCCGCGGCCCGGCCTTGGCCGCGGCCCCGCCGCCGCGCAGCGCGGCGCCGGTGGGCGCCGGCGGCTTCGGCGCAGGCTTCGGAGCGGCGGCCGCGGCCGAGGGCTCGACGCGTTGCGGACGCGTGGCGATCTCGGCCCCGCCGGCGGGCGCGGCCGGCGGCGGCGCCTTGGCCGGTGCCGGCGGCGCGGGCGTCTGCGGCGCGACCGCTTCCGAGGAGCGTCGGCCGAACATCAGCCTTTCCGCTTCAGGATGCCTTCGAGGAAGGACTTCTGCCGCGGCGGCGGCGCTTCACGCTTGCTGATCAGCGAGGCGAGGTGCTGCAGCCCCTCGGCCGCCTTCGACTTGAAGCCGCTCTCCAGCACCATCTGGCCGTTGTTGGCGGCCATGCCGAAGGTCTTCGGGTCGAACGGCAGCACCAACGACGGCTCGATCGCCAGCGCCTCCGCGAAGTCCTTCACCGGGATCTCGGGCCGGCCCTGCACGCCCACCTGGTTCAGCACCAGGCGCGGCGGCGTGTCGTTGGGGCGCGCGGCGCGGATCAGGTCGATCATGTTCTTCGCGTTGCGCAGCGAGGCGAGGTCGGGCGTCGCCACGATCACCACGTCGTCGGCCGACAGCAGCGTCTGCTTCATCCAGCCCGACCACACGTGCGGCAGGTCGAGCACCACGTACGGCGAGGTCGAGCGGATCTTCGACGCCACTTCCTCGAACGCTTCCTGCGAGATGTCGTAGGTCGAATCCAGCGTCGCCGGCGCGGCGAACAGGCTCAGCCGCTCGGTGCAGCGCACCATCATGCGGTCGAGCAGCACGGGGTCCAGCCGGTCCGGCTGCGACAGCGCGTCGACCACGCCCTGCAGAGGGTCCTGGTTGAAGTCGAGGCCGGCGGTGCCGAACGGCAGATCGAAGTCGACGATCACCGTCGCCGCCATCAGCCGCTCGCTGATCGCGTAGGCGATGTTGTGCGCCACGGTCGAGGCGCCCACGCCGCCCTTGGCGCCGACGAACGCGATCGAGCGGCCGACGAACGGCGCGGTCGGGTCGGCGTACAGGCTGGTGATGGTGCGGATCAGCTGCAGCGGCTCGATCGGTGCGACCAGGTACTCGCTCACGCCCCGCCGCATCAGCTCGCGATAGAAGCCGATGTCGTTGTTGCAGCCGATGACGATGACCTTGGTGCCCGCGTCGCAGACCTCGGCCAGCTGGTCGAGGTCGGCCAGCAGCTGGGCCGCCGGCTGGTCGGAGTCGACGATCAGCAGCGGCGGCGTGCTGATCTCGCCATAGTACTGCAGCGCCGCCGGCAGGCCGCCTTCGATGATCTGCGTGGTCGCCCGCGTCAGGCGCCGGTCCTGCGCCGCCTCGGACGCCACCTGGCGCACGCCGCGCTGCTTGCAGAAGATGTGAATGCCGATGCGCGGCACGCTGCTCTCGCCCAGCGCCTGCTCGGTGCGGGCGATCATGTCGCCCACCGGGTTGTTCGGCCGGCCGGTGATCGGCGCGTCGAAGTCGCCGTCCATGTCGTCCGCCGGGTACAGTTCCTCGGGCGGATACAGGTCCTCGACCGGGTAGACGTCCTCCGCAAACTCGTCCGCGGGGAAGGCGTCTTCCGCGGGCGGGCGGAACGCGAAGGCGTCGGACGGCGACATCGGCGCCGCCGGGGCCGGGTCTGTGAACATCGGCTCCGCGAACATCGGCTCCGGCGACATCGTAGGCGCGGCCGTCACCGGCGCGCCGAAGTCGTCGTCGGCCATGAACTCGCCGTCGTCGAAGTCCGGAAGGGAGGCGGGTTGGGAGCTCATCGGCCGATCCTCACTTCTTCGCCGCGCTCACGTCGCCGCGCTCGTCGTCGCCGCGCTTGGCGCCCGTGGGCTCGCCCTGGCGGTACTTCGCGAGCACCGTCGCGCGGCGGACCGCGTCGGCGGGGTAGCTGGCGCGCGGCGCCACGAGGTCGCGCGGGTCGGCGACCTGGGCTGCGATGTTGGCGGTGACGGAGCAGCCGAACGTGCTCTGCGGCAGGTTGGCGGCGGTGTGCGTCAGGTCGGGCCAGAGGTTGGCGCACTGCGGGCCGACCGCGACCAGGCGGCTGTAGCCCACGCGGACCGGCGGCGGCGGGCCTTCCGCCCCGTCGAGCGGCGTCACGCGCACGAACGCGGCGGGCACGCCCGAGGCGCGCAGGGTTTCGGCGGCGGCGTGGGCGGTGTGCATTCCGTGGCCGCCGTGCGCGGCCTGGATCAGGATCGGGCCCTCGCCCGCGTCGCGCCAGCGGTCGGCGAGGTCGGCAAGCGCGCTCTCCTGCGCCGGGCTCAGCGAGCCGTGCGGCGCCAGCATGATCTCGTCCGGCGTGCTGCGGACCTCGATCGAGAACTGCTCCGTCGGCGTCAGCGACGGCAGGCTCGAGGGCGACGGCTGCAGCGAGCTGCAGGCGGCGGTCAGCGCGCAAGCGGCGAGGAGCGGGACGGCGGGGCGAAGGACCTGCATGGCGCTCCTCATTCGATCACGTAGCCGACGGCGGCGGGCGGCGGCGCGGCCGAGCCCGCTGCGCCGGGCGCGGAGGGTTGGTTCACCCGGCCCAGCAGGATGGCGTCGAGGTCCTGCGCCAGCCGGAATCCGTCGGCGGGCGTCTGCTGGTCGGCGGGACGGGTCGGGCTGACGATGTACGGGGTGACGATCACCACCAGCTCGGTCTCTTCGTTCAGGAAGTCGCGCGAGCGGAACAGCGCGCCCAGCACCGGCAGGCTGGTCAGCCCGGGCACGGCGTCGAGCGTCTGCTTCGAGCGGTTCTGCAGCAGGCCCGCGATCATCATCGCGCCGCCGGAAGGCAGCTCCACCGTCGTCTCGGCGCGCCGCACGTTCAGGCCCGACAGCGTCAGGCCCTGCAGCTGGAAGGCGCCCTGGCTGGTCAGCTCCGACACTTCCGTCGAGATGCGCAGGGAGATGCGGCCGCCGGACAGCACGACGGGCGTGAAGCCGAGGCCCACGCCGTACGGCTTGTACTCGGCCGTCACGCGGCCCTTGTCGTCGACCGAGACCGGCACCGGGAATTCGCCGCCGGCGAGGAACTTCGCGGGCTCGCCCGAGACCGCGGTCAGGTTCGGCTCGGCCAGGGTGCGGACCAGGCCCACCCGTTCGAACGCCTGCAGCGTCGAGGTGAGGCGATCGCGCCCGCCGTCCAGGCGGTTGACCAGCTGCCCGGCCCCGCCGCCGAGGCGCACGCCGTTCACGCCGAAGGTGGATTCCGTTTCAAAGATGAAGGGCGACGCGCCCGTGGCGTTGATCACGCCGCTCAGGTCGACGCCCAGCTGCTTGATCACCGAGCGCTGCATCTCGACGACGCGGACCTTGAGCATCACCTGCTCCTTGCCCGCGACCGACAGCATGTTGAGCACCAGCTCCGGCTTGCCGGCGAAGCGCTCGGCCAGGCGAACCACCCGGTCGGCGTCGCCGCTGCTGGCGACCATGCCGCTCAGCACGATGGAGTCGGCGACCGACTCCACCTTCACCTGCGAGCCCGGCGTGAGCCGCTGCACCATCTCGGCCAGCGCCGCCACGTCCTGGCCGACGCGCACGTCCAGGCTCAGGATCTGGCGGCCGGAGGCGTCGAAGAACACCGCGTCGGTGCGGCCGGGGCCGACGCCCAGCACCGACAGGCGGCGCGGGGAGCGCAGCACCACGTCGGCCACCTTGGGATTGGAGACCAGCACGTCGCGCGCGTCGACCGGCAGGTCCACCACCAGCGACTTGCCGGCCGGGATCGAGACGACGCGCGAGGCGGCGCCGTCGGGGCCGATGTTCACGCGGACGCTGGAGGCGCCCGGGCCCATCGGCTGGGCGATCGCCACGGCGTCGGCCTGCAGCAGCGCGACCGCGGCCACGCCGGCGAGGAGCTTCTTCATCGGTGCGGACCTGCTCACTTCATTCCCCCCCGACGCTGGTCGCCTGGGTGTTGCGCCACACGCGGATGCCGGCGCCCGAAGGCGTCGCGCGGCGGGCGCGGCGGCCGGTCGGGCCCGCGGCGTCGGCGTAGGAGCGGAGCGCCAGCGTGAGCTCGCCTTCCTTGCGCGCCTGGGCGATGGCCTCGGCGTCTTCCGGGGACGCCTCGAGCGTGGCGACCGCGCCGACGACCGTCTGGGCGCCGTCGGCGACCGTCGTGCTCTGGTCGATGGCCAGCACGCGGACGTTGGTCATCACGGTGTCGGCGGTCACGGAGCCCGCGGCGCCGCCCTGCCCCTGCAACTGGCGGCTCTGGATCAGGTCGACCCGGTCGCCGGGCAGGATGAAGCCGCCCGCGGCCGTCTCCACCGAAACCGGGATGGCGATGGCGCGCATGCCCGGCTGCAGGACCACCGACATGTAGCCGCTCTGGCCGGAGCGCACGAGCTTGCGGTCGGTGATCGGCTCGTTGGCGAGGATCGCCTCCTTCACCACCGCGCCCACGAGGGCTTCGATGGCGCCGTCGCCGCTGATCATCTGTTGCGCGGCGCTGGCCGCGGCCTTCACCGCTTCGGCCGCCTTGTCGCCGTTGGTCTGAACGGCCGGCTGCGCCGCCGCGACCGAGCCGTCGGTGACGAAGGCGGAGTTCACCGCGTCGGCGGGCCAGTCCTGCCAGCCGAGGTCGGCTTCGGTCAGGCGCGAGCCCACGGGGAGATCCTTCTTGGCCACCAGCACGCGGGCCATGGCCTGGCCGGGCTCCACCGGCGCGGCGGCGACCACGGCGGGGGCCGGCGCCGGACGGGCCAGCATCGCGCGGACCATGAACGCCAGCGCGATCGCCGACACCGCCGCGACGGAGAGGATGAGAATGCGCGCGCGTCGCATCGACGGGCTCCGTGTGCTCAGGCCCCCGTCCGCGTCAGGCGGCGGTGGAAAAGGCTGTCAGCACAGACCATTGACGTCCCATAGTTAACGTCGGCCTAAGCGGGCCCGCCGTCGGTCACGATGATGAAAATCGGAGTGTTTTCGGCGCCGCTTGCGACGCCGCGCGTCAGAGCGCGAACTGCGCCAGCGGCGCGTGCCGCAGGGCCGCCAGCGCGCCGGCGCAGATGGCCAGGCCGTACGGGACCGGCCCGCCCGGCCTGAGCAGCTGCGGCAGCCAGCGTTCGACGTCCGGACCGCCGGCCGTCCGCCCGCGGCGCGCGACCATGAGCACGATCGACAGCACGCCGCCGGCCATCGCCGTCCAGAACAGGAAGGGCACGAGGCCCGGGGCGCCGAGCCACAGCGCCGAGGCGGCGAACAGCTTGGCGTCGCCGCCGCCGATCCAGCCGAAGGTGAACATGACGATGCCGGCCAGCAGGGCGCCCGCGCCCACGCCCAGGCACATCAGCAGCTCGGGCGCCGGGGCGCCCGCCGCCCAGCCCGCGGCGGCCGCGGGCACGAAGGCGCCGACGAGCGCCAGCGAGATCCAGTTGGGGATGGTGTAGCTGGTCAGGTCCCGCGCCGCGGCGACGAGCACCAGCAGGGGGAACGCGGCCAGGCAGGCGAGAAGGATCAACTGCGACATCGGGTTCCCAGGACGCCGGTCAGGCCGGCGGCTTGTGCGCGGCGGCCATGCGGCCGTCCACGCTCACGAACCCGTCGCGCATCCCGCCGCCGAACACGCTCAGCGCGCCGATGAGGCTGACGGCGATCAGCGCCGCGATCAGCCCGTACTCGATGGCGGTGGCGCCCCGTAGGTCGCGGACCAGTCGCTTTATGGACGAGGTCATCGATCGCTCCCGCGCATTGTGCAAAGGGGCCGCGAGCTCGCGCTCGCGGCCCGATGTCTCACCTCCGTCGACCGATCCCTACGGGGCGGCGGCCGCGGTGTTGGCCGTGGTCATCTTCGAGCTGGCCGTTTCGAACGTGGTCTTCAGCTGACCGCCCAGCGAGGTGACGGCCGCGATGATGGTCACCGAGATGAGGGCCGCGATCAGACCGTACTCGATGGCCGTGGCGCCCGACTCGTCCCGGCCGAAACGCTTCACGAAATTGATCATTCTCCACTCTCCCGTTCAATTTGGAGCGAACAACGAGACCGAGCCTTCTCTGCTGGCCGAGCAGCCGTGCTGCGCCCGAGGTGGTCGATCGCTCCGCGTGAAGTGAGGGGGGCAGCGGGCTCGCCGCCCCCCCTGGTTCACGTCGCCGTACCCTACGGGGCGGCCGCCGCGGTGTTGGCCGTGGTCATCTTGGTGCTCATCGTGTTGAAGGTGGTCTTCAGCTGACCGCCCAGCGACGTCACGGCCGCGATGATGGTCACCGAGATCAGGGCGGCGATCAGGCCGTATTCGATGGCCGTCGCACCCGACTCGTCCTTGCGAAAACGCTTCATGAACTTCATCATTTTCCACTCTCCCGTTCAGTGTTGAGCGAACTAAGGGACCGAGCCTTGTCTGCTCGCCCAGCCCCTGAACACGAGACAGAGTGCCCCCTCGCCCTTAATCCCAAGTGAATCGCGAAAAAACCGAAGCAACAATCGTGGTTTACAAGTATTCATAGTGTAGATTTGTTAACCATGCGCCCGAATCCGCCCTCGGGCACATTAGAGTCTCTCGCGCACGAGGCCGGCGCCGCGCCGCTGTTCAGTCTTTATTGACCGTTCTCGGCCAGCTTGAAGGCCGCCTCTCGACGCCGGACCACGGCGCCCAGCCCGAAGTGAGCCCCATGCGCCGCACCTTCGCCGCCGCCTTCAGCGCCCTGGTCCTGACCTCCGCCGCCCCCGCCGCCGCCGGCGGCCTGGCCGTCCCGCTCGACGGCGCCGTCCGGCTCAGCCTGCGCGGCTCGGCCGCCGACGTGATCGTGGCCAACCCCGCCGTGGCCGACGTGGCCATCGTCGACTCGCGCACCGTCGTGGTCATGGGCAAGTCCCACGGCACGACCGGCCTGCTGGTGTTCGACGGCGCGCGCCGGATCCTCTGGGACGGCTCGGTGACCGTCACCGCGCCCGTCGGCCGGATCACCGTCTATCGCGGCGGCGAGCCCCGGCAGTACGCCTGCCTCAGCCGCTGCGAGCGCACCGACGCCCCCGCCGGGGCGGCCGCCGCCGTCCCGGCTCCCCCGGCGCCGTAAACAATTCTCTCAGCCTAAACTGTCCCTTAGGGATGGTCCGCTAGGCTGACCGGATGATCGGCCGGAACTCCCTGCGCGCCCGCTTCAAGCGCTTCGCCGCCGCCCGCGAGGGCGCCGCCGCGGTCGAATTCGCGCTCGTCGTCGGGCCCTTCCTGTTCATGATCTTCGCCGTGCTCGAGCTGGCGGTGGTCTCGCTGCTGTCCAGTTCGCTGGACACCGCCAGCGAGCGCGCCGCCCGCCGCATCCGCACCGGCGAGGTCCAGGAGGCGAGCGAGGGCGTCGCCGCCTTCAAGACCCGGCTGTGCGAGGGGATGGTCTGGCTCTCGACCAGCTGCACCGGCGCGGTCGTGGTCGACGTGCGCAAGTTCGAGCAGTTCGCCGACACCAACATCCCGAACCCGATCAAGCCCTGCCCGCCCCCCGCGACGGGCCAGTGCTTCGACGAGAACAGCATGCTGTTCGACGCCGGCGGGCCGACGGACGTGATCGTGGTCCGGGTCTACTACAAGTGGCCCCTGCTGACGCCGTTCCTGAGCAACGCGCTGGCGAAGCTCAACGGCAACGTGGCGGTCATCACCTCCACCCAGACCTTCCGGAACGAGCCCTTCGCATGAGGACGCTCCGCGCCCGCCTCCGCGCCTTCGGCCGCGCCCGCGAGGGCGCCTCCGCCGTCGAGTTCGCGCTGATCTCGCCGCTGCTCATCCTGTTCTACTTCGGCATGGCCGAGACCTGCGAGCTGATGATGGCCCAGCGCCGCGTCAGCCACTCCGCCGCCGCCATGGCCGACCTGATCACCCAGGGAGGCCAGCTCGACAAGGACGAGCTCGCCGACATCCTGCTGGCCGGCCGCCTGATCATGGCCCCGTTCCCGACGACCAACCTGAGCGTCCGCCTCACCAGCGTCGTCCGCGACCCCAACAACCAGAACCTCGCCGACTGGAGCGAGGTGAGCGGCACCGCCTTCACCAAGATCGCCGACGGCACCCCCGTCGCCATCAAGACGCCGATTAACGAGCCGGGCCAGAGCGTGCTGCTGGCCGAGGTCCAGTTCGGCCACCAGTCCGCCGTGGGCTACGTCCTGCCCGGCCTGAAGACGCTGAAGCACCAGGCCGAGCTGCGCCCTCGCCGCACGGACCGGGTGGTCCGCTGCGAACGCGCCAGCGCTACCGCGGAGTGCATCGAGATCTGACCGCCGCGGCCAGCGTCTCGACCAGCGCGGACGGCCCGAACGTCCGCGCCCCCAGCGACCGCACCGCCCGCACCCGCACCAGGCTGTTGGTCAGGAACGCCGCCTCGGCACCCTCCAGCGCCTGAAGCGGCGCCCGCGTCTCCACCGCCTCGACGCCCAACTCCGCCGCGGCCGCGAGCACGCCCGCCCGCACCACGCCCTCCAGCACGCCGCACTCCAGCGCGGGCGTGAACAGCCGTCCCTCCGCGATCCAGAACAGGTTGCCGGCCGCCGCGCACGCGACCTCGCCCCGCTCGTTCAGCATCACCGCCTCGTCGCAGCCCTGCGCCCGCGCCTCCGCCCGCGCCAGCACGTTGTCGAGGTAGCTCACCGTCTTCAGCCGGCTGGTGGGCGACCCGCTGTTGCGCCGCACGCTCGCCACCATCAGCGCCGCCGCCCCCTCCGGCTCCGGCTCCGGCTCCGGCGCCGCCGACGCTGAAACCCGCAGCAGCGGCCGCACCGGCTCCGGCCGGTCGAGCCCGCGCCCGCCGCCGCCCGCCGTCCACGTCAGCCGCACCGCCGCCCGCGTGCCCTCCAGCCCCGCGTCCCGCAGCGCCGCCTCCGCCTCGCGCCCGCACCGATCCCGCTCCGGCGCCGGCAGCCCCAGCACCGCGCACCCCCGCTCCAGCCGCTCCATGTGCGCCGTCCAGTCGACCAGCCCCCCCGCCTCCGCCAGCACCGTCTCGAACAGCCCGTCGCCCAGCAGCAGCCCGCGATCGTCGGCGAAGCTCACGGCGTGCCCTCGAGCGCCCGCCGGATGGCCGCGATCTTCGCCTCGAC
>DASVVG010000266.1:0-1725 GCA_036386655.1 Caulobacteraceae bacterium | reverse complement strand
TGCGCCTCCCGTGGTGGGAGAAACGGCTGGGCGTATGATCGGCACCGGAGGGGCGCGACCACCCGTCGCGGCAGTTTCTTAGTTCTACTGTGTCATTTATTGCTACGACCATGGTACGGTGTGGCGAGGCAGCATGGGCATCGCGGCAGGCGGTGGATGAGAGCAACGGCGATGCGGCGTCGGACGGACGCGATGAAATGCGGGACATGGCGCTCAGGCCGGATCGGCGGCGCCGCGTGGCTGGAAGCCTTTGGGTAACGCAGGTGTCCTGAGCCTTT
Organism: Caulobacteraceae bacterium; assembly: GCA_036386655.1. Lineage (GTDB taxonomy): Bacteria > Pseudomonadota > Alphaproteobacteria > Caulobacterales > Caulobacteraceae > JAHWJX01. The sequence goes on along the minus strand of DASVVG010000266.1, from coordinate 1,447 downwards.
GGCCGAGGAACTGCTGCCGAGGCGGGAAAAGGCAGCGCTCGGCCAGCAGGAAGCCGTAGGCTGCGATACAGAGGCTGGCGTGATGGTGGAAGCCACGCCAGCCACGGCCCTCGTAGTGGCCGAGGCCGATCTCTTGCTTGAGTTCCTGATAGTCGCGCTCGATCACCCAGCGCGCCTTGGCCCGATGCACCAGCTCCTTGAGCGTGGTGCGCGGCGGCAGGTTGGACAGCCAGTACCTGGTCGGCTCCGTCTCGCCCTTGGGCCACTCGATCAGCAGCCATTCCTCGGGCCAGGGCTCCGAGCGCAGGGTGTCGCGGTGCGCCGGGCGGACCCGGACCGCGGCCAAGCGCGAGGCCAGACCGGTCCGGCTGCCCTCGCGCCAGCAGACCTTACGCCAGGCGCGGGCGGGCAGACCGAGGGCAAGGTCCTTGACCGCGACCGGCTGGTGCTCGGCGTTGCGGCGTAGCCGGGTCGGTCGCGGCCCGCGGCCGGACCAGGGCTTCGGTGGCAGGGGCGCCGTACCAGGGGCCCAGACCGTGGTCGCGCTCCGGATGCCCAGCACATAGGTCAGGCCGATGCCTGAGATCTCGGCCCGCAGGTCGCAGTTATCGCCATAGGCAGCATCGGCCAGCACGATGCCAGGCGGCACGTCATCAGCCAGCGCCTGGCGCAGTTGCTCGAGCGCGATCGCCGGCTTGGTTGCGAAGGCGATGTCCTCCGGCACGCCCGCCCTGGTGCGCTTTGCCGGGTCAGCCGCCCCGACCTCGGGCAGGTAGAGCCGCCAGGCGATCGGCAGGCTTGCCTGATCGTTGGCCACCGACAGGCTGACCGCCACCTGACAGTTGTTCTGCTTGCCGACCTGCCCACAGTACTGCCGCGCCACCCCCACCGAGTGCCGGCCCTTCTTCGGCACGCCGGTGTCGTCGAGGATCCAGTAGCGCAGCCTGCCGTGCCGCTCGGCCGCCGGCAGCACCTGTCGTCGCACGGCCGCCAGCACTGCCGCGTCGTCCCATTCGGCCTTGGCCACCACATGGTGCAGCGACTGGTGCCGCGCCTGCACCCGCGCCGGCTCGATCCGCGCCGCCATGGGCTCGACGCTCTTGCGCTCACCTGGCAACAGCAGCCCGGTGCAGTAGGCCCGCGCCGAGGCCGCACGGCTGGCATGGCCAAGCTCCACCAGGACCGCATCCAGGTAGGCCTCGAACCGGATTTCGCCCGCATCGGGGCCCCTGGCCCCTTCCTTCGCCTTCGTCATCTCCTACAGGTAGGAAAGATGAAGTGAGTGATACAGTAATAATAGGGGCCGGTGCCGAGCACGGCGCCCTGGCCGATGCCGTTCGGTGCGCAGCGGCAGGCCTGGATGCCGTCCGGGATCGCCTCCAGCAGCGGCGGGCAGGTTGGCAGCGGGAAACGGCCGGGCGCGGGCCAGGCGCGCGCCGGCGGCCCG
>DASVVG010000265.1:0-4568 GCA_036386655.1 Caulobacteraceae bacterium | reverse complement strand
ACGGCCATGGCCGGGTACCAGGCGCCGAAAAGCTCACGCCAGATCGCGCCGACCTCGCGCAAGGACCCGAGGTAGGCCTGCTTGTCGGTGACGTACCAGGTCATGCGCGCGACGTGCTCGGGCCGGGCTCCGCCGGCGCTGAGCACCGCCAGGGTGTTCAGGAGCGTCTGGCGGAACTGGCCCGCGAAGGTCTTCTCGGCGAATTCCCGCCGTTCGTTCCAGCCGATCTGGCCGGCGACGAAGACGAGGCGACCCTCGGCGGCGATCCCGTCGGCGTAGCCCTTCGGACGACGCCAGCCTTCCGGCAGCAGGATCTCCATCAAGCCTCCTCGCGCAGGCGGAAGCGCTGCAGCTTGCCCGTCTGCGTCTTGGGCAGTTCGGACACGAACTCGAGCGCGCGGGGGTACTTGTAGGGAGCGATCTCGCCCTTCACGAAGTTCTGCAGCTCGCAGCGCAGGTCGTCCCCGGCGGTCGCAGGGTCGGCGAGCACGACGAAGGCCTTCACGATCTGGCCGCGCTCCGCGTCCGGGACGCCGATCACGGCGGTCTCGGCGACGGCGGGATGGCGGAGCAAGGCAGCCTCGACCTCGGCGGCCGCGATGTTGTAGCCGGCCGACACGATCATGTCGTCGGCCCGCGACACGAACCAGTAGTAGCCCTCAGCGTCGCGGCGATAGACGTCGCCGGTGACGTTCCAGCCGCGGCGGACGTAGGTCTGCTGGCGCGGGTCGGCGAGGTAGCGGCAGCCGGTGGGGCCCTTGATGGCCAGCCGCCCCTGCGCTTCGCCCTCGATCTCGCGGTCGTCCTCGTCGAGGAGGGCGGCGGTGTAGCCGGGGACGGGCTTGCCCGTCGCGCCGGGGCGGATGTCCTCGCCCGAGGCGGAGATGAAGATGTGGATCATCTCGGTGGCGCCGATGCCGTCGATGATGCGGAGCCCCGTGGCGTCGAACCAGGCGTCGGAGGTCGCGGCCGGAAGCGTCTCGCCGGCCGAGACGCAGTTCGTGAGGCTCGAGAGGTCGTACTGCTCGCGCAGCTTCAGCAGGGCGCGGTACCCCGTGGGGGCGGTGAAGAGCGTAGTCGCGCGGTGACGCTCGACCGTGGCGCAGAGCTCCTCGAAGCCGGGCCGCTCGCACAGCGCGACGCTGGCGCCGGCCGCCAGGGGGAAGACGACGAGTCCGCCCAGGCCGAAGGTGAAGGCGAACGGCGGCGTCCCGCAGAAGACCTCGTCCGGCCCCGGGCGCAGCACCGAGCGCGAGAAGGTGTCCGCCATGGCGAACACGTCGCGGTGATAGTGCACGCATCCCTTCGGCTTCCCCGTGGTGCCGGACGTGAAGGCGATCAGCGCCGGGTCGTCAGCCGCCGTCTGGACGTTGGAGAACGCGCCGCCGTGGGCGCCGGCGAGCTGCTCCAGTTCGCCGTCCCCGAAGCACCACATGCGCCGGCCGCGCCGCGTCATGTTCGCCGCGACGCGGACGGTGTCGTAGAGCGGGGCCTCGACGATCGCGTGGGTGACGCGCGCCTTCGCGGCGACGGTTGCGATCTCCGGCGCACGCAGCAGCGGCATGGTGGCGACGACCACGCCGCCCGCTTTCACGACGCCGAACCAGGCGGCGATGGCCCACGGACGATTGCCGCCGTGCAGCAGGACGCGGGCGCCGGCGACGAAATCCGGGTCGGCGGCGAGCACCCCCGCCACTCCGTTCGCGTGGGCGAGCAGCTCCGCATACGTCCAGCGGCCGTCCTTCCACTGCACCGCGGTACGGTCGGCGAAGCCGCGCGAGACGGCGCGGTCGAGCAGGTCGCCGGCGTTCAGGCGTTCCGGATAGCGGAGCTCAGGGAGGTCGAAGCGGAACTCCGGCTGCTGCTCCGGCGGTGGGAGATTGTCGCGGACGAAGGTGTCGACGTGAGCCGTCGCGGTCATGTCGCCCCCGCCGCGGCGAGCGCCTGACGCGCGATCACGATCTTCTGAACCTCGGAGGCGCCCTCGTAGATCCGGAGGGCCCGCACCTCGCGGTAGAGCCGCTCGACGGGGCTGCCGGTGACCACGCCCCACCCGCCGTGAAGCTGAACGGCGGCGTCGATCACTTCCTGCGCGGCCTCGGTGGCGTAGAGCTTGGCCATCGCGGCCTCGCGGGTGACCCGCGGCGCTCCGGAATCCTTGGCCCAGGCGGCGCGATAGACGAGCAACGCGGCTGCGTCGATCTTCAAAGCCATGTCGGCCAGACTGGCCTGGGTCAGTTGCAGGTCCGCCAACGGCGCGCCGAACAGCTTGCGGTTGGTCGCGCGGCGGAGCGCCTCGTCGAAGGCGCGCCGGGCGAGGCCGAGGGCGGCGGCGCCCACGGTGGAGCGGAACACGTCCAGCGTCGCCATGGCGATGCGGAAGCCCTCCCCTCGCCCGCCTAGCAGCCGGTCGGCGGCGATGCGGCAGCCCTGGAATTCCAGCGTCGCCAGCGGGTGCGGCGCGATCAGCGGGATGCGTTCCGATACGGAGAGTCCCGGCGTGTCCGCGTCCACGATGAACGCCGACAGCCCCTTCGCTCCGTCGGCGGGGCCGGTGCGGGCGAACACCACGTAGAAGTCGGCGACGCCGCCGTTGGAGATCCAGGTCTTGGTCCCTTCCAGGACCCAGCCGCCGCCGTCCTCGTGGGCCGTCGTATCGATCGCGGCGGCGTCGGAGCCGGCCTCCGGCTCCGAGAGTGCGAAGGCGGCGACCTTCTCGCCGCGAGCGACGGCGGGCAGGTAGGCGGCCTTCTGCGCGTCCGTGCCGAACAAGCTGATCGGGCCTGAGCCCAAGCCCTGCATGGCGAAGACGAAATCGGCGAGGCCCGAGCGGCGCGCCAGCGTTTCGCGGATCAGGCACAGGGTGCGGACGTCCAGCGCCTCGGCCTGTCCGGTCGCGTGCCCCAGCCAGCCCGCGGAAGCCAGCCGGCGCAGGATCTCGGCGCAGGCCGCGTCGACGTCGTTGCTCTCGGCCTCCAGCGGGCCGATTTCGGCCTCGGCCCAGGCCTCCAGGGCGGCCGCCAGCTCGCGATGTCGCTCGTCGAAGAAGGGCCAGCCGAGGAAGGAGCGGTCCGCCATCAGTCGCCCTGGAACTCGGGCGTGCGGCGCTCGGCGAAGGCTTCGTAGGCGCGGCGGAAGTCGTTCGTCTGCATACAGATCGCCTGCGCCTGGGCCTCCGCTTCTATGGCCTCCTCCAGCCCCATGTCCCACTCGAGGTTCAGCTGGCGCTTGGTCATCGCGTGGGCGAACGACGGCCCGTCGGCCAGACCGCGCGCGAGATCCTGCGCCTCGGCCAGCACCCCCTCGGGCGCGCAAAGGCGGTTGTAGAAGCCCCAGCGCTCCCCCTCCTCCGCTGACATCGTGCGTCCGGTGAACAGCAGTTCGCTGGCGCGCCCCTGGCCGATGATCCGGGGCAGCACGGCGCAGGCGCCCATGTCGCAACCGGCGAGCCCGACGCGGGTGAAAAGGAAGGCCGTTCGAGCCCGGGGCGTGCCCAGCCGGATGTCGCTGGCCATCGCGAGGATGGCTCCGGCGCCCGCGCAGACGCCGTCGACGGCCGCCACGAGCGGCTGCGGACAGGCGCGCATGGCCCGGACGAGGTCGCCGGTCATGCGGGTGAAGGCGAGCAGACCGGCCGCGTCCATCTTCGTCAGGGGACCGATGATCTCGTGCACGTCTCCGCCAGAGCAGAAGTTGCCTCCGGCGCCGGTGAGCACCACAGCGCGGCAGTCCTCCGCCTCGATCAGGCCGCGGAAGAGGTCGCGCAGTTCGGCGTAGGACTCGAAGGTGAGCGGGTTCTTCTTCTCGGGCCGGTTCAGCGTGACGACGCCGACGCGGTCTTCGCAGGACCAGTCTAAGTGGACGGCGCGGTAGTCGCGGGCCCGCATCAGACCGCCCCCGCCTGCTGCTGACGCTCCAGGATTCGCTTCAACTGCCGGTGCCCCGCTTCGTACTGGACGATGGGCTGCAGCCCGTCGTGCCTGAGTTCGGCCGCGGCGCGCAGACTCCAAAACGGGTCGGAGAGGTGCGGCCGCGCCAGCGCGCACAGGTCGGCGCGGCCAGCGGCCAGGATCGAGTTCAGGTGGTCCGGCTCGTAGATGTTGCCGACGGCCATCGTGCGCACCCGGCCCTCGTTGCGGATGCGATCGGCGAACGGCGTCTGGAACATGCGCCCGTAGACGGGCTGCGCCGAGGTGCTGGTCTGGCCCGCCGAGACGTCGATCAGGTCTGCGCCGGCGCGCTCGAAAGCGCGGGCGATCTCGACCGAGTCCTCCCCCGAGAGGCCGTCCTCGCACCAGTCGCACGCGGAGATGCGGACGGACATGGGCTTCTGCTGGGGCCAGACGGCGCGCATCGCTTCGAAGACCTCGAGGGGAAAGCGGAGGCGGTTCTCGACGGCCCCGCCGTACTCGTCCGTACGGTGATTGCTCAGCGGGGTGAGGAAGGCGGACAGGAGGTAGCCGTGGGCGCAGTGGAGCTCGACCATGTCGAAGCCCGCCTCCTGCGCCCACTCGGTGGCGCGCACGAAGTCGGCCTTCGCCTTGTCCATGTCGGCGCGGGTCATCTCC
>DASVVG010000264.1:0-34833 GCA_036386655.1 Caulobacteraceae bacterium | reverse complement strand
GGTCCGTGTTCTGGCTGGAGAACCGGCGGGCGACGGCCTGGCGCAGGCGGGCCTCGTCGAAGTGACGGGCGCGCGCTTCTTCACGGCCCTGCAGGTCGATCCACACTCGGAGCCCCGAGTGGACGACGGTGGTCAGGCGCTCGGCCCGTCGCGCGACTTCCGGCGGCGGGGGCGGCACAGTGACGGTGACGGTCACGGTCATGCAACGACTCCCATGCGTCGCTAACACCGTGCGCCCCGAGAGGTTCACGAGAGCTTACCGGCACGGTTAACCCGGCGTTAACCATGCGACAGCTCGGCCGTTGCTTGATCTGGACCGCCCTGCCGGCGCCAGAGCGCCTTCCGCGCTTGGCGCTGCTTCGCCTGAACTGCCGCGCCGCAGCGCCGCGGCGCGGCGCAGGCGGTCCGGGCTCACCGGTCGATAACGCCCGCTGGTTCAAGGGCCTGTACGGCTCAGGTTGACCCTGGAAGGCCTTGGGCGTATCTGCCCCGCTCTTCCGGCGCAGACTCCGTTTCTCGCGCCCTCCACCGCCACGACCCCGCACCCATATGCGGACGAGGGCGGCGAGGCCCCCCGTCGACGTGATCGTCCACGGGGGTCGAACGCGTTTGCGCCGGAACACGAGGATTTGATGTTCGACTCTCTTTCGGATCGGCTTTCCGGCGTTTTCGACCGGCTCACCGGCCGCGGCGTGCTCTCCGAGCGCGACGTGGACGAGGCGCTGCGCGAGGTCCGCGTCGCCCTGCTCGAGGCCGACGTCGCCCTGCCGGTGGTCAAGGACTTCATCGCCAAGGCGCGCGAGCGCGCCACCGGCGAGGCCGTGCTCCGGTCGGTCAAGCCGTCCGAGCAGGTGGTCAAGATCGTCTACGACGGCCTTGTCGAGATGCTGGGCGGCCAAGGCGAGGGGCCAGCCGGCTCGGGCCTGGAGCTGAACGTAGCGCCGCCCGCCGTGGTCATGATGGCCGGCCTGCAGGGCTCGGGTAAGACGACGACCGCCGCCAAGCTCGGCCTGCGCCTGACGAAGACGGACCGCAAGCGGGTGCTGATGGCCTCGCTCGACACGCGGCGCCCCGCCGCCATGGAGCAGCTCGCGAAGCTCGGCGAGCTGGCCCAGGTCGACACCCTGCCGATCGTCGCCGGGCAGAGCGCGCCCGACATCGCGCGGCGCGCGCTGAACGCCGGCCGGCTCGGCGGCTACGACGTGGTGATCCTCGACACCGCCGGCCGCACCACGCTCGACGAAGCGATGATGAGCGAGGCGGCCGAGATCGCCCGCGTGGCGAACCCCGCCGAGACGCTGCTGGTCGCCGACAGCCTGACCGGCCAGGACGCGGTGAGGACCGCCAAGGCCTTCAACGACCGCCTGCGCCTCACCGGCCTCGTGCTCACCCGCGCCGACGGCGACGCCCGCGGCGGCGCCGCGCTTTCCATGCGCGCGGTCACCGGGCTGCCGATCCGCTTCATGGGCACGAGCGAGAAGCTCGACGGCATCGAGGTGTTCGACGCCGGGCGCGTCGCGGGCCGCATCCTCGGCCAGGGCGACATCGTCAGCCTCGTCGAGAAGGCCGCCGCCGACTTCGACCAGGCCCGTGCCGAGAAGGTCGCGAAGAAGCTCGCCAAGGGCCAGTTCGATCTCGACGACCTCGCCGACCAGCTGCGCCAGCTCCAGAAGATGGGCGGCATGCAGGGCATCATGGGCCTGCTGCCGGGCGTGCAGAAGGTGAAGAAGCAGCTCGGCGACATGAACGTCGGCGACAAGATGCTGAAGCGGCAGGAGGCGATCATCACCTCGATGACCCCCGCCGAGCGCCGCAAGCCGGACGTTCTGAACGCCAGCCGCAAGCGCCGCATCGCCGCGGGCGCGGGGGTCGACGTCGCCGAGATCAACCGGCTGCTCAAGCAGCACCGGCAGATGGCCGACATGTTCAAGTCGATGGGCAAGGGCGGCGGCCGCGGCATGGCCCGAATGGCTCAGGCCATGGGCATGCCCGGGCCCGGCGGCGGCATGCCGATGGGCGCAGGCCCCGACCTCTCCCGCCTCAAGGCGCTCGGCGCCGGCAAGCAGAACGACCCCTCCGCCCCCGCGTCCGGCCTGCCCGGTCTCGGCGGCGGTCTCCCCGGATTGGGAGGCGGCTTTCCCGGCCTCCCCGGTTTCAAGAAGTAAGAGCCCAGAAGGACCCTAGAGAATGCTCCGCATCCGACTCGCCCGTGGCGGCGCCAAGAAGCGCCCCTACTACCAGATCGTCGTCGCCGACAGCCGCTCGCCCCGCGACGGCCGCTTCATCGAGCGCGTGGGTTCGTACAACCCGCTGCTCAAGAAGGACGACCCGAACCGCATCACGCTGAAGAGCGAGCGGATCCAGGAGTGGCTGTCCAAGGGCGCCCAGCCCAGCGAGCGGGTCGCCCGCTTCCTGTCGACCGAGGGCATGGTGCAGTGGACCCACGGCAACAACCCGAACAAGGGCCAGCCGGGCAAGAAGGCCGTCGAGCGCCAGGCCGAGCGCGCCCAGCGCGAGACCGACCGCGCCGAGGCCGAAGCCGCCGCCCGCGCCGACGCCGAGGCCGCTGCTGCGGCCGCCGCCGCCGCGCCTCCCGCTGAAGAGCCCGCCGTTGAGGAAGCCGCTCCGGCCGAAGAGGCTGCTCCGGCAGAGGCCGCCGCGGCCGACGACGCCGCGCCTGCGGAAGAGGCCCCGGCCGCCGACGCGACCACGGAAGCCGCCGAAGGCGAAGAGCAGCAGGGCTGACGTGCGTGGGTGAGCGGAGCCCGCTCATCCTCGTCGGCCGCGTCGCGGGCGCTTTCGGCGTCCGCGGCGAACTGCGCCTGAGCGCTTACACCGAGGACCCCCTCGCGCTTCTCCGCTACCGCGAGCTGAAGCGCGAGGACGGCTCCCCCGCCCTCACCCTCACGACGGCGCGGGCGGCCAAGGACGGCGTCGTCGGCCGTGCCGAGCAGGTCTCCACCAAGGAGGAGGCCGACGCCCTGAAGGGCCTCCGCGTCTACGTCGCGCGCGAGGTGCTGCCGCCCCCCGAAGAGGACGAGTTCTACCTCGCCGACCTGATCGGCCTCCGCGCCGACACGCCCGAGGGCGAGAGCCTCGGCCGGGTGAAGGCGGTGCAGGACTTCGGCGCCGGCGACATCCTGGAGATCGACCCTGGCGGCGGGCGGCCGTCCTTCTTTCTGCCCTTCACCCGTGACAACGTTCCCGAGGTGGACGTGGCGGGCGGCCGGCTGGTCGCCGTCCCGCCGGAGGAGACGGAGTAGCCATGCGCGTGTTCGTGCGCACCTGCCTGCTGGCCACGGCGCTCGGGCTCTCCGCCTGCGCCCACGGCTACACCGAGCCCTGGCGGGCGCCGACCGGCGCCGTCGCCCCCGAGGACTGCGCCGTCTACGCCGCCTTGGCGCCATCCCTCGGCGACGCCCGCAAGTTCTTCCTGCACCCGGTGACCGTGCCGACCCGCGTGCCCGAGCAGGGCTTCAACAACCCCGACCTGCTGCCCGGCTTCACCATGGCCGAGGTCGCCTCCCTGGAAGAGGCCCGGAAGGCCGGCTTCGAGGACGCCCGCCAGATCCGCTGCGACTGGGAGGCGCTCGACCTGCCGAAGGAGGCCTTCGGCTGGCGCAGCAAGCGCTCCTACGATCTCGCCTTCGGCCCGGTCTTCCGCAGCACCGACGGCAAGCTCGCCGTCGTCGACGTCAGCCACAACGACACGTTCAGCCGCGGCCTGCGCGCGCAGCGCTACGTCCTGGGCCGCGAGGGCGACGAATGGCTGATCGCCGGCTTCTACACCCTGCCCTCGCCCAAGCGCGTGCAGGTCGGCCCGATCACGCTGGAACGCTGACGGGTGCGCCGCTCCGCCCGGCGCGGTAGACGGCTGCCATGGCCTTCACCGCCACCGTCCTGACCATGTTCCCCGAGGCGTTCCCGGGCCCGCTGGGCGTCAGCCTGATCGGCTCGGCCTGGCGTGAGCGGGACCTGTGGCGCCTTGAAACAGTGGACATTCGGGGCTTTTCCGAAGATAAGCGCGGCTTCCTCGACGACACCCCCGCAGGGGGCGGTCCGGGGCAGGTTCTCAAGGCGGACGTGGTGGCCCGGGCGCTCGACAGCGTAGCAGGTCCGCCCCGGCCGCTTTTGTACATGAGCGCGCGGGGCAGGCCCCTGACCCAGGCGCGCGTGAAGGAGTGGGCCTCCGCGCCGGGCGTCATCGTCCTGTGCGGCCGGTTCGAAGGGGTGGACCAGCGGGTGCTCGACGCCCGCGGGTTTGAGGAGGTCACGGTCGGCGACGCGGTCCTCGCAGGAGGCGAAGCGGCGGCGATGGTGACCCTCGAGGCGATCGTGCGGCTGATCCCCGGCGTTCTGGGGGAGGCGGCGAGCCTCGAGAGCGAGAGTTTCGAGGACGGCCTGCTCGAGCATCCGCAGTACACGCGGCCGCGGAGCTTCGAAGGGCTGGGGATACCGGAGGTGCTGCTCTCCGGCGATCACGCGAAGATCGCCGAACAGCGTCGCCGCTGGAGAGAAGAGACCACCCGCGAACGGCGCCCGGACTTGTGGGCGGCGCGAGCCAATCAACAGGCAAGGGGCGAATAAGCCCGACTACAAAGGACTGAGACGATGAACATCCTGCAGCAGCTCGAAGCCGAAGAGGCGCAGCGCCTCGGCGGCATGCGCAAGACTCCGGACTTCTCCCCCGGCGACACCGTCCGCGTGAACGTGCGCATCAAGGAAGGCGAGCGCGAGCGCGTGCAGGCCTTCGAAGGCGTCGTGATCGCCCGCGCCGGCGAGGGCGTGATGGAGAACTTCACCGTCCGCAAGATCAGCTTCGGCGAGGGCGTCGAGCGGGTCTTCCCCGTCATGTCCCCCATGATCGAAAGCATCGAGGTGAAGCGCCGCGGCGTCGTCCGTCGCGCCAAGCTCTATTACCTGCGCGAGCGCCGCGGGAAGTCCGCCCGCATCGCCGAGCGCGCCATGGGCCGCGCCGCCGCCGACGAGCCGAGCGAAACGCCTGCGGTGCAGCCGGCGCTGGACGGCGAAAACCTGGGCTGACCCCCGACCCACCGAAGACGTGAAAGGCCCCGGATCGCTCCGGGGCCTTTTTCGTGCGCGTTCAGAACGCGTACGTCAGCTTCAGCCCGAGTTCGGTCGTCTCGTTCTCAGGTTCAACGATCTCGAACAGCACGCCGTCCTCTTCCACCAGGAAGGGCGCGGACTCGTTGATCCTCCACGTGCGAAGGAATGGCCCGAAGCCGATCCTCCCTCGGCCCAGCGGCCGCGAGACCGTGACGCCGGCCTCCCACCCGTGGCCGCCTTCGAACTCCAGCTCCACCAGCGGTCCGCCCTCGGGCCCGAAGTCTGACTCGCTCGCGCCCCCCACCACCCAGTTGAACTGCGCGTACACGACGGCGTCCAACCCACCGGTCATCGTCTGGCGCACGGCCAGCCCGAGCGGCACGTAGGCGTAGGAGATCTCGCGGTCGTATCCCTCCAGGCCGGTGTTGGTGACCCGGCCGCCGCTCTCGTCGAACAGCACGCGCGAGCCGAGCCCCGCGTAGGGCGTGATGGTCCGGCCCTCGGCGTTCGCGAAGGGGCGGCCGGCCAGCAGCTCCAGCTGCCCGCTGAACTGGCTGACGTCGTCGATCCGGTCGCCCTCGCTGCTTCGGTAGTCGACCTCCCCTTGCCCGTAGCGGAAGCGCGCCTCGAAGGACCACCCGCCGACCGGCCGCCCGTACTCGACGCTGAAGCCATAGAACTGGCCGTCGTCGCTGATGCTTCCCGAGCCGAAGTCGTCGCTGTGGAAGCTTTCGTCGTAACGGTACGCGTAGGTCTGCAGGCCCAACTCCAGCCCTTGCGCCACCTGCGCCTGCGCGGCGCCGGCCGCCATGGCGACAGCGCCCGTGATGGCCGCAACGTACGCGACACCCTTCATGCTCTTCCCCTTCTCGGCCGCCGCCGGTCCGGGCGGTGACGGCAGTGATGGGGCAGCGGCGTTGCGGCACGCTGACGTGCAGGGGGCGACGGGCGTAAGCTTGACGCAAGCGACGGGACTTACGTTCACGCCGTCCGAGGCTTGAACACCGTGCGCATCCTGCTCGTCGAAGACGATCCCATGCTGGGTCCCAGCCTCGCCGCGCGGCTCGAGGCGGACGGCTTCGTCGTCGACCACGTCACCTGCCTGGCCGACGCGGTGGAGGCGGTGATGGGCGCCCGCTACCGCGCGGTGCTGCTCGACCGGCGCCTGCCCGACGGCGAGGGCATGAGCCTGCTGCCCGTGCTGCAGACCCGCCGTCCGATGCCGCCGGTGCTGCTGGTCACCGCGCTGGACGACATCCCCGACCGCGTGGCCGGGCTCGAGGCCGGGGCGGAGGACTACCTGATCAAGCCGTTCGCCTACGAGGAGCTCCGCGCGCGGCTTTACACCCGCATGCGCCGCTCGCCGGAGGAGGCGCCGAGCGTGCCGCTGGTGGTCGGCGGCCTCGCCTACGACCTCGCCACGCGCGAGGCGCGCGTCGGAGACCGGCCCCTGACGCTGCCGCGGCGCGAGATGGCAATCCTCGACAGCCTGGTGCGGCGCGCAGGCCGAGTGGTCATGCGCGAGCACCTGGAGTCCGATGTCTACGGATACGAGGACGAGATCCAGTCGAACGCGCTGGAGGCCCACGTCTCGCGCCTGCGGCGGCGGCTGGCGGACGCCAGGGCCGGCGTGATCCTGCACGCCGTGCGCGGCGTCGGCTACATGCTGAGGGCGTCATGAGACGCCGCAGCCCCTCGCTGGCGCTGCGCGTCGCGCTGGCCTTCCTGATCGCCTTCGGCGCGATCCTGGTCGCCATCACGCTCGGAGTCGCGGCGATCAGTCAGGCGCTCGACGAGGCCACGCTGGCCGGCGACAGCGCCTTCGCCCTCACGCTCCGCGATGTCGAAACCGACGCCGCAGGCCGTCCGGTCCTCCGCACCAACGGTGAGCTCCCCGCCCTCGTCCGCGCCAGCCCCGGCTACTGGGCCTTCGTCCGTTCCGACGCGGGGGAAGCTTCTTACGGCCCGGTCCCCGCCGACGCGATGCGCGCCATCCGCTCTCCGCCCATGACCGAGTGGGACGAGTTCAGCCTCACCATCCCGGTGGGCGGTCTCGGCGGGCGTGTGACGGCCACCACCATCGAAGGGGTGCAGGGACGCGGCGACCCGATGATCCTGGGCGTCGGCGGCGTCACGCCGGGTACGGCCACCTTCGAAGGCGCCATCGCCTACATGGCGCACGCCGACTTCCATTGGGCGGTGCTCGGGCTCGTCGTGCTCGGGATCCTTGCCGTCCTGGCAGTGATCCCGGTGGTGCGGCTGAGCGTCCGGCCGCTCGCGCGCGCCGCCGCCGGGCTCGACCCCGCGGACCTGGGCGGCCGCCTGCCGGAGGAGAGCGCGCCGCGCGAGCTCCTGCCGGTGGTCCGCGCCTTCAACGCCGCGCTCGCCCGGCTCGAGGAGACGTTCGAGCGCCGGCGCCGCTTCATGGCCGACGTGGCGCACGAGTTCCGCACGCCGCTCGCCGTCCTCAACATGCACGTGGAGACGCTGCCAGAGAGCGCCTCCAGGACCGATCTCCAGCGGGGCGTCTTCCGCCTCTCGGAGATGATCGGCCAGATGCTCGACTCAGAGCGCCTGCGCGGCCCCCGCCGGCCCGACCAGGAGGTCGACCTCGCCGCGCTGGCCAAGGCGGCCGTGGCCGACGTCGCGCCCATCGCGCTGAGCGCCGGCTACGACCTCACCTACTCCGGCGAGCAGGCCGCGCCGGTGCGGGGCGACCCCCACGCGATCAAGCGGGCGGTCGCCAACCTGCTGGGCAACGCCGTCGCGCACGGGGGCGGCGGCGGCGAGATCGCCGTCCGCGTCACCGCGGACCGGATCGTCGAGGTCGCCGACGAGGGGCCCGGCGTCGGTGCCGAGGCCCGCGAGCGCGTGTTCGACCCGTTCTATCGGGAGCGCTGGGACAAGGACGGCTGCGGCCTTGGCCTTCATCTCGTCAGCGAGATCATGCACGCCCACGGCGGGCGGGCGGAGCTCGCCGACAGCACGCGGGGGGCCCGGTTCCGCCTCCTGTTCCCCGCTCCGGCCGCCTGACCCGGTTCCCCTCTGAGGGGCCGTGGAAGCCCCTCCCTTTCGCGTGGCACGCGAACTGCACGGCGGCCGGACATGACGCTCGCTGCTCCCGTTCTGGACCAATCGGCCGAAAAGCGGTCCGTCAGTCGCAACCGCGTGCTGCTGGTCGGCAAGCTGGTCTACGGGGGCACGGCGTTCACGCCTGAGTGCGCTATCCGCAACATCACCGACCGCGGGGCTTCGGTCCGTCTCTCCCCGGGCCTGCAGCTTCCGCGGTCGGTGTCCCTTATCGAGACGGCCACCGGCCGCGCCTACCAGGCCGACGTGGTCTGGCAGCGCAGCGGCTTCGCGGGCCTGGCCTTCACCAGCGTCCGCGACCTCCACGCGTCCGGCGCCGGCGACCCCCTGCGCCGGCTCTGGATCGACCTGCTCCCCCGCGACAAGCGCTAGGCCGCACGCTTCTCCGCGATGTAGGCGTCCACCTGCGCCTCCAGCACGTCCAGCGGCAGTCCGCCCGCCCCCAGCACCACGTCGTGGAAGTCGCGGATGTCGAACCGCGCACCGAGCTGCTGCCGCGCCTTCTCGCGCAGCTCCAGGATCTTCAGCTGGCCGATCTTGTAGCTGGTCGCCTGCCCCGGGTTGGTGATGTAGCGGTCGACCTCGCGCTGGATGTCCAGGTCCGACAACAGGGTGTTCTGACGGAAGTAGTCCATCGCCTGCTCGCGCGACCACCGCTTGGCGTGCAGGCCCGTGTCCGTCACCAGCCGCGCCGCGCGCCATAGCTCCAGCGAGAGCCGGCCGAAGTCGGAATACGGGTCCTCGTAGAAGCCCATCTCCTTGCCGAACCGCTCGGCGTAGAGCCCCCATCCCTCCACGTACGCGCCGTAGCCGCCGAACCGGCGGAACTTCGGCAGCGCACCCTGCTCCTGCGCGAAGGCGATCTGGAAGTGATGCCCCGGCGCGCCCTCGTGATAGGCGATGCCCTCCGCCTGGGGCTTCAGCACCTGGGTCATGTCCGACAGGTTCACGTAGTAGATGCCCGGCCGCGAGCTGTCCGGCGTGCCGCGGTTGTAGAAGGCGACGGAAGCGGTCGCCTCACGCCACCGCTCCACCGCGCGCACCTCCAGCGGCGCCTTCGGCAGCCGGTGGAAGTAGTGCGGCGCCCGCTCCATCACCTGCGCGATGTAGCGCCGCGAGTCCGCGAGGTACTGCTCCCGGCCCGCGGGCGTGTTCGGGTACTCGAAGCGCGGGTCGTCCTTCAGGTGCTTGAAGAACTGCTGCAACGTGCCGGCGAAGCCGACCTGCCGCTTGATCTGCTCCATCTCCCCGTGGATGCGCGCGACTTCCGACAGGCCCGTGGCGTGGATCTGGTCCGGCGTCAGGTCCGTCGTGGTCGAGGCCCAGGCCTGGTCCGTGTAGTAGGCGCCGCCCTCCGGCAGGCGCCACACGCCCGCGTTCGACGTCGCCCGGGGCCGCACAGTCTCCAGGGACGCGATCATTCGCTGGATGCCGCGGCGGAACGGCCCGGTCAGCGCCGCCCGCCCTTCGTCGAGCAGCCGCGTCTTGGTCGCCGCGTCGGCCTCGAGCTTGCCGACCTTGGTCTTGAAGTCGGCCCACACGGGGTTGTCGGCCGCGCTGTCGAACGGGGCGCCGACGATCACCTTGCGTGCGTCGCTCAGCGCCGGCTCGAACACGAACATCGGCGGCACGATCCCCTTGGCCGCGCGCCGCTCGAAGTCCGCCGCGATCTCGTTCCCCGCGCGCTCCGTCTCACGCAGCCGCGACACGTACGCCTCGGCGTCAGAGACCGTGTCCACACGGTGGTTGTTGATCAGGAAGACCGGCAGCTGCCCCGCAGGGCTGCCGTTGGCGGTGAACAGGAAGCCGTAGTCGCGCCACCGCGCCATCCGCCGCGACTGCTCCACGTCGTACTCGAACAGCCGGTAGGAGACCTGCCCGCCCGGGCTGAGGCGGTTCACGTCGAACTGGCGGCGCATATCCGTCAGCTGACGTTCGCTCAGGGCCAGCGACCGCGCGTCGGCTTCCGGCGTGTAGTCGTCCAGCTTGTCGTAATTGGTCTTCAGCCCGAGCTGCGTCTGGAACGTCGGGCTGAGCGCCAGCTGTTCGTCGAAAGCCGCGTCCAGGAAGGTCAGCAACCGCTGGTCCTCGCTGACGGGCAGCGGCGCGACGGGCGCCGGGACCTGCGTCACCGGCGGGGGCGGCGCCATCACCGGCGCCGGCGCCTCCGTCATCGGCGCGGCGCAGGCGCTCGTCATCAGGGCCAGGGCGATCAGGGCGGCGGGCGTCTTCATGGGCGGGCGGACTCCTGCGGGAGGCGGAACACATACGGCCTCCCCGGAGCTTTGCGGAAGAGGCCGCAGGTCTTATCTGACGCCCTCGCCTCAGCAGGAGATCGACGATGGGCTACCGCGTGGCCGTGGTGGGCGCGACCGGCGCGGTCGGACGCGAGATGCTGACCATCCTTGAGGAGACGAACTTCCGGATCGACGACATCTACGCGCTCGCCTCGCGCAGCTCGAAGGGCGTCGAGGTCACCTTCGGGGACCGCACTCTGCGCTGCGAGACCATGGAGACCTTCGACTTCTCCAAGGTCGACATCGTGCTGATGAGCGCCGGCGCGGACATCAGTCGGGAATGGTCCGAGCGGATCGGGCAGGGCGGCGCCGTCGTCATCGACAACTCGTCGGCCTGGCGCATGCACCCCAAGGTGCCCCTGGTGGTGCCCGAGGTGAACCCGGACGCCGTCGAGGACTTCCGCGCCAAGAACATCATCGCCAACCCGAACTGCTCGACCATCCAGCTCGTGGTCGCGCTGAAGCCCCTGCACGACGAGGCCCGCATCAAGCGCGTGGTGGTCTCGACCTACCAGTCCACCTCCGGCGGCGGGAAGGAGGCGATGGAGGAGCTCTGGCAGCAGACCAAGGACATCTACATGCTCGGCGCCGGCGAGCCGAAGCACTTCACCAAGCAGATCGCCTTCAACCTGATCCCGCACATCGACGACTTCACGCCCGACGGCTCCACCAAGGAAGAGTGGAAGATGGCCGCCGAGACCAAGAAGATCCTCGATCCGTCGATCCAGCTCACCGCCACCTGCGTGCGGGTGCCGGTCTTCGTCGGCCACTCCGAGTCCGTGAACATCGAGTTCGAGACGGCGCTCGACGAGGACGAGGCCCGCGACATCCTGCGCGAGAGCCCCGGCGTGCAGGTGATCGATAAGCGAGAGGACGGCGGCTACGTCACCCCGGTCGAAAGCGTGGGCGACTTCAACGTCTTCGTCTCCCGCATCCGCAAGGACCCGACGGTCGAGCACGGCCTCAATATGTGGGTGGTCTCGGACAACCTGCGCAAAGGCGCGGCGCTCAACGCCGTGCAGATCGCCCAGCTGCTCGACGAGCGCGGCCTGATCCAGCGCCGGGTCGCCGCTTGACGCCTGCGAACGGCGAGGGCCGCCCCGCCCTCATCGCGGGGCTGGCCTGCTACGGCCTGTGGGGCGTCGCCCCGCTGGCCTTCCAGGCCATGGGCCGGGAGGGCGCGGACGCCTGGGAGATCATGGCGCACCGGTCCATGTGGGCGGTGTTCTGGGCCGCGATCCTCGTCTGGCTCGCCCGGCAGACGCCCGAGGCGCTCCGCGTGTTCCGCCAGCCGCGCACCATGCTGCTGCTGGCCGCCTCCACCGGCTTCATCGCGGTGAACTGGTCGCTGTTCGTCTGGGCGGTGAACAACGGGCGCACGCTCGACACCAGCCTCGGCTACTACATCAACCCGCTGCTCAACATGGCCGCAGGCGCGGTCTTCTTCCGAGAGCGCATCGACCGCATCGGGATGCTGGCCATCGCGGCCGCCGCCGTCGGCGTGGTGCTGCAGGGCTTCGCGTTGGGCCACCTGCCCTGGATTTCGCTGATCCTCGGCTTCAGCTTCGCCACCTACGGCGTGATCCGCAAGCAGATCAGCGTCGACGCCCAGACCGGCCTCTTCGTCGAGTGCCTCTACCTGTTCCTGCCAGCGCTCGGCTTCCTGCTCTGGCTGCACGCGCAGGGCGGCGGCCACTTCTTCGACGACGCGGGTTCGATGTTCTGGCTCGCCGCGGCAGGGCCGATCACGGTGGCGCCGCTGGCGCTCTTCGCCTGGGCCGCTCGCCGCATGCCGCTCTCCACGATGGGCTTCCTGCAGTTCATCGCGCCGACGATCAGCTTCACCATCGGCGTCAGCCAGGGCGAGCCGCTGTCGGCGCTCCGCATCGCCTCCTTCGTGTTCATCTGGTCCGGCGCGGCGATCTACGCGTGGAGCGCGCTGCGCAAGCTGCGCGCGGGCCGCGCCGAGGAGGCGCCCTGCGAGCCGGTGGTGCCGTGCGAGCCCGGCCTGCCGGAGGACGGCGTGGAGGCGCGGGCCGCCCGCCCCTAGACGCTCGCGTAGAGCGCCTCGATCAGCCGCAGCGCCCGCGGGTCCCCGATCAGCGACGTCGACTGCCGGTTCGTCGTGTACGCCGCCGAGAGCCGCCGCGCCGGGTCGGCGAAGGCGCAGCTGCCGCCCCAGCCCGCGTGGCCGAACGCGTCGGGGTTCGGGCCGTAGATCATGTTCGGTTCGCTGCGCTGGAAGCCCGCGGCCCACGACAACTCGAACGGCAGCACCAGGTCGCGCCCGCGGATGCGTTCGCGCGACGCCGCGGCGATGGTCTCCGGCGACAGCACCCGCCGTCCGCCCAGCTCCCCGCCGTTCGCGAGCATGCCCATCAGCCGCGCCACAGCCTCGGCCGTGACGATGCCGTTGACGCCGGGGCTCTCCATCCGCCGCCATTCCTCGTCGGTCCCGCGCGCCGACGACCACGGCGACAGGAAGGCGGCCTTCGTAGGCGCGTTGTGCTCGCCGAAGTCCGCCAGCCCCGCAGGCTTGCGCACCTCCGCCACGCGCGCGTCCTCGCTGGCCGGCAGGCCGATCCAGAGGTCCAGCCCGAACGGCCCGGCGAAGTCCTCCGCCAGCGCGCGTCCGATGCTGCGTCCGTCGGCGCGCCGGAAGATCTCCCCCGCCACGAAGCCGAACAGGTTGGGCGCATAGCCAGATGCCGTGCCCGGCTCCCACATCGGCGCCATCGCTTCGATCTCGGCCACCACCGCCGCCCAGTCGAACCAGATCCGCGCGTCCACCTCGTGCGGGAAGCCCGCCAGCCCCGCCTGGTGCGACAGCGCCTGCCCCACGGTGATCGCGCCCTTGCCCGCCTGCGCGAACTCCGGCCACAGGCTGGCGACGGTCTGCTCGTAGTCGAGCTTCCCGCGCTCGACGGCCCACGCCAGCATCGTCGCCGTGACCGCCTTGGTCAGCGACCACACCGGCACGAGCGTGTCCTCGGCGAACGGCCGCGTCTTCGCCCGGTCGGCCCACCCGGCCTGCAGGTCCAGCACCACCTCGCCGTCCTCGCAGACGGTGAAGCGCGCCCCCAGCTCCTCGCCCGCCGCGAAGTGCCCGGCGAACGCGTCCCGCACCTTCGCGAACCGCTCCGGCGACAGCCCCTCGATCTCGATCGTCATCCGCGGCGCATATCAGCCGAGCCGCCGGACCGACACCTCGGCCGTGGGCGTCCTCAGCCGTTCGCCCAGCGCGACGACCGGCAGCTCCGGCGCGTCCCACTGCTCCGCCGCGAACACGGTCTCGGCCGCCGCGCGGATCGCCTGCTCCGCCGCCGCCGCCGGCGCGACGCCTTCGATCAGGTGCGCGCCCAGCACCGCGGCCACCACGTCGCCCGTGCCGTGCGGCGCGTTCTCCACGCGACGGTGCGCGAACGACACCGCCGCCTTCGGCCCGGCGTAGACCGCGCCGATCCGCTCTCCCATCGGCACCGACGTCACCAGCACCGGCTTGCCGAGCGCGCGCGCCGCCTCCGCCACCTCCTCGGGTTCGCTGAGCCTGACGCCCGTCAGCCGCCCCAGTTCCCAGAGGTTCGGCGTGAGCACGTCCGCCAGCGGGACCAGCAGCGCGGCGATGCAGCGGGCGACCGCTTCGGAGACGTACAGTCCCTCCGGGTCGTCCCCCATGATCGGGTCGACCACCACCGTCAGCTTCGACCCGTACGCGCCCTCTCGCGACGCGCGCTTCGCCCGTGCGATGGCCTCCGCCGCGATCTCCACCTGCGCCGGCAAGGCGAAGTAGCCGGTGATCGCGAGGTCGGTGAGGCCGAACAGGCCGTGGCTCTCCACCCCCTCCAGCACGCCGCGGAACGTCTCCGCCGCCACGGGCCCCCCGCCCGGAGGCACGCCCTCCCCCGGCCGCCGCCCGAACAGCACCGTCGGGACCAGCACCGGATCGACCTTGAACGCGGACAGCGCCAGCGCCTGCGGCATCCCGCCGACCCGGCTGGCGGAAACGAAACTCGACAGGATCAGCGCCAGAGGCATTAGGTGTCCCCCAGCCCGCGCCCGCGGGCGAACGAGCAAGGCATGACCGTCCTTTACCCCGTCGCCGCCTCCGCCGACGAGGCCCTCGCCGCCCCGCGCGCCCGCGCCGCCCGCGAGCGCGAGGCCGCCGCCGCGGCCGCGGCGTCCGTGCGCTTTGTCTCCGAGCTCGCCGGCCCCGCCTTCACCAGCCGCGAGGCCGCCCTCGCCGCCTACGCCGGGCGCGTGGAGGACGCGCGCCCGATCCCGCCGGAGGACCGCTGGTGCGAGCTGGTCGAGATCGCCGCGCCGTCCACCCCTCCGCCTGTCCCGGTGAAGCCGACGCTGGCCGGCGGGCGCCGCTGGCCGGCTCCGCCTCCGGCCGCGCCGACCGTGTGGCGCCTGCGCGTGTCCTACTGGCGGCTCGGCGAACCCGAGGCCGAGGTGCCGCAGGACCAGGCCCGCCGCCTGCGTCGCGCCGAACAGGCCGCCGCCCTTCAGCCCGCGGCCGTGCGCGCCCTCTCGCGCCAGCCGCTACGCCCGGTGCGCCCGCAGCAGCCGCTCGACATCGGCCTGTTCGAGACCCGCCCGCCCGAGGCGCCCCACATCGTGATGCCCGACGAATGACCCCGGCCGAGCTCACCGCCCCCTCGCTCGACGACTTCGCCGCGCTGGCCGAGGCCGCCTTCGCGCGCCTGCCCGAGGCGTTCCGCGCCATGGCCGGCGACGTGGTCTTCCGCGTGCAGGACTTCCCCGACGAGGAGACGCTCGACGCGCTCGGCGTCGAGGACGCCTTCGACCTCACGGGCCTGTACCAGGGCGTCGACCTCTCCCGCCGGTCCGTCATGGGCCCCGCGGCCGAGGCCTCGATGGTCTTCCTCTACCGCCGCCCCATCCTCGACGAATGGGCGGAGCACGGCGAGATCACGCTGGGCGAGCTGATCACGCACGTCCTGGTCCACGAGATCGGCCACCACTTCGGCCTCTCCGACGCGCAGATCCACGCCATCGAGGCGCAAGCCGACTGATGCGCTATCGCGCTGCGGACGCCTCGTGGAACACCGCCGCCTGCGCGTCGAACGCACGCCGATAGGCCGGGCGCGCTTCGGCGCGGGCCACATAGGCTGAGAGGTTCGGGTACTCCTCCAGGATGCCCGAGCCCTCCAGCCGGCGCAGCACCAGCACCATCAGCAGGTCGCCGGCGCTGAACCCGCCGTCCAGCCAGTCGGCGTCCCCCAGCCGACGGCCGAGATCGTTCAGCTTCTGACGGACCCGCTCCTCGACGAGCGGCAGGCGCGCCTCGAACCAGGGCTTGTCGCGCTCCGCGTACGGGTACTGTTCCAGCTCGACGATCGGCGGCTCCACCGTGTTGAGCGCGGCGAACATCCAGGTGATCGCGCGCGCCCGAGCGTTCGGCTCGTCCGGCAGCAGGCCCTCGCCGCGGTCGGCGATATGGAAAACGATCGCGCCGGTCTCGAACAGCACGAGGTCGCCCTCTTCGTACGTCGGGATCTGCCCGAACGGCTGCAGCGCCAGATGCGCCGGCTCCTTCATCTCCCGGAAGGAGACGAGGCGGACGTCGTACGGCTGGGCCACCTCCTCGAGCGCCCAGCGCACGCGCATGTCCCGCGCGAGGCCCTGGCCTTCGTCCGGCGACGCTTCGAAAGCGGTGATCGTCGGCCTCGTTTGCATCGTCTCGCTCCGCCTTCTGCGCGCCTGAGGACGAACGACCCGTACGCGCGCCGACAGGCTCAGGCGGACTCGGCCAGCTCCTCTGCCCAAGCCGTCACCACGTCGCCCGCCGGCCCGTAGCGCCGCTCGTCGAACATGAAGGCGTTGTCCGACGGCTCCAGGTTCAGCTCGCAGGTGCGCACGCCGTTCGCCCGCGCCTCGGCCACGAATCCGGCCGCGGGATACACTGACCCCGACGTCCCGATTGAAACGAACAGGTCCGCCTCCGCCAGCCCTTCGTAGATCTCGTCCAGGTGCAGCGGCATCTCCCCGAACCAGACCACGTCCGGCCGCAGCGCTCCGATCCGCCCGCACGACCAGCACGCCTCCGTCAGCGACAGCTCCTCCGCGTCCGCGCGGCTCGCGCTGCAGCGGTGGCAGCGCGTCCGCTTCAGCTCCCCGTGCATATGCACGACGAACCGGGAGCCCGCCTGCTCGTGCAGGTCGTCGACATTCTGCGTGCAGAGGAACAAGGAGCCGCCCCGGGCCTCCAGCGCCGCCTCCAGCCGGGCGAGGGCGACGTGCGCGGCGTTCGGCTTCGCGGCCGCGAGGTTCCTCCGGCGCAGGTTGTAGAAGGCGTGCACCTTGGCGGGGTCGCGCGCGAAGCCCTCCGGCGTCGCCACCTCCGAGAGGTCGTACTGCGTCCACAGCCCGCCCTGGTCGCGGAAGGTGCCGAGTCCGCTGTCCGCAGAGACCCCCGCTCCGGTCAGCACGAACACCTTCACCGGCGCTTCACCCCGGGCATGCCGTCTGCAACGAAGCCGGTTAGAGTTCGTTCGCCCGCCGATCCGGAGCCGCGCATGCGCATCCTCCCCGCCATAGCCCTGTCGCTCGCCCTCGCCGCCCCGGCGCTGGCCGAGGCGCCTGAGCCGAAGAAGCCGGTCGATCCCGCGCGCTTCACCGGCCGCTGGTACGAGGTCGCGCGCCTGCCGTCGCCCTACCAGAAGGGCTGCTTCGGCTCGACCTTCGACTGGGTGCGCACCAAGGAAGGCGGGCTGGACGTCGTCGTCGCCTGCCGCGTCGGCTCCCCCACCGGCAAGTCGAAGGTCCAGCGCGGCAAGGCCACGGTGCTCGACCCGAAGACCAACGCCAGGCTCCGCGTCAGCTTCATGGGCGGCCTCGCCTCGGCCGAGTACCGCGTCCTCGACCGCGCCGACGACTACAGCTGGGTCCTGCTCGGAACCTCGGGCGGCAAGTACATGTGGGTCCTGTCCAACCGCCCGAAGCTCGCCGAGCCGCTCCGCGAACAGGCGATCGCGCGCGCCGCCTCCCTGGGCTACGCGGTCAACAAGCTGATCCAGGCGCCCGGCGAGTGAGCAGCCGCGGACCGGCGAACCGGCGCTTCCTGGCCTACATCGCCCTGATCCTCGCGGCGGCCGCGCTCGCATGGGCCCTGCTGCGCGCGTGGAACACGGCGCAGGAGCATGGCCCCGACGACGCCGTCGCGCCCGCCTCGGCCCACGCGGCGGCCTAGGAGGCGCGCTCGCACCGCCGCTGCAGGGCTTCCTCGGCTGCCCGCCGCATCCGCTCCACGCTCTCCAGGGCGGCCTCGGGGGTCATCGGCATCTCGAAACCGGGGCCGAGGAGAACGACGACGTCCTCTTCCGCGAAGACGACCACGGGTTGTTCATAGGCTGACACGCCGGTGCGCTAGCATTCCCCCCCCGTTCGTCGGAGTCCCGCCACTTCCCCCGAAAAAACGCACCTCCATGTCGCGCTTGATCCGCGAACGTAACTGGAACAAATCTGCGGCGTGGAACTGGCCGTCGCCTTCGCCCTCACCCGTCCCGAGACCACCGGCGTCGTCACACGCGGGGCCGCGCGCCTGCTGGAGGCGCTGGGTTACGCCGCCATCGCCGAGGTGCCCCTGCCGAACGGTCGCCGCGCCGATCTGATGGCGCTCGGGCCGAAGGGCGAGATCGTCATCGTCGAGGTGAAGTCCTGCTACGAGGACTATGCGGTCGACGGGAAGTGGCCCGAGTACCGCCCCTATTGCGACGCCTTCTACTTCGCGGTGCCGCCGGAGTTCCCGCGCGAGATCCTGCCCGAGGAGCCCGGTCTCATCGCCGCCGACGGCTTCGGCGGCGCCGTGCTGCGGCCGGCGCCGATGACGCCGCTCGCGCCCGCGCGCCGCAAGGCGCTGACGCTGGCCTTCGCCCGCCTCGCCGCCTTCCGCGCCGGCTAGCGCGGCGCCCGCTTCGCCAGGATCCGCTGCAGCGTGCGGCGGTGCATGTTCAGCCGCCGCGCCGTCTCGCTCACGTTATGGCCGCAGAGCTCGTAGACGCGCTGGATGTGCTCCCAGCGCACCCGGTCCGCCGACATCGGGTTCTCCGGCGGCGCGGGCCGGTCGTCCGGCTGCGCCAGCAGCGCGCGCGCCACGTCGTCGGCGTCGGCGGGCTTGGAGAGGTAGTCGATGGCGCCGGCCTTCACCGCGGCCACCGCCGTGGCGATGTTGCCGTAGCCGGTCAGCATCACGACCTTGGCGTCCGGCCGCCGCGTCCGGATCTCGTTGACCACCTGCAGCCCGTTGCCGTCCTCCAGCCGCATGTCGAGCACCGCGAACGCCGGCGGCTTGCTGCGGATAGCCTCCAGCGCCTCGGAGACGCCGCCGACCAGGGTGGTCTCGAACCCGCGGGACTCCAGCGCCCGCCCGAGCCGCGTGCGCAGCGGCGCGTCGTCGTCGAGCAGAAGCAGGCTCTTGTCGTTGAGCTGTCCGATGGACTCGGAGAGGTCGGTCATGGCGATACCTGAGGTCTCCCAGACGCTTATGCTCAGCTTAACGCCTCTGGGCCCGCCTCGATCCGTTGACGGTCCCAGCACACGCAGACCAGCGCCCCTTTGCGCCCGTTGCGGAAGGTCACGTCCGCCCCCGTCCGCTCGAGCAGCGTCTTGGCGATG
The DNA here is from genome assembly GCA_036386655.1 of Caulobacteraceae bacterium. Lineage (GTDB taxonomy): Bacteria > Pseudomonadota > Alphaproteobacteria > Caulobacterales > Caulobacteraceae > JAHWJX01. The sequence continues at coordinate 15,739 of DASVVG010000264.1, read as the reverse complement.
AAGAAGCCCAGGCCCATCCCGACGTGCCCGGTGCGCGAACCCTCCGCGTTCGGCCGGGTGGTCACGTAGGGCTCGCCCAGCTTGGCCATCACGTTGGGCGAGAAGCCGGGGCCGTCGTCCGCCACCTCGATGGTGATCGTGTCGGCGTCGTAGTGCCCGACGACGAGCACGTTCTCGGCGGCGAAGTCGACTGCGTTCTCCACGAACGCCGCGAGCGCGTGCACCGTCTCCGGGGAGCGGACGAGGATCGGTTCCGGAGAGGCGTCCTTCGGGTTGGCCGCCGTGGAGACCTCCGGCCCGAAGCTCCGATAGGGCTCCGCCACCTCGTCGAGCAGCTGGCTCAGCGTGGTGTGCGCCACGATGTCGTCGCCGCTCTCCGGCTGGCGCGACAGCCGCTTTAGGATCTCGCGGCACCGCTGCGCCTGGGACACCAGCAGCTGCGCATCCTCGTGAGTGGGGTCGTCCGGTGCGGTCGACCGGGTCAGCTCCTTCGCCACCACCTGGATGGTCGCCAGCGGCGTGCCGAGCTCGTGCGCCGCGGCCGCCGCCAGCGCGCCGAGCGCGCCCAACCGCTGCTCGCGCGCCAGCACCGCCTGTGTGGCGGCCAGCGCCAGCTCCATGCGCGCCGACTCCCGCGAGGCGCTCCAGGCGTAGCCGGCGGCGAACACCATGCCGACCATGGTCGCCGCCCACATCGCGACCTCGTACAGCCCCGGCAGGTCCAGCCCGTCGCCAGTCCATGGCAGCGGCGCGTGGAAGTCCTTCAGCACCGTGGCGCAGACCAGCCCCAGCGCCACCAGAGCCAGCGCCGGCCGCAGCGGCAGCGCCGCCGCTCCCACCGCGATCGGCCCCACCAACACCAGCACGAAGGGGTTGTTCATGCCCCCGGTCAGCCCGAGCAGCAGCGAGAGCTGCAGCAGGTCGAAGCAGAGCTGCAGCGTCGTCTCCTCCTCGGAGAGGTGCCGCTGCATCGGCAGGGCGAGGCTCAGGCCGACGTTCAGCCAGGCGCTGGCCGAGATCACCGCCAGGCACGCCGCCAGCGGCAGGTCGAAGCCCAGCCCGAAGTGGACGCCCAGGACCACCGCCGCCTGCCCCGTGACCGCGACCCAGCGCAGCAGCACCAGCGTGCGCTGCCGCACCCGCCGCAGCCGCAGCAGCGCCCGCGAGGCCGTGACCTCGCCTTGCACGAGGAAGGCGCCGGTCCTATCCAGCAGGTCGGCGGCCAGCAGCGGCGCAGGGTTCGAACCGGCAGACATGAGCGACGACGACATACGCCCAGAAGGCCGCGCCCCGAAAGGGCGTTGGCTGGCCGTGGCGATCGCCGCCCTCGCCGGCCTGGTGCTCGGCGCCGGCGCCTACGCCTGGCAGGCGCGACAGGCGGGCCGCGAGCCGGTGTTCGCCGGCCGCACGGCCGGTCCCGAGATCGGCGGCGCCTTCCAGCTGGTCGACCAGGCGGGCCGTCCCGTCGACGAGAAGGTGCTGAAGGGGAAGTGGACCGCCGTCTTCTTCGGCTTCACCTCCTGCCCCGACGTATGCCCCGCCACCCTTCAGACGCTGCAGGAGGCCACCGAGCGCCTCGGACCCGCGGCCGACGGCCTGCAGGTGCTCTTCATCAGCGTGGACCCGGAGCGGGACACGCCCGAGGCGCTGCGCGACTACACCGCCAGCTTCGAGTTCCCCGGCGGCTTCCGCGCGCTCACGGGCAGCCCGGAGCAGGTGAGGGGCGCCGCCAAGGCCTGGAAGGCCTACTACCGCAAGCGGGGGGAGGGGCCGGACTACACGGTCGACCACTTCACCTCCATATACCTGATGGACCCGCAGGGCCGCTTCGCACGCCTGGTGCCGCACGGGATGACCCCGCAGCAGGTCGCCGGGGAGGTGCAGGCCGCGATGGCGCAGGGTCCGGACCGAGCCTGACGCAACGCGCCCCGGCCGCCGTCCGTTAACCTTTCAGCGCCAAGCTCGGCGCCCCCGGAGCCGTTCCAGACCTGATGCTCTACACGCTGCACGAGCTGGGCTACCAGGCCGCCGTCCCCTCGAGGCAGGCGGCGCGGCTCGCGCGCGACTTCTGGGGCTCGCCCCTGAACCCCGCCGGGAACACCGACCTCGGCCGCCTAGCCTACGCCGGCGCCAGCTTCTACGCCGACGTGACCCGCCGCCACGGGAAGCCCGAGTGGGGCATCTCGTCCGTCGAGATCGGCGGCCAGGAGGTGAGGATCCGCCCCACCTCCGTCTGGCGCTCGCCCTGGGCGAACCTGCTGCACTTCACCCGCGACCAGGGCGACCTCCGCCGCGCCGGCATCCGCGAGCTCCAGCCAGCCGTGCTGCTGGTGGCGCCCCTCTCCGGCCACTACGCCACCCTGCTGCGCGGCACGGTCGAAGCCTTCCTGCAGGACCATGAGGTCTACGTCACCGACTGGGCCAACGCCCGCATGGTTCCGGTGCTCGAGGGCCGCTTCGACTTCTACGACTACGTCGACCACATCCGCGCGATGCTGACGGCCGTCGGCGGCCGCCCGCACGTGGTCGCCGTCTGCCAGCCCGGCCCCCCGGTCATGGCCGCCGCCGCCCTGATGGCCGAGGACGGCGACCCCTCCCGTCCGGCCAGCACCACCTACATGGGCTCGCCGATCGACGCCCGGCTCAGCCCCACCGCCACCACCGACCGCGCCGCGAAGAAGCCCTTCGCCTGGTTCGAGGACAACATGATCTACACGGTGCCGCCGCCCTATCCGGGCTTCGGCCGGCAGGTCTACCCGGGCTTCGTGCAGCTCTACAGCTTCATGGCCATGAACGAGGCGCGGCACCGGGACGCCCATTACCGCTACTTCCAGCACCTGGTCCGCGGCGACGGCGACAGCGCCGGACGACACCGCGAGTTCTATGACGAGTACCTCTCGGTCCTTGATCTCACTGAGGAATTCTACCTCCAGACCATCGACTTCGTGTTCCAGCGGCACCTGCTGCCGCTGGGCGAGCTGACCCACCGCGGCCGCCCCGTCCGCACCGCGGCCCTCAAGGACGTTGCCCTGATGACCGTCGAGGGCGCGGAGGACGACATCTCCGGCGTCGGACAAACCCAGGCGGCGCACGCGATCACCCCCGGGCTGCCGGACAAGCTGCGGGCCGTTCACGTGCAGCCGAAGGTGGGCCACTACGGCGTCTTCAACGGCCGCCGCTTCCGGGAGGAGATCTACCCCCGGGTGCGCGAGTTCATCCGGGCCAACGACGGCCGTTAACCCTTTGCGGCGGCCGCGCGCTGGCGCGCCCCTTGCTCCTCCCCAGACCGGCGAGCCGGGTTGTGCCGGCTCCCGCGACAGGTACATTCGGGGCCATGCCTGCTTCCTCGTTCAAACCCGGCGATTCCATCAAGGTCGCGGGCCATCCGGTCCGCCTGACGGTTAACGCCCGTGCCCGAACGCTCGGCCTGCGCGTGGACACCGCCCGCGGACAGGTCACCGCCACGGCGCCCAGCGCCCGCCGCCTGCCCGAGGCCGCCGATTTCGCCCGCCGGCGCGCGGAATGGATCGTCCGCCAGCTCCAGCACCTGCCGCCCGCCCAGCCCTTCGAGCCGGAGGCGGTGATCCCGTTCCGCGGGACCCCCTGCCGCTTGAAGGCCATCCCCGGGGCCGCCGCCGCCCGCCTCTCGCCCGGCGCGCGCACCATCACCAGCGGCGGCGAGGGGGAGGCCTTCTCCCGCCGCGTCCTGAACCTGCTGAAGCGGGAGGCGCTGGCCGACCTGACCGCCCGGAGCGCCGTGCATGCCGCCGCGCTCCGCGTGCCCATGCCCAAGGTGGCGGTGTTCGACGCCGCCGGCCGCTGGGGCTCCTGCACCCCGGCCGCCGGCCGCATCCGGTATTCCTGGCGGGTGATCTGCGCCCCGCCGTTCGTGGCCGACTACCTGACGGCGCACGAGGTCGCCCACCTGGTGGAGCCCAACCACTCCCGCCGCTTCTGGGAGCAGGTCGCCCGCCTCGTCGGCGACCACACGCCCGCGCGCCAGTGGCTGAAGGAAAACGCGGCGGCGCTGCACGCCATCGGCCGCGGCGACTAGCTCAGCCCGGCCGCCCCGCGGCCACGTAATCCTCGAGCGACGGCGTTTCCCCCGGCCGCGGGCCGCTGGGCGCGCGGTACGGCGGCGCCTCCGCCGGAGGCGGCTGGTACGGCCGAGCCTGATACGTCCGGCCTGGAGGCGGCGGCGGCACGTAAGGCTCCGGTTGGTAAGGCTGCGGCTCGAGCGGCAGCGGCTCCGGAGCCGGCCCGACGGCGGCGTCCTCCAGCACGGCCGGGTCCTCGAAGAAATCGTTCGCCGTGTGCAGCAGGTCGCCGATCGGGTCGTCGATCGGGTTCGGCAGCGCCGCCGGACCTTCGGGGATCGGGCGCACCGCCAGCCGCGGCAGCGCCGAGGTCATGAACGAGCGCCAGATCTCCGCCGGCGCGCCGCCGCCGGTGACCTTCTTCATCGGCTTGTTGTTGTCCTTGCCGACCCAGACGGCGGTGGTGAACCCGCCGGTGAAGCCCACGAACCAGGCGTCCTTGTAGTCGCTCGTCGTGCCGGTCTTGCCGGCGATGTCGTAGCCCGGCACCTGAGCACGGGTGCCCGTGCCGCCGCGCACCACCGCCCGCATCATGCGGTTCATGTGGCTGAGCGCCGGGTTGTTCACCACCAGCGAGCGCTGCTCCACCGGCTGCAGCTTGTGCTCGTAGAGCACCTGGCCCGAGCGCGAGCGGATGCGTTCGATGCCGTACGGGTTGGCGAACATGCCGCCGTTGGAGAACGGCACGTAGGCCTGCGCCATCTCCAGCGGGCTCACCTCGACCGCGCCCAACGCCATCGAGGGCTCCAGCTGGATCTTCGACTTGATCCCGAGCCGCCGCGCCGTGCGCGCCACGTTGTCCCGGCCGACCTCGTCGGCGACACGCGCGGCCACGGTGTTCAGCGACTGCGCCACCGCCGTCTCCAGCGTCACCGCGCCCATGTAGCTGTTGGTGTAGTTCTTCGGCTCCCAGTTGCCGATGCGGATCGGCTCGTCGACGACGCCCAGGTCCGGCGTGCGGCCCTGCTCCATCGCGGTCAGGTAGACGAACGGCTTGAAAGCCGAGCCCGCCTGCCGCTTCGCTTCGACGGCGCGGTTGTACTGGCTCTCGGCGTAGTCCTTGCCGCCGATCATCGCCCGCACGCGGCCGTCGCCGTCGATCGCCACCAGCGCGGCCTGCTGCACGCCCTTGGCGGCGTCGCGCGTCGTGATGGTGCGCACCGCGCTCTCGGCCGCCGCCTGGATCGGCAGGTCGAGCGTGGTCTGCACGATCAGGTCCTCGTCGGTGTCGCCCACGAGCGCCCGGACCTCGCCGTCCACCCAGTCGATGAAGTAGTTGGCGTGCTGGTTGGCCAGCCGCTTGGAGACCCGCACGGGCTGCGCGAACGCCCGCGCCCGCTCTTCCGGCGTGATCACCTTCTGCTCGACCATCTCGGAGAGCACGATGTTCGCCCGCCGCTCGGCTCGTTCCGTGTTCGACACCGGGCTGTACCGCGACGGCCCCTTCAGCAGGCCGGCCAGCAGCGCCGCTTCGCCGAGCGACAGCTCGCGGGCATCCTTGTTGAAGTACCGCTGCGACGCCGCCTCGATCCCGTACGCGCCGCCCCCGAAGGATACGCGGTTGAGGTACAGCGACAGGATCTCGTCCTTGCTGAACTTGGTCTCCAGCCAGATCGCGAGCAGCAGCTCCTGCATCTTGCGCCGGTAGGTCTGCTCCGGGCTCAGGAACAGGTTCTTCGCCAGCTGCTGCGTGATCGTCGATCCGCCGCCGGTGATCCGGCCCGCCTTGCGGTTGGCGATGAAGGCCTGCGTCATCCGCACCGGGTTGAAGCCCAGGTGGCGGTAGAACTGCTGGTCCTCGATGGCGACGAAGGCCGCCGGCACGTACTCGGGCAGCTCCTTCAGGTCCGCCGGCGGCGCCTCCTGGCTGCCGCGCACCGCGATCAGCCCGCCGTTGCGGTCGAGGTAGGCGATCGAGGGCTGGCGATCGACCTCGTACAGCTTCGAGGTGTCGGGCAGGCCCGGGATGAAGAAGATCAGGAAGGCGGCGAGGCCGATCAGGCCCCACACCCCCAGCACCACGGTCCAGTAGGCCAGACCCCCCCAGAACGTGCGCTTCCCGCGCCGCTCGGAACCGCCCTCAGCCATGGGTGACGCTCTCCCGGACGCCGCGCAGTTCGCGCGGTGGTCCCTTCATATGGTGGTTCGTCAGGAACGCGGAACGAGGTTTACGAAGCATGAACGCCCCGCACCGGTGTTCATAGTTTGTCAGCAAATTAACCATGCGGGTTTGAGGCCGCGTTCCCGTTTAGTTTCGCCGGGCGGCTGTGTCATAAGCCGCGCGTGATTCCGACCCTTGAGGACGCCCGCGAGACGCTCCGCCGCGTCTGGGGCCACGCCGATTTCCGCGGCCGCCAGTCCGAGGTGGTGGAGCAGGTGCTGGCCGGCCGCGACGCCGTGGCCGTGTTGCCCACCGGCGGCGGCAAGAGCGTCTGCTACCAGATCCCCGCCATGCTCCGTCCGGGCGCGGGCCTCGTCGTCTCGCCGCTCGTGGCGCTGATGGCGGACCAGGTCGCCGCCCTGAAGCAGCTCGGCGTCAGCGCCGCCCGCCTCGACGCCGGCGTCACGGGGGCGGAGCGTGCGGCGATCTGGCGCGCGCTCGATCAGGGCGAGCTCGACCTCCTCTACCTCTCCCCCGAAGGCCTGATGCAGCCCGGCTGCCTCGACCGGCTGGAGCAGGCCCGCCTCTCGCTCATCGCCATCGACGAGGCCCACTGCGTCAGTCAGTGGGGGCACGATTTCCGCCCCGAGTACCGCCAGCTCGGCCGCCTCTCCGACATCTTCCCCGGCGTCCCGCGCCTCGCCGTCACCGCCACCGCGGACGGCCGCACGCTCGCCGACATCCGCCTGCAGCTGCGCATGGACTCCGCCGCGGAGTTCGTCGCCAGCTTCGCCCGCCCGGAGCTCGCGCTGTCGGCCGAGCGCAAGGCCAAGGGCCACGCCCGCGCCGTCGAACTGGTGCTCGAGCGCCGCGGCCGCTCCGGCGTCGTCTACGCCGGCACCCGCAAGGGCGTGGAGGAGCTCGCCAAGTCGCTGCAGGCCGAGGGCGTGCCCGCGCTCGCCTACCACGCCGGTCTCGACAAGGACGTCCGCAACGACCGGCTCCACCACTTCCTGGAGGCCGACGAGGCGGTGATGGTCGCCACCATCGCCTTCGGCATGGGCGTGGACAAACCCGACGTCCGCTTCGTCATCCACGCCGATCCGCCGGAGTCGATCGAGGCCTACTGGCAGGAGATCGGCCGCGCCGGCCGCGACGGCGACCCCGCCGAGGGGATCACCCTCTACGGCGCCTCCGATCTCGCCCTGTCGCTGCGCCGCATCGCCCAGGGCGAGGCCGACGAGACCGTGAAGGCCGTGCGCACCCGAAAGGCGCGCCAGCTCTACGCCATGCTCGACGGGGGCGGCTGCCGTCCCGCCGCCGTGCGCCGCTACTTCGGTGAGGCGGACGTGCATCCCTGCGGCGTCTGCGACCGCTGCCTCACCCCCGGCGCGCTGGTCGACGTAACCCAGCCGGCGCAGAAGGCGCTCGCCGCCGTGCACCGCATGGGCGGCCGCGTCGGCCGAGGCCGCATCGTCGACCACCTCCTCGGCCGCACAAAGGACGTGCAGCCGTCGGAGGCCGCCCTCTCCACCTTCGGCGTCGGCGGCGAGTTCAGCCCCGGTGGCTGGCGCGACCTGATGGAGCAGCTCCTGTTCGAGGGCCTCCTCGACGAGGAGCCGAACGACAACCGCCCCCTCGTCCGCCTCGGCGACCCGGAGGCCGTCCGCGCCGTCTATCGGGGGGAGCGCAAGGTCTCCCTGCGAGCCATGCCCGAGGCCCACGACGCGCCCCGCATTAACGGGCGAAAGAAGCGCGTCCGCGGCGCCGTGGAGCAGGTCGCCGTCGAGGACCGCCCGCTGTTCGAGGCGCTGCGCGAATGGCGCCGCTCACAGGCCGCCGAGCAGGCGGTGCCGCCCTACGTCATCTTCCACGACCGCACCCTGCTCGACATCGCCCGCGCCCGCCCCCGCTCGCTGGACTCGCTGGCCGTGCTCGGCGGCGTGGGCCAGGGCAAGCTCGACCGCTACGGCGAGGCCGTCCTCAGGGTCGTCCGCGAGAACTAGCGCTCCGCACCGCAGCGGCGGAGCGTGATCCGCTCGTGCCAGACCTGGCTCTCCAGAGAGATCGCCCCGGCAGATGTCCGCGCGAGGGAGATTTCGGCCGGCCCCGGGTCCTGCACCCCCGTGCAGACCGCGTGCAGCACCAGACGCTCGCCCTCGGTCGTGGTGCGGGTCCAGGCGCAGACCCCGCCGTCGGGCGTTTCCAGCCGCTGCGGAGCCAGGCTCCACGCGAAGGCGGCGCAGTTCTCCGCCCGCGGGGCCCAGCGCCCCACGAAGAACGGCTCCGCTCTGTTCGCAGGCACCGGCACCGTCGGAGCTGCACACCCGACCAGCGCAGACGCCCCCAGCAGGAGCGCGAGCCGCATCGTGCCCCTCATGGCTTGAGGAACGCGTCGACCTCGGCGGCGAACCGCTCCGGCTGGTCGTCCATGATGAAGTGCCGGGCGCCGTCGATCCGCACCAGCCTCGCCGTCTTCGCGCCTGCGTAGGCGTTGCGGAACACCTGGTCGAAAGCGACCACCGGCATGCCGGTTGTCTCGTCGGCGGCATAGAGCACCGTGATCGGCACGGTCGTCTCCGCCAGCAGCGGGCGGAGGTCCAGCGTGATGATCTCGTGCATCACGCGCGCCACCACGGACTTGTCTGACGCCGCCGCGAAGGCGCCGTGCCGCGCCCGCGCCTCCGGGTTCTTCACCAGCCGCGCGATGCCGGCGGACTGCATCGTCCGGTACTGCACGTCGTTCCAGCCCAGCATGGTGTCGCGAAGCATGTTCGCCTGGGGCCGCACGCTCTCCGCCGTGGCCGCCGGGTTCATCAGCAGCGCGAAGAAGGGCAGGGCGTCCACCACCATCACCCGGCTCACCGCCTGCGGATGCCGCGCCGCGAGCAGCAGCGCCGTCTCGCCGCCCATGGAGTGCCCGATCACGGCCGGCCGCTTCAGCCCCCGCGTGCGGATGTAGCCCTCCAGTTCGGCGACCAGCGGCTCCACCACCGGGCCCTCGGCGTTCGCGCCCGCCGCCGCCCCTGCGAACCCGTTCACCTGCACGATGTGCACCCGGTGGGTGTCGTCCAGCCGATCGGCGGTGGCGTCCCACACCGCCTTCGACGAGGCGAGCCCCGGGATCAGGACCACGTCCGGCCCGGATCCCCGGACCTCGACGCTCATCCGCCCGCTCTGGAAGGCCGGAGCAGCAGCGGCCGGGGCGGCGGCCGGTGGTTCGGCCCGGCACCCTCCCGCGAGCAGTCCCAGCGAGGCGATCCCGGCCAGGGCCGCGGTGGCGATGACGTTCCGCTTCATAAGTCGTCCTTCCCGCTTCAGCGGTGTTCGTTGTCGAAGATTTCCTCGACCGGAAGGCCGAAGAGGGCGGCGATGCGGTAGGCGAGCCCCAGCGAGGGATCGTGCTTGTCGGTCTCCAGCGCGTTCACCGCCTGGCGCGACACGCCGATGCGCTCGGCGAGGTCGGCCTGGCTCCAGCGCCGGGCGGCCCTGAGTTCGCGCAGCCGGTTCTTCATTTCGTCGACCGGATGAACGGCGCGCTGGCGCCGAACGCCGCCCAGAACAGGATGTAGACGATCCAGCCCGGCGCGTGTGGAGCGTCCGCATAGCTCTCCGCGAATCCCCAGGCGCAGAACAGCGCCATCGCCACCCCGGCGGAGACGATGAACTGCCGGGCGGTGAGCGCCCGCACGAACTCGTCGCTCTCGGCCATCAGGGCCAGCGTGGCCCATATCTGCCCCGCGATGGGGATCGACACCGCCAGGGCCAGCGCCCAGGCGCCCGGCCCGCCCTTCAGCGCGTCGAACACCCCGGCGATCGCCGCCACATTGAGCAAAACGTAGACGCCCATGAACGCCGCCGTACGGGTGACGTACCGCTGGTGAGCGGTCCCTGTCCCGATCTTCCACATGTCAGGTCCTCCCGACTGAATGTCAGGACAACATGACACAGGCTCTCTGTCAGGTCACCTGACTTTCGCTAGAAACCCGAGGGCGGCGGCGGAGGCGGCTCCTCGTCTTCGGGGGGCTCCTCCTCGAGCGGCTCGTCGCCGGGCGCCGGCTCGAAGCGCGGGCGGGCCTCGGGCGGGATTTCGACGCGCGGACCGGCGGGCGGAACTCCCGGCTGCCCCGGCTGGGGCTCCAGCGGCGGCAGGGACGGGTCGCCCACGAACGGATCGCTCTCCGGCCCGTACTGCTGGTCCAGCCAGTCCGCCGGCACCGGGTCGCCGGTCTGCAGCTCCGGCGCGACCAGCTCCGGCAGGTCCCCGCCGATCTCCACGTTGCGCGCCGACGCGCTGGCGAACTCGCGCCAGATCTGCGCGGGCAGGCTGCCGCCGGTGACGTTGCGCATCGGCGCGTTGTTGTCGTTGCCGACCCAGACGCCGATCACGAGGTCGCCCGCGAAGCCCACGAACCAGGCGTCGCGATAATCCTGGGTCGTCCCGGTCTTGCCGTAAGCCGGGATGTTGAAGTTGGCGGCCGTCCCGGTGCCGCTGGTCACCACCGCGCGGAGCAGCTCCATCATGTCGCGCCGCTCGCGGGCGGAGAGCTCGCGCGTCCGCTGCCGACGCTCCGGCGCGTCGGCCAGCCCCCGCGCCCGCACGGGCGTCACCCCGCCGGCCACGGCGGCGTAGGCCGACGTCAGCTCCATCAGGCTGACGCCGCCGGTGCCGAGCGCGATCGTCGGGTCGTTCGGCAGCGGCGAGCTGACTCCCAGGTCGCGCGCGGTGGCGATGATGTCGCGCACCCCCACCTGCTGCGCCAGGCGCACGCTGGCGACGTTGCTGGACCGCGCGAACGCCTCGCGCAGCGTCACCGGCCGGCCGGCGTACTCGCCCTCGTAGTTTTCCGGCGACCAGTCCCCGATGGTGATGGGCGCGTCCAGCACCGGGCTGTTGGCGCTCATCCCCTCCCGCAGCGCCGTCAGGTAGACGAACAGCTTGAACGCCGACCCCGGCTGGCGCACCGCCTGCGTGGCGCGGTTGTACTTGCTGCGGCGGTAGTCCGCCCCGCCGACCATGGCCACGACGCTGCCGTCGGTGCGCATGGCCACCAGCGCCGCCTGCGTCGCGTTCGCCCGTCGGCCGGGTCCCGCCAGCGTTCGCCGCACGATCCGCTCCGCGTTCGCCTGCATGCGCGAGTCGAGCGTGGTGCGCACCACCACTTCGCCGTAAGCGCGCTCGAACTCTTCCTTCGCCTCGGGCGAGACCCAGTCGGCGAAGTAGGATCCCACCGGCAGGTCGTCCCGCCCTTCCCGCACCCGCACGTTCCGGGCGCGCCGCGCCTCCGCCTCGGTGATGAAGCCCTCTTCGACCATCGCGGTCAGCACCAGCCGCTGCCGCCGCTTGGCCGCCGCCATGTCGTCGATCGGGTTCAGCCGGGACGGCGCCTTCACGGTCCCGGCCAGCAGGGAGGCCTCGCCGAGCGTCAGGTCCTCCGGCGCCTTGTCGAAGAAGTGCCGCGCCGCCGCCCTCAGGCCGAACACGCCGTCGCCGAAGTACACCGCCGACAGGTAGCGGGAGAGGATCTCCTCCTTCGACAGCGCCGCCTCGAGGTAGAGCGCGATCACCGCCTCCTGCGCCTTGCGCCGCAGCGTCCGCTCGTTCGACAGGAAGGCGTTCTTCGCCAGCTGCTGCGTGATGGTGGAGCCGCCCTGCTCCAGCTCGCCCGCCTCCATGTTGGTCCGCATCGCCCGCGCGATGCCGCGCAGGTCGAGACCGGCGTGGCGGTAGAAGCGCTTGTCCTCGATGGCGATGAAGGCCTGGCTGACGCGCGGCGGCAGCTCGCTCGCGTCGACCGGCTCCTCCTTGTAGGACCCCCGCCGCGCGAACGGCTTCCCGTCGGCGGTGACCAGCACCAGAGTGGGCGAGGGCAGCGGCTCCAGCGCCCGCCCGAGCGGCAGCGCCCAGCTCAGCCACGCCAGGATCAGCACGCCGACCCAGGCGCCGACGGCGATCGCCGTCAGCCGCGGCTTGCGCTTCCAGAACGGGCGGTCGTCGGGCGTGCCGGGCGGGGGCGCCGCGGGCGGCGCGGGCTGCGGGGTCGGCGCGGCGGGGTCGAGGTCGATCATGTCCCGCATCGGGCGCGCTCGCGAAGTCTACTGGCCGACAGAACGGACGGCCCACCCCGCGGTTCTAACCTGGACTGTGGATTATCCGTGGCCGGCGCTCAATCGAGGTGCAGGGCACGCCGATAGTCCGGGTGCACCAGATCGTGGTGCTCCGGGTGTCGGGCGATGTAGCCGGCGAAGAAGGTGCAGGTCGGCATCACCTTCAGCCCGCGCTCACGAGCGAAGCCGAGGGCCTCCTCTGCCATCGCCTTCGCGATTCCGCGGCCCTCCAGGGCCTCCGGCACCAGCGTGTGCGGAAACAGGATGCCCGACGCCAGCAGCCGATACTCGGCGAACGCGACGCGCCCGTCCTGCTCGACCTCGAAGCGGCCGCCCGCCTCGTTGTTGCGCACCTGGACCGCCGCACCGTCGCTCATCGCCGCCTCGCTCGCTGGTAAGCGCGACCATGCCGCAGCGGCCCCGGCAATGCGAGAGGCGTGGACGGACGCCGGTCCGGCGCCGCGCCCGCCGGCAGGGTCGCTAGACGTCGACCTCGGCGTCGAGCGCGTTCTCCTGGATGAACTCCCGGCGGGGCTCCACCAGGTCGCCCATCAGGCGCGAGAACATCGCCTCGGCGTCGTCGGCGTGGTTCACCTTCACCTGCAGCAGGGTGCGCGCGTTCTCGTCGAGCGTGGTCTCCCACAGCTGCTCGGCGTTCATCTCGCCCAGGCCCTTGTAGCGCTGGATCGACAGGCCCTTCTTGCCGGCCTCGAGCACCGCCGCCACCAGGTCGAGCGGACCCCGCACGGTGGTGCTCTTCTCCTTGCGCCGGAAGGTCGCCGGCTTCTCGAAGCTGCCGCGCAGCGCCTCCGCCCGCTCCTGCAGCTTCCGCGCGTCGAGCGCGTGGAGCAGCTGCTCGTCCAGCACGATGCGCTCGTTGACGCCGCGCTTCACCCGGCTGAAGGCGAAGCCGCCCACCGCGCCGGGCTCGCCCGTCCACGGGCCGTCGCCTTCCTGGGCGTAGAGGTCCAGCCGCTTCGCCGCCAGCACCGGGTCGGGGGTCTCGCCGAACAGCCCGGCCATCGCCGCCTGCTCCACCGCGAACGCGGGCGCCCGCGTGGTCAGCCGCTCGATGTGCGCCTTCGCCGTGCGGGCTTCCTTCACCAGCGCCTCGAGGTCGCGCCCGGTGATGCGCGAGCCGTCGGCCAGGTCGAGCTCGGCCCCGTCGACGCCTTCGTCGATCAGGAAGGCGTCCATCTCGGCGTCGTCCTTCAGGTACCGGGACGACTTGCCCTTGGCCGCTTTGTAGAGCGGCGGCTGGGCGATGTAGAGGTAGCCGCGCTCGATGATCTCCGGCATCTGCCGGTAGAAGAACGTCAGCAGCAGCGTCCGGATGTGCGCGCCGTCGACGTCCGCGTCCGTCATGATGATGATCTTGTGGTAGCGCAGCTTCTCCGCGTTCCACTCGTCGCGGCCGATGCCGGCGCCCAGCGCCATGATGAGCGTGCCGATCTGCTCCGACGAGATCATCTTGTCGAAGCGCGCGCGCTCCACGTTCAGCACCTTGCCGCGCAGCGGCAGCACGGCCTGGTTCTCCCGGTTGCGGCCCTGCTTGGCGGAGCCGCCGGCGCTGTCGCCCTCGACGATGAACAGTTCCGACTTCGCCGGGTCGCGCTCCTGACAGTCGGCGAGCTTCCCGGGCAGCGACGAGATGTCGAGCGCCGACTTGCGCCGCGTCAGCTCGCGGGCCTTGCGCGCCGCCTCACGCGCCGCCGCCGCCTCCACGATCTTGCCGGTGATCGCCTTGGCTTCGTTCGGATGCTCCTCGAACCAGGTCGAGAGGCCGTCGGCGACGAGCCCCTCCACCGCCGGGCGCACTTCGGACGACACCAGCTTGTCCTTGGTCTGCGACGAGAACTTCGGGTCCGGCACCTTCACCGACAGCACGCACGTCAGCCCCTCGCGCGCGTCCTCGCCCGTGACGTTGACCTTCTCGCGCTTGGCCGCCGCGTCGATGTAGCCGCCGACGATCCGCGTCAGCGCCGCGCGGAACGCGGACAGGTGCGTGCCTCCATCCCGCTGCGGGATGTTGTTCGTGAAGCACAACATCGTCTCGTGGTAGCTGTCGTTCCACCACAGGGCCAATTCGATCTCGACGTTCTCGCGCCGGCCGCGGATCGAGATCGGGGCCTTCAGCAGCGCCGTCTTGGCCTTGTCGATGTGCTGCACGAACGCCTCGACGCCGCCCTCGTAGGCCAGCACCTCCTCGTACGGCTCGGCGCCGCGCAGGTCCTTGAAGTGGATGGTCACGCCCGAGTTCAGGAACGCCAGCTCGCGCAGCCGGTGCTCGAGCGTCTTCCGGTCGAACTCGATCTGCGAGAACGTCGACAGCGAGGGCATGAAGGTCACGATGGTACCGGTCAGCGGCTGGCCGTTCTCCCGGAGCGGCGACTCGCCCGTCACCTTCAGCGACGACACCGCGTCGCCGCGCTGGAAGCGCATCTCGTGCGCCTTGCCGTTGCGGTGGATCTTCAGGTCGAGCCAGTCGGAGAGCGCGTTCACCACCGACACGCCGACGCCGTGGAGGCCGCCCGAGACCTTGTAGGAGTTCTGGTCGAACTTACCGCCGGCGTGCAGCTGGGTCATGATGACCTCGGCCGCGCTGACGCCTTCGCCCTCGTGCATGTCGACCGGGATGCCCCGCCCGTCGTCCGTGACCGTCGCCGAACCGTCGGGGTTCAGGATCACCTCGACCTTGGTGGCGTGCCCGGCCAGCGCCTCGTCGATGGCGTTGTCCACCACCTCGTAGACCATGTGGTGCAGGCCCGAGCCGTCGTCGGTGTCGCCGATGTACATGCCCGGCCGCTTGCGCACGGCGTCCAGGCCCTTGAGGACCTTGATGGATTCCGCGCCGTACTCGCCGTTCCCGTTGGACTCCGGGGCCGATTCAGGGAGGCCCGCCGTTTCGTCGGTCAATTCAGTCGCTCGCTTCCGTCAGAACGCCGGCGTCGACACGGACGCCCTGGGCTCGGCCCTTCAGCCCCTCGAACAGCTCTTCGTCGGTCCCGGTCAGGAAGGCCTGCAGCCCCAGAGCCGTGATTTCGTCGAAGAGGGCGCCGCGCCGGTTCACGTCCAGATGCGCCGCCACCTCGTCCAGCAAGACTATCGGATTCGGAGCCGATTCGTCACGTGCCAGACGTGCCGCCTGGGCCAGAACGATATTTAAGATCAAAGCCTTCTGTTCGCCAGTAGAGGCCTCCGCCGCCGCCCGGTTTTTCTCCCGGTGGACCACCGAAAGGTCGGCCCGGTGCGGGCCGCTGAGCGCCCGTCCGGCGATACCGTCACGCTCCCGCGACCGTTTCATGGCCGCGGTGATCCGTGCGGCGAGCGCGTCGAAGGATTCCGCCTCCTCCGCCCGTCCGAACTCGCCCGTCAGGTCGAGGTCCGCCTGGGGAAACGGCCGCTCGGCCCTGAGCTCGATCTCCCCCTGCAG
>DASVVG010000263.1:0-9311 GCA_036386655.1 Caulobacteraceae bacterium | reverse complement strand
AGCGGAAGCGTGCGGAGCAGGCGCTCCGCGCCAGCGAACTGCGCCTGCGCACGATGCTCGAGATCGGCACAGTCGGCATCATCTCCTTCGACATGACGGGCGGCATCGTCGCGGCCAACGACGCCTTCCTGCGCATGGTCGGGCACACCCGGGAGGAGCTCGAGGCGGGTGCGGTGCGCTACGAGAACCTCACGCCGCCCGACTGGCGCTGGCGAGACGAGCAGACCTTGGCCGAACTACAGACGCGAGGCCAGAGCGTTCCGTTCGAGAAGGAGTACTTGCGCAGCGACGGCTCCCGGTTCTGGATCCACTGCGCCAGCAAGATGCTCGACGAGCGGACGGCGGTGGAGTTCATTATCGACGTCACCGAGCGCAAACAGGCCGAGGCGGCTCTCGCTGATCAGGCGGTCCGCGAGGCGGCCGAAGCCGCGCGACGCGAGGCCGACGCCCTGTACCGCGCCTACTTCGAAAACACCCCGGAGGCTCTGTTCGTGATCGGCGTCACGCCTGACGACGACTTCGTGGTCGAGCAGGTGAATCCGGCGCACGAGGCCGGCGTCGGCTTCAGGAACGAGGACATCTGCGGCAAGCGGCTGGCCGACATCCTGCCTCCCGAGCTGGCGGAGCGCGTGCTGGACCCGTACCGGCGCGTCCTGGAGACGGGCGAGCTTCACCAGTATCGCGAGGTGTACGAACTCCCCGAGCCGCAGCACTGGGACACCTCGCTCGTTCCCGTCCGCGACGACCAGGGACGGATCACGCGGCTGATCGGGTCGAGCCGCAACGTCACCCGGCAAGTGATGGCGGAGGAGGCGCTGCGCCAGGCGCAGAAGATGGACGCGGTGGGCCAGCTCACCGGCGGGATCGCGCACGACTTCAACAACCTGCTCGCCGCCGTGGTCGGCAGCTTCGACCTGATCCGGCGAAAACCCGAAGACGTGGCGAAGGTGAAGCGGTTCGCGGAGGCCGGACTGCAGGCCGCGGAACGCGGCGCCAAGTTGACGGGCCAGCTGCTCGCCTTCTCGCGGGCGCAGAGCATCGAGCTGAAGCCGGTGATCGTCTCCGACCTGGTCGCGGGCATGGAGGACCTGCTCGCCCGTTCGCTCGGTCCGGCGGTTAGGCTCTCCCTGGATCTCGGTGGGGAGGACGCGGTGCTGTCCGATCCGACCCAACTCGAAATGTCCGTACTGAACCTCGCCATCAACGCCCGCGACGCGATGCCCGAGGGCGGCTCCCTCACGATCTCCACGGCTGCGCTGCGCGTCGACGACGACCCGGAGCTGGCGCCCGGGGATTACGTGGAGCTGTCGGTCACGGACACCGGGTCGGGAATGCCGCCCGACGTGGCGGCGCGAGCCTTCGATCCGTTCTTCACGACGAAAGGGGTGGGGAAGGGCACCGGGCTGGGCCTGAGCCAAGTCTACGGGATCGCCCGTCAGGCGGGCGGTGCCGTGCGTATCGACAGCCGCCCCGGTGAAGGAACGACGGTGCGCATCCTGCTGCCGACGACGCATGCCGCGACGCGCACGCATGCCGACGAGCCGGCCGAGGAGGCGGCGGCCGCAGGCGACTCGGCTCTGATCCTGGTCGTCGACGACGACGCGGACATCCGGCGCGTGCTGGTCGACTCGCTGGACGCGCTCGGCTACCGCGTTCTGGAGGCGCAGGATGGTCCCGCAGGGCTGCACGCACTTGATGCTGCGCCCGATCTCATGATCCTCGACTTCGCGATGCCGGGCATGAACGGTGCCGAGGTGGCCAGGGCTGCGCGCGAGCGACGGCCCGACCTGCCGATCGTGTTCGCCAGCGGCTACGCGGACACCGCGGCGATCGACGCCGCGATCGGTGACGGCGGCGTGGTCCTGCGCAAGCCCTTTCGCATCCACGACCTGCAGGCCGTGGTGGCCGAGGCGCTGAGCCGCGAGCTCTGACCGGCCGACCTTTTGGGGAGCTTCGGTTCTGGCCCGAAGCGGGCATTTCCCTGCCGACGCGTCGAGCCTCGCTCCGTATCGGCCACGGGCCGGTCTGCTCTCGGCGCTCCACGGCGGTCGCTTCCGTCCTCCGCCCAGGGAAGCTAGACGTGTCCGTATGAAACGCGCTCCCGTAGCGACTCGCCGGTGACGGGCGCTCAGGACCCGGCGCACCGGGACGACGGCCGGTTCTCCCGAGAGATCTACCTCGCCCTGCTCGACAATATGACCGAAGGCGTGAGCCTCTCCACGGAGGAGGGGGTGATCGTGTTCACCAACCGGGCCGAAGACCGGATGTTCGGCTACGAGCCCGGAGAGCTCATCGGGCAGCATGTCTCGGTTCAGAACGCCTACCCGCCCGAAGAGAACGGGCGGGTCGTGAGCGAGGTGATCGACGAGCTGAAACGGACCGGAGCGTGGAGCGGCGAGTGGTCCAACCGGCGCAGGGACGGCTCGTTCTTCACCACGAGGTCCCGGATCACCGAGGTAGAGGTCGCGGGGCGGCAGCACTGGCTGTGCGTGCAGGCCGACATCACGGAAGATGAAGCTGCGACCGAAGCTCTGCGCGAGAGCGAGGAACGGCTGGAGATCGCTGCGGCCGCGGGGGGCGTCGGAATCTGGGACTGGGACGTGCGCGCGAACACGTTCGTCTATTCGCCGCGGGCCAAGGCGATCTGCGGCTTCGATGCGGATGAGGACGTCACGTACGCGGACGTCATGGCGGTCACCCATCCGGAAGATTTCCCCCTCACCCGAGCACAGGCCGCGCGGGCGCTGGATCCCGCCATCCGAGAGGACGCGTCGTACGAGTACCGCATCATCAGACCCGGCGGAGAGGTCCGATGGGTTCTCGCGCAGGGCGCGGCTGTGTTCAGCCCGATCGACGGCGTGGAGACGGCGGTCCGCTACCTTGGCACGATCCAGGATGTGACGGAGCGGCGCCGCCTCGAAGAGGCGGAGCGGGCCGCCGCCCAGCGTCTGCGCCTGGCCATCGACGCCGGCAGAATGGCGGTGTGGGAACTCGAGGTGGGCGCCGAGTCGCTGGTGGTGTCGCCGGAGCTGAACCGGATCCTGGGCTTTCCGGAGGACGCGTCCCCCACCCTTGAGGAAATCCGCTCCCGCTATTTCCCGGGAGAAGCGGAGCGCCTGCAGGCATTGGGCGCGGCCGCGCTGGGTCGGCGCGACCGATTCCTAGAGGCGGAGTATCGCTACTGGCGCCCCGACGGAGCGCTTCGGTGGCTCTTGCTGCGGTGCGAGATCATGCTCGATGAGGGCGGCGCCCCCGCGAAAGCGGTGGGCGTACTGACGGACGTCACCGAGCGCAAGGAAGCGGAACAGCGCCTGCAGCTCATGATCAACGAGCTGAACCATCGGGTGAAGAACAACCTCGCCACGGTGCAGGCGCTGGCGAGCCAGACCCTGCGCGGCGACGAGCCGCTCACAGAGGCTCGTGAGGCGTTCATGGCGCGCCTCGTCGCTCTCGGGGCTGCGCATGACGTCTTGACCCGCGAGCAGTGGGAGGGCGCGGCGCTCGCCGAAATTGCGCGAGGCGTGCTGGAGCCCCTCTGTGGAAGCGGGTCGGAGCGCCTGAGCATCATGGGCCCCGAGGTGCAGCTGACCCCTCGTGGTGCGCTCTCGATCGCCATCGCTCTGCATGAACTCTGCACCAACGCGGCCAAGTACGGCGCCCTGGCCACACCCGCCGGCCGGATCACCCTGCGATGGGTGGTCACCGGACGCGACCCCGACCGGCGCCTTTCGCTGGAATGGCGCGAGTCCGGAGGGCCGCCGGTTGCTCGACCCACGAGAAAGGGCTTTGGCTCAAGGCTCCTCGAGCGGGCCATTCCGGCGGAGCTACGCGGCGAAGTGAGCATCGCGTATGAGCCCGCCGGCGTCGTCTGCAGGATCGAGGCTCCCGTGGAAACGCAGGGTGATCAGCTGGTCCTGGGGGCGCTCAAGCACGAGGCGCATGCGCAAGCGGTCGTAACGGACTGACGACCCAGCCCGCGCCAGGCGTGGGCTGGGTCTCCTTCATGCTCCCGGAGGATCCTTACTGTGAGGCGTTCCGGCCCCAGCTGTACCGCCGTGTCGGCGACACCCGCACGCCGGAGGGCAAGGCTTTCCTCGCCCAGCGCTCTCCCGTGAGCCATGCCGACAAGATCGTGCGCCCGTTGCTGATCGTGCAGGGCGCTAACGACCGGCGCGGGTGAACAAGGCGGAGTCGGACCAGATTGTCGAACTGATGCGGCAGAAGGGCATACCCGTGACCTACCTGCTGTTCCCTGACGAGGGACACGGCTTCGCGCGGCCAGTGAACAACATGGCCTTCTATGGGGTGGCCGAGCACTTCCTGGAACGCTGCCTCGGCGGCGGTCGGAGCCCTTCGGTGCGGTGCTGAAGCCTTCCACCAGCAGGTGGTGCACGGTGCGGAGTTCGCGCCCCGCCTGGCGGCGGCGATGCAGGCTTCAAAGAGCAAGCTATGAGGGCGGCTGAACAGGTGCCGTAGCCCGGTGGGTTGAGCCAGCAGAACTGAGGACGCGAGAGACGTGTTGGAGACGAGCTGACAGGGCGGTGCCTTGGCCGGCGCTAGCCTCAGCGCACGGGCTGATGGTAGCGATTTGGTAGCGGGGAAGGGTGAGCTTTCAGCGAGTCCCTAACGGCCTCAGCAAGTCATTGCTTCTCTTAAGCTAGTGGTCGGAGTAGCTGGATTCGAACCAACGACCCCCACGTCCCGAACGTGGTGCTCTACCAGGCTGAGCTATACTCCGAAGGGGGCGGCTTATAGCGGCGGGGCGGGGGGCTCGCAACAGCGGTCTGAGGCCGCAGCGGGCGACTGGTTGCAACCCCGCGGAGCGTCCGCTATCTGAGCCGCCTCGCGCGCGGGGGCCAGCCCCTGCCGCGCCGTCCCTGCTGGGGGATGGTGTAATGGTAACACAGCGGTTTTTGGTGCCGTTATTCTAGGTTCGAGCCCTAGTCCCCCAGCCACTTCCTGAAACCTGAACCCGCCCCGCTCGGCGCGCCTGCGCCGGGATCGCCGCGGCGCGGCTAGACGAGGCCGCCGATGGGCTCCAGCGGCATGCGGGCGGCGCGGAAGGCCGAGGGGTCGACGCCGTAGGCGGCGCGGAACGAGCGGGAGAGGTGGCTGCGGCTGGCGTAGCCGGCGGCAGCGGCGATCGACTTCACCGGCAGCTGCGTGGTCTGCAGCAAGCGCGCGGCGGTGCGCAGCCTGACGTTCTGCACGAACTTGAAGGGCGTGGCGCCGTAGCGGTCGAGGAAGCGCGCGGCGAAGGCCGAGCGGCTCATGCCTGCGGTCTGGGCGAGGCTCTCCAGGCTGTGCGGGGCGGCCGGGCGGGCCATGATGTCGGCGACGGCGCGAGCCAGGCGCGGGTCCATCACGGGCTCGAACAGCGGGGAGTTGTCGCCCAGGCGCTGGATCTGGTCGCGCAGGAGGAGGACGAGGCACTGCTTCATCAGCGCCTCGGCGACGACGCGGGCGCCTAGGCGGGGGGCGGAGAGCTCCTCGAGCATGGTTTCGAAGGCGGCGAGGAAGGCGGCGTTGCCGCGGACCTCCTCGACGAGCGGCAGCGGTAAGTTGGCGAAGAGGCGGTGGAAGCCGCCGCCGTAGGTGGCCGAGACGACGCCGCACGCCAGCACCAGGTCGGCGTTCCCTTCGCCCGCGCGAAAGGCGACCATGCCCTCGGCCAGCGGCGCGCACCGCTCGACCGCGTCGACCTGGATCCTAGTGGGGCCGCAGCAGATGGCTTTGGCGATCCCGGCGGGCGCGATGACGATCATGCCGGGGGCCAGCGGCGTTTCCGCGCCTTCGGTGACGAGCGTCCCTTCGCCCTTCAGCACGTAATGGATGAGCACGGAGTCGAGTGCGGAGACGTTCAGGCGCCAGCCGTGCTGGACCTCGCAGACGGCGAAGCCTTCCAGGTTGACGTCGAGGGTGCCCAGCAGCTGTTCGAGAGCGTCGGTCCGCACCTGGGTTCCTTTACGCGCGCCGAGGCCGGACGCC
Source organism: Caulobacteraceae bacterium (assembly GCA_036386655.1). Classification (GTDB taxonomy): domain Bacteria; phylum Pseudomonadota; class Alphaproteobacteria; order Caulobacterales; family Caulobacteraceae; genus JAHWJX01. Next base: position 3,323 of record DASVVG010000263.1, on the reverse strand, counting down.
GGGACCACTTAGACGCAACCGGTTTGGACCGAAAGGCACCGCGTTCAGCCGCGACAGCACGCCTCGGTGCTGGACGACCGTGGTTCGACGGGAGGACAACTGAAGGTGGCGCGGGAACGCCGGGGGCAGAAATGCAGATCGCGGCGATCAAGATGGATGGTTCCTGGACAGTGGCCCACCCGCACGGACGGGCCGGCCGCTTCGCCACGGCGCCCGACGCGCTACAGGCCGCCGCCCGGCTGGCCGCCGACGCGCGAGGAAAAGGCCACGACGTCGGGCTGTTCCTGCACGCGGACAACGGACAGTTGGTGCGCGTCGAGCCGGGCGATCCGCGGCTGCGCGGCGGCTAGTCCCGCGGGTTGACTCGCGGGCCACGCGGGCGGCTCCTCAGCTCTTCGGCTGAAGCGGCGGTGGTCATGCGTGGTTTGCTCCTAGCCTTCCTTCTGCTCGCGGGTTCGCCGGTGGCGGCGGCGGGTCAAGCCGCGACGCCCGAGCGGGAAGTGGCGCGGATCGTGGCGAGCGCGCGGTTCAAGGCGGCGGCGGCGACGCTGGAGCGCGAGCACGAGCGGACGGTCGCCGAGACCATCACGATCACCGAGATCCCGGCGCCGCCGTTCAAGGAGGGGGCCAGGGCGCAGGCGTATCGCGACATGCTGAAGGCGGTGGGGCTGACGGAGGTCGAGATCGACGCCGAGGGCAACGCCATGGGGCTGCGGCGCGGGACCGGGCCGGCGGGCGGGCCGGTGGTGGTGATCGCGGCCCACCTAGACCCGGTGTTTCCCGAGGGCACGCCGATCACGGTGCGGCGCGAGGGGACGAAGCTGCACGCGCCGGGGATCGGCGACGACTCGCGGAGCCTGGCGGTGCTGCTCGCCTTCGTGCGGGCGATGGACGCGGCGGGGATCAGGACGCGGCACGACATCCTGTTCGTCGGCAACGTCGGCGAGGAGGGGCCGGGCAACCTGCGCGGCGTCCGCCACCTGTTCACGCAGGGGAAGTACAGGGACCGGGCGCGGGTCTTCCTCTCGATGGACGGCTCCACCGCGGCGCGGATCGTCAATGGGGGCGTAGGGTCCAAGCGCTACCGCATCACCTTCAGGGGGCCGGGCGGGCACAGCTACGGCGCGTTCGGGCTGGTCAATCCGATGACGGCGATGTCGCAGGCGGTGACGGACCTCTACCGCGTGCAGGTTCCGGCGAAGCCGAGGACGACGTACGCGGCGAGCGTGACCGGCGGCGGCACGTCGGTGAACTCGATCCCCAACGAGGTCTTCATGGAGTTCGACATGCGCTCGGAGGACCCGGCGGCGCTGGCGGCTCTGGAGGCGCGCTTCCTGGAGATCGTGGCCGCCGCGGCCGCGGGCGAGAACGCCGCGCGCTCCACCCGGGAGGGGACGATCACCACCGACAACAAGGTGATCGGCGACCGCCCGGCGGGCTCGACGGCGGAGACGACGCCGCTGGTGCGCTGGGCGAAGGCGGCGGTGACGGCGCACGGGATGACGCCGGAGCTCGGCGCGTCGTCGACGGACGCCAACCTGCCGATGAGTCTCGGGATCCCGGCGATCACCATCGGGTCGGGGGGCGCCGGTGGCCGCGCCCACGCGCTGGACGAGTGGATCGACGTGGAGAAGACGGCGAGCGTGAAGGGGATGCAGGTCGGGCTGGCCATGCTGCTGGCCGCGGCCGGGATGCAGTGACGGCGGGCTAGCCGGGCTGGGCGTCGAGCCCGCGCTGCATGAGGACCACGTCGAGCGCGCGGCTGAACTTGATGCCGACCTGCTCGTAGCAGCCCACGCGGCGGAAGCCGCAGGCTTCGTGCAGAAGGATCGACGGCGAGTTGGCGCCGTCGCCGACGGCGGCGATCAGCTGGCGGTAGCCGAGCGGCGCGCAGCGTTCGACAAGCGTCGTGAGAAGGGCGCGGCCGACGCCGCGGCGATGCGCCTGGCGCGCCACGTACACCGAGGTCTCCAGCGTGAAGCGGTAGGCGCTACGGGGCCGGAAGGGCGAGGCGTAGGCGTAACCCGCCACAAGGCCGTCGGCCTCGGCGACCAGCCAAGGCAGCCCGCGTTCGATCACCGCGGCCATGCGAGCCGCGATCTCGGTGGCGGAGGGCGGCTCCTCCTCGAAGCTGGCCGTGCCGTGGAGCACCTCCCAGGCGTAGATCTCGGCGACGGCGGGGGCGTCGGAGAGCGCGGCGTCGCGGACGGCGGGCGCGGCGGGCACGGGCGGGCTAGGCGACCTCGACGCCGCCGGCGCGCAGGGTGTCCTCGAGCGGCTGCAGGCCCGCGCCGTAGCGGCGCCAGCGGCCGACCGAGCCGGTGTGGACCGGCTGGCGCACCTGGGCGGCGCTGGCGGTGGCCACGCCGGCCTCGTTGCGGTGGAACTCGAGCACCGCCGGGTCCCAGGCGAGGCCGCAGAAGTCGAGCAGCCGGCGGGCCTGCGTCTCCTGATCGCTCACCACGTCCTCGTAGCGGACCTCCATGAAGCGGTCGGGCGGCAGGGTCGCGCGCCAGTGCGCGACCAGGCGGTCGAACAGCACGTAGTACTCTCCGGTCCAGCCGAGGTCGTAGGCGTAGGCGTGCAGCGGCGCGTCCACCGCGAACATCTGGCGGTAGTTGCTGAGGCAGCTGTCCATGGGATCGCGGCGCAGGCAGACGATGCGCGCGTCGGGCAGCGCCCGGTGGATCAGCCCGGCCATGAGGAAGTTGAACGGCAGCTTGTCGATGACGAGCGACTCGCGGCCGGCGACGCCGCGGAGGCTGTCGAGGTAGGCGCGGCCGAGCCGGGCGAAGTCGAGGCCGCGGGTGCGGATCATGGCCTCCGCGTCAAACAGGCGGGGGCCGGGGGTGCGGGTCATCTGCTTGACCAGCATCGGGAAGGCCTTGCGCTCGCCGGCGGAGACCACCTCCGGGTGGCTGGCGAGGATGCGGTCCACCAGCGTGGTGCCGGTGCGGGGCAGCCCGACGACGAAGATGGGCCGGGCGGAGGCGACGCCGGGGCCGCGGTCCGCACGCCCCCGGAAGGTGTCCGCGGCGGCGGTGAAGACCGCCCGCTCCTCGTCTGCGTAAAAGGCGGTGCGCTGCCGTTTGGCGGCCTTGCCGCGCCGCAGGCTGTCGAGCGCGGCCTCGTAGTCGCCGAGGTCCTCGTAGGTCTTGCCGAGCGCATGGCCGACGAACAGGGCGCGGTCCGGATCCGCGGCGACCTCGGCGAACAGCGGCTGGAGCTTGGCGAGGTGGTTGTTCTCGGGCGTCTGACGGCTGAGCTCGACGAGCTGGTGCCAGGCGCGCACGTCGTCCGGGGTGATGGTGAGGATGCGGCGG
>DASVVG010000262.1:0-2490 GCA_036386655.1 Caulobacteraceae bacterium | reverse complement strand
ATCGGCGTCCAATCGGGCCCCGCCCCGGCACTCTTATCCCATGCTCCCGGCGGGTCAGAGCCAGGGGGCCAGCCGGGGATGTTGATCGTGGAGACCATCGCCAAGATCCGGCGGCCCTTTCGCAACGAGCACAAGAGCATCCGCGAGATCTCGCGGGAGCTGCGCCTGTCCCGCAAGGTCGTGCGCAAGGCGCTGCGCTCCGACAAGACCGCCTTCGCCTACAAGCGCCAGCGCCAGCCGCGGCCCCAGCTCGACGGCCACGTCGCGCGGCTCGAGGCCCTGCTCGCCGAGGAGCACGCCAAGCCCAAGCGCGAGCGCCTCAGCTACGTGCGCCTGTTCGAGGGCCTGCGCGAGGAGGGGTACGCCGGCGGCTACGACAGCGTGCGCCGCTACGCCCGGCGCTGGGCGGCCGAGCGCGGCGCGGGCGCGCAGGGCGTGTTCATCCCGCTCGCCTTCGCGCCGGGCGAGGCCTACCAGTTCGACTGGAGCCACGAGGCCGCGCGGCTGGCCGGCACGACCTGCCAGATCAAGGTCGCCCACGTCCGCCTCTGCCACAGCCGCCTGTTCCTGGTCCGCGCCTACCCGCGCGAGACCCAGGAGATGGTGTTCGACGCCCACGAGCACGCCTTCCGCTTCTTCGGCGGCTCCTGCCGGCGCGGCATCTACGACAACATGCGCACGGCCGTGGACGCGATCTTCGCCGGCAAGCAGCGCAGCTTCAACCGCCGATTCCTGCAGATGTGCTCGCACCACCTGGTCGAGCCGACGGCCTGCACGCCCTGCGCCGCCTGGGAGAAGGGCCAGGTCGAGAACCAGGTGCGCACCGCCCGCGGGCGCTTCTTCACGCCCGTCCCCCGCTTCGAGAGGCTGGCGGACCTGAACGCCTGGCTGGAGGAGCGCTGCCTGGCCTGGGCCAGGACGGCCGCCCACCCGGTGCAGAAGGACCGCACGGTCCGGGAGGTGTTCGAGGCGGACGAGCGCTCGGCGTTGATCCCCTACGTCGGCCCCTTCGACGGCTTCCACGAGGCGGACGTGCCCGCGTCGAGAACCAGCCTCGTGCGCCACGACCACAACCGCTATTCGGTGGAGGCCCGGGCCGCGGGCCGGCGGGTGCAGCTGCGCGCCTACGCCGACCGCATCCTCGTCTTCCTCAACGGCGAGACCGTCGGCTCCCACCCCCGCTGCTTCGGCCGCGACCAGACGGTCTACGACCCCTGGCACTACCTGCCCGTGCTCGCGCGCAAGCCCGGGGCGCTGCGCAACGGCGAGCCCTTCCGCGGCTGGGAGCTGCCCGACGCCCTCGGCCAGATCCGCCAGCGCCTGGCCGGGCACGGCGACGGCGACCGGCAGTTCGTCGAGATCCTCTCGGCCGTGCCCGAGGCCGGGCTCGCCGCCGTGGAGCGGGCCTGCGCGGAAGCCCTGTCCGCGCGCCTGTGCAGCGCCGACGCCGTGCTGAACCTGCTGGCGCGCGGCCGCGAGCCGGAGCCGCCCCCGCCGGTGCTGACCCCCGCCTCGCTCACGCTCGGCCTGGAGCCGGCGGCCGATTGCGCCCGCTACGACGGGCTGCGCGCCACGGCGGCGGCGGGCGGCGGCGCCTGATGGAACGGCACGCCATCCTCGACCTGATGGTCAAGCTGAGGCTGCGCGGCATGCGGGCGGCCTTCGACGAGATCATCACGCTGGCGGCCAAGCGCCGGCACTCGGCCGAGCGGGTCGTGGGCGAACTCCTGGCGGCGCAGCTCGCCGACGTGCAGAGCCGGGCCACCGCCTACCGCATGGGCAACGCCAAGTTCCCGGTGATGAAGGCGCTGGGCGAGTTCGACTTCGCCGCCTCGCCCGTGAACGCGGCGCTCGTGCGCGCCCTGCACCGGGGCGACTTCCTGTCCGACAGCCGCAACGCCGTGCTGATCGGCGGGACGGGCTCGGGCAAGACGCACCTGGCCATCGCGATCGGGGCGAACTGCGTGCGGGACCGCGAGGCGCGGGTGCGCTTCTTCAACACGGTCGACCTCGTGAACCAGCTGGAGGCCGACGGCCGGGCCGGGAAGGCGGGGCGGCTGGCCTCGCAGCTGGCGCGCGCCGACCTCGTGATCCTGGACGAGCTCGGCTACCTGCCGTTCCCGCGCGCGGGCGGCCAGATGCTGTTCCACCTGATCAGCCGGCTCTACGAGCGCACCTCGGTGATCGTGACGACCAACCTGCCCTTCGCGGAGTGGCCGAGCGTGTTCGGCGACGCGAAGATGACCACCGCGCTGCTCGACCGGCTGACGCACCACTGCGACATCCTGGAGACCGGCAACGCGAGCTGGCGGCTGAAGACCCGCTCCTGAAGGCCACCGGCGGCTTGCTGCGGCCGACGGCCGCACCGCCAGGAGGTGGGTCCTTTTTCGACGCCGATCGCGGGTCCCGATTGGACGCCGATTGACAGGCATGGGGAAGTCGGCGGCCGCCAAGTTGCCGTAGCGGAAATCCGCCACCAGCCGCTCCGTG
>DASVVG010000261.1:0-2965 GCA_036386655.1 Caulobacteraceae bacterium | reverse complement strand
CAAGGGCGCCGACGTGGGCGGCGACATGGTGGGCAAGGTCGAGGCCGGAATCCCCGAGGACGACCCCCGGAACCCTGCGACCATCGCCGACAACGTGGGCGACAACGTCGGCGACTGCGCCGGCATGGCCGCCGACCTGTTCGAGACCTACGCGGTGACCACGGTCGCCACCATGGTGCTGGCCGCGATCTTCTTCCGCGGGTCGGAGATCGTCGGCACCATGATGCTGCTGCCGCTGGCCATCTGCGGCGTCTGCATCATCACCTCGATCATCGGCGCCTTCGCCGTGCGCCTTGGCAAGAGCCGCAACATCATGCGCGCCCTCTACCAGGGCCTGATCGTCACCGGCGTGCTGTCCATCGGCGCGGTCGCCTTCGTGATCTTCAGCATGCTGCCGGACTCGGTGACGGCGGTGGACGGCAATGTCATCACCGCCATGCAGCTGTTCCTCTGCGGCCTCATCGGCCTGGCCGTCACCGCCGCCATCGTGGTGATCACCGAGTACTACACGGGCGTCGACTTCCGCCCGGTGCGCTCGATCGCCAAGGCGTCGGTCTCCGGCCACGGCACCAACGTGATCCAGGGCCTCGCCGTTTCGCTCGAGGCGACCGCGGCTCCGGCCATCGCCATCGTGGTCGGCATCGTGGCGACCTACGAGCTGGCGGGCCTGTTCGGCATCGCCATCGCCACCACCACCATGCTGTCGATCGCCGGCATGATCGTCGCGCTCGACGCCTTCGGCCCCGTCACCGACAACGCCGGCGGCATCGCCGAGATGGCTGGCCTGCCCAGCGAGGTCCGCGTCTCCACCGACGCGCTCGACGCCGTCGGCAACACCACCAAGGCCGTCACCAAGGGCTACGCGATCGGCTCGGCCGGCCTCGGCGCGTTGGTGCTGTTCGCCGCCTACACGCAGGACCTCCGCTACTTCTCGGACAATGGGGACCGTTACGGCTTCTTCGCCGACCTCGGCGTGGTCGCCTTCGACCTGTCCAACCCGTACGTCGTGGTCGGCCTGTTCTTCGGCGGGATGCTGCCGTTCCTGTTCGGCGGCATGTCCATGACCGCCGTGGGGCGAGCCGCGGGCGCGGTTGTCGAGGAGGTCCGCCGCCAGTTCCGCGAGAACCCGGGGATCATGACCTACGAGACCAAGCCGGAGTACGGCCGGGCCGTGGACATCCTGACCAAGGCGGCGGTCCGCGAGATGATCGTGCCCAGCTTGCTCCCGGTCCTGTCGCCGATCTTCCTCTTCGTCGTAGTCTACGCCATCGCCGACAAGGCGGACGCCTTCGCCGCGCTCGGCGCCATGCTGATGGGCGTGATCGTGACTGGCCTGTTCGTGGCCATCTCGATGACCTCGGGCGGCGGCGCCTGGGACAACGCCAAGAAGCACATCGAAGAGGGCCACTACGGTGGCAAGGGCTCCGACGCGCACAAGGCGGCGGTCACCGGCGACACCGTGGGCGATCCCTACAAGGACACGGCGGGCCCCGCGGTGAACCCGATGATCAAGATCACCAACATCGTGGCCCTGCTGCTGCTGGCGGTCCTCGCGAACCACGGCTGAGCCGGCAGCGCCGCAACAGAAAAGCCCCGGGTTCGCACCCGGGGCTTTTTCGCGTCTGGAGCTTCGGGAGAAGCGGCGGCTATTCGCGCCGGCGGCCGCCCGGCTGCCGGTCTTCCTCGTTGGGCAGGACCTGGCGGCCGACGTTGCCCAGCAGCTGCTCGAGGATGGTGAGCTCGCGGCCGCGGGTCGGCGTCTTGCGGCCGTTGAAGGCGATGACCTTGCCGTCCTTCAGCGTCAGCCGGTCGACGGTCTTCACCTTCTCCTCGGGGTCGAAGGCGACGGCCACCACCTCGCGCTGCGTCACCCGCGGCCTGTAGAAGGCGACGTTGTTCACCGACTGCGAGATGTAGAACCAGAGGTTCGGGTCGAAGGTGGAGCGGACCGAGGGGCTGCCGAGGCGCTCCAGCACGGTCGACTTGGTGTCCTCGCCGGGCTTCAGGTCGGTCGGCTTCACGTCCAGCGCCTGGAAGCCGTGGGCGGACTTGATGGGCGCGCACGCGCCCACGCCGAGCGGCAGGGCGAGGAGGACGGCGGCGGCGCCGGCGGCGAGGCGGGACATGCGGGTGCTCTTCGGACGCGAACGGTTTGACTATCGTCCGTGACGCCCTAGTTCAACGCCGAGGCGGAAAGAGGGCGAAGCGATGTTCTGGAGCCGCGCGCCGCGGGCGGGCGTACAGGCTGGGCGTGACCTCTACGCGGTCGCCGCCGCGCAGGCGAGGCGGCCGGAGCTGTACACGGCGCTCGGGGCATCGGACACGCCGAACGGCCGATTCGAGGTCTACAGCCTGCACGTCATCCTGCTGCTCAACCGGCTGAAGGGTCGGGGCGACCATGCGGCCGAAACGGCGCAGGCGCTGTTCGACGCCTACGTCAGCACGCTGGACGACGCGCTGCGCGAGCAGGGCGTCGGCGACCTATCCATGGGCAAGAAGATGCGGCGGCTCGGCGAAGCCTTCTACGGCCGGGTGCGCTCGTACCACACGGCGCTCGAGGCGCTCCCCGATCGTGGGCCGCTGGAGGACCTGCTCGGGCGCACGGTGCTCGCGGAAAGCCGCGCGCCGGGGGGGCCGCTGGCGGACTATGCGGACAGATCGGCCGCGCATCTGGCCGCGCTGCCGGACGACGATGTGCTGGCGGGGCGGGCGAGCTGGCCGGAGGCTGCAGCATGAAGCCGGAGGCGCCCTGGAGCGAGAGCCTGCGGCTCTCCGAACTCTCGCACGGCGGGGTCAAGCGCCGGCTGGAGGCGGACGAGGCGGCGCGCGGCCGAATCGCGCGGACGCTGAAGCTCGACGGCCTGCCCGAACTCACGGCGGAGTTGGAGGCGGCGCCCTGGCTGGACGGCGTGCGACTGAGCGGCCGCTGGCGTGCGCGGGTGGTGCAGACCTGCGGCGTCACCCT
>DASVVG010000260.1:0-4817 GCA_036386655.1 Caulobacteraceae bacterium | reverse complement strand
GGCGCAAGACGCCACGGCGGCGCCGGAAGCTCCGGCGGCGGCGGGCGCGGCTCCGGCCGCGGGTGCGGCTCCGGCCGGCGCCACGGACGGCGCGGGCGCCACGACGGCGAACGCGGTGGCCGACAACGACGGCGACGGTGTTCCCGCGGGCGCTGAGGCGGGCGCCGACGAGGCCCCCGGCGCGGTCGGCGGCGAGTCCCACGGCTCGCTCACCCCGGTGGCCATGTTCATGGACGCGGACTGGGTGGTGAAGACGGTGATGATCGGCCTGATCCTGGCCTCGATCTTCTCGTGGACGCTGCTGATCATCAAAATGATCGAGTTCGCCGGGCTCAACCGCACATCGGACAAGTTCCTTGAAGCCTTCCGCGGCGCGCGTTCGATCCAGGACATGGGGCGCATCGCGACCTCCGAAGAGTTCGAAGGCAACCCGCTGGCCGACATGGCCGGCGCCGCGGCCGCCGAAGTCGAGCTGTCGCGTCAGGCCGGGCTGAACGTCTCCGGCGAGCACCGCGAGACCACCATCGCCCGTGCGCAAACCGCGGTCGGCGCCGTGCAGTCGGGCCTCGCCAAGCGTCTCTCCGGCGGCATGCAGTTCCTCGCCTCCGTCGGTTCTTCGGGTCCCTTCATCGGTCTGTTCGGCACCGTCTGGGGGATCATGAACTCCTTCATCGGCATCGCGAACACGAACACGACCAACCTGGCCGTGGTGGCCCCCGGCATCGCCGAGGCCCTGCTCGCCACCGGCATCGGTCTCTTCGCGGCCATCCCGGCCGTGATCTTCTACAACTACTTCCAGACCCGCATCGCCGCCTTCGGCACGCGCTCGGAAGGGTTCGTGGCCGAACTGATGAACGCTCTGTCCCGTCAGCTCGACAAAGGGGCCTGATCTAGATGGGAGCCAAGCTCTCCGGTCCTGGCGGCGGCTCGAAGTTCAACGTCGAGCAGAACAGCGAGATCAACGTCACGCCCTTCGTGGACGTGATGCTCGTTCTCCTGATCATCTTCATGGTGGCCGCGCCGCTCGCCACCGTGTCGGTGGAGGTGGACCTCCCGCCGGCGGTCGCCCCGCCGCAGGAGAACCCGCCGAAGCCGGTGTACATTTCGCTTCAGAGCACCGGCCGCGTCTACATCGGCGACTTCGAGACCAGCATCGAGGGCATGGGCGACGATCTGCGCAAGAACATCGGCAAGCGCGATCCTGAAAAGGAACGCATCTACATCCGTGGCGACCGCGAGGTTGTGTACCGTGACTTCATGCAGGTGATGAACACCCTGCAGGACAACGGCTTCTACAGCGTCGCGCTCGTCGGCGAGGACACGGGCGCCCTCTGATGGCAGACAATCGTCAACCCCCTCCGCCTGAGGAGACTCCAGAGGAGCGGCTCGCGCATGCGCTCGAGCACGCTCTGGACGATCCCAGCGACACTCCGCGGCGCAAGCGCAAGAAGCTGTCCACCGGCGCGATCGTCGGGATCGGCATCTCGGCGGTCCTCCACGCCGGTCTCTTCGCCTACCTGGTGCGCCAGAAGTTCGTGCTGAAGCAGATCGACTACAGCGACGAGGCTGTGGAGGTGGAGCTCATTCCGCCGCCCCCGCCGCCGCCGCCGCCGCCGCCTCCGCCGCCGCCCGATCCCACGCCGCAGAAGCCGCCGCCGCCGATCCAGCCGCGTGTGACCCCGCCGCCGCCGTCGAACGTGCCGCCGCCGCCGCCGCTGCTGGTGCCGCCGGTGCCGGTCCGCGTCGATGTCCCGCCCAACACGGTGCCCCAGTTCGTGCCGCCGCAGCCGGACTTCGTTCCGCAGGCGCCGCCGCCGCCGCCGCCCGCGCCCCCGCGGCCGACGGTGATCACCAATCCGAACTGGGTGAAGCGTCCCAACGCGGCCGACCTCGACCGCTACTATCCCGACCGCGCCCGCGAGCGGGAGCTCACCGGCCGGGCGACGATCTCCTGCAAGGTGACCGCCAGCGGAAACCTGACCGGGTGCAGCGTGGTGTCCGAGAGCCCGGCGGGCGCCGGCTTCGGCTCCGCCGCGATGCAGATGTCGCGGCTGTTCCGCATGAGCCCGCGGACGGTGAACGGCGAACCCACCGAAGGCGGCACCGTGAGGGTGCCGATCACCTTCCAGCTCGGCGGCGAGTAAGCCTCCAGCAGGTCCGAGACGAGGCCCCGGAGCGAAAGCTCCGGGGCCTTTTCTCATGTTCAGACCGGGTTCAGCGCGAACCGGTCAGGACGAGGGACGTTATGCGCCCGAACCGGACCATCAGGAGCAGGACCATGCGCGCCCTTCGCCACATCACCCGCAAGCCTCTCGCCGCAGGGCTGGCGTCCGTCGCCGCCGCCGCGCTGGTGGGCGCCTGCGCCTATAACGAAGCTCTCGGCCGCCAGCAGATCGTGCTGGTCGGCGACGACGCCCTGGCCCAAGCTGGCGCCAGCGCCTGGCAGCAGACGCTGTCGACGCAGCGCGTCTCGAACGATGCGACGCTCAACCGGCGGGTAAACGAGGTGGGCCGGCGGATCGTCGGGGCCGCGGGCCTGGGCGGTCAGCAGTGGGAATACCGCGTCTTCGAGAACAACTCGCCGAACGCGTTCGTCCTGCCGGGCGGCCGCGTCGGGGTGACCACCGGCCTGTTCCGCGTCGCCCAGAACGACGACCAGCTCGCGGCGGTGATCGGGCACGAGGTGGCGCATACGACCGCCCGCCATGCCGCCGAGCGCTATTCCCAGCAGGCGCTGGCGCAGGTGGGCCTGAGCGTCGCCGGCCAGGCCGTGCAGTCTCGGGCGGCGTTGCAGGCGTTGGGCCTCGGGGCTCAGGTCGGGGCGCTGCTGCCGTTCTCCCGGCAGCACGAGCTGGAGGCCGACCGCATCGGCGTCGACTACATGGCCCAGGCGGGTTACCGGCCCTCCGAGGCGGTGGCGCTCTGGCGCAACATGGGCGCGGCGCGGAGCGGGGGCACGCCCCAGTTCCTCTCGACCCACCCGAACGACGCCACCCGTATCCAACAGCTCGAGGCCTACATCCGCAGCCGCGGCTATTCTTGATCGCCGGCCGCGCGCGCTCTAGATGTCCCGGCCGACGCGCGCGCGCCGCCTTAGCTCAGTTGGTTAGAGCGCTAGATTGTGGATCTAGAGGTCGCTGGTTCGAGACCAGCAGGCGGTACCACGCGCCCGCTGCGGCGCGTGGCTACGGGGCGAACGGCTCACCATGAACGACTTGTCCGGCGCGCGGGTGCTGGTGGTCGGCGCCGGCGTGCTCGGGCTGTCCGTCGCCGTGGAGGCCGCCGCCCGCGGCGCGCGCTGCACCGTCTTCGACCCGGACGCCCATGACAACGCCTCCGGTGTCGCCGCCGGGATGCTGGCGCCCGCCTTCGAGAGCGCCCTCGACCCCACATGCACAGGGCGGCTTGCGTTGTTTCGCGCGGCCCGCGACCTGTGGCCGGCGTTCTGCGAGCGCCACGGCCTTCCTGCTCCGGAACGGGCGGGCGCGGTATGGGTCGACCCCGCCCGAGCGGCGACAACATCCGATGTGGCCGATGCCCTGGCGCGGGAAGGCGCTGTCTTCGAACACCTGAGCGCCGGCGACCTGCGGCGGCTTACCCCCGGGCTCGCGCCGCATCTAAGCGCAGCGATCTTGACCCCCGAGGACTGGCGGATCGACCCCGCGCCCGCGCTCGCGGCCCTGGCGGCGGGGCTCACGGCGCATGGCGGCGAGCTGGTGTCGGCCACCGTCGCCGCGGCGTCCGCTGACGGCGTGCAGATCGGCGCCGAGACGGTGGGAGGCGACGCCGTGGCGATCTGCGCTGGACCGAGCACCGGCGAGTTCCCGGCGGCCGCCCCGGAGCTGTCGGTCCTGCGGCCGATAAAGGGCGAGATCCTCCGGTTCGACGGGATGGACCCGCGGACCGGACCCACCCTTCGCTCCCCCGGTGGCTACCTGGTCCCGAACCCGGGCGGGGCGCTGGCCGGCGCCACCATGGACGAAGGGGCGGGGGATCGCGCGCTGACGGCCGCGGCCGCGCTGAGCCTCAGGGCGATGGCCGGGGCGCTGTACCCCTCGCTGGCGAACGCACCGGCTACGCAGCGGGCCGCGGTCCGCGCGGCAACGCCCGACGGGCTTCCGCTCGCCGGACGTTCGGCGACGGGCGTATGGCTCGCCGCTGGGGCGAGGCGAAACGGCTGGCTGCTCGCCCCGCTGGTGGGGAGCATCGTGGCGGACGGCCTCGCGGGCGCGAGCCCGCCGCCTTGGGCGGAGGCGCTCCGGCCGGCCCGCTTCGCCGCCTAGTCGGTGAGGCGGAAGGTGATCGGCACGCGTACCGAGGCGCCTTCCACCGGCCGGCCGTCCTCCGTCTGCGGGCTCATCCGGAAGTACCGGGCGAGCTTCAGCGCCGCAGCGCCGAAGCCGGCACCGGGCGGGCTTTCGCCGGCGACGCGGCAGTTGGCGACCTGGCCGCGCGCGGTGACCACGCACTGCAGCACCGCCGTGCCCTGTTGCTCGCGCTCCAGGGCCCGCTGCGGGTAGGCGCTGGAGACCTGATCGGGCGTCGGCCGTGTGATCCACTTGGGCCGCACGATCACGGGAGGACCCGTGTTCACCGCCGGCTCGGTCTTCACCACGGTCGTGGGGCCCGGCGGCGTGTCGGCGATCACCGGCGGCTCCGCGCTCGGGATGATCGGATCCGTGCTGGGCGTGAACGGTGCGCGGTCGTCCGTGAGCGGCTCCACGGGGGAGGGTCGCACCGGCACGGTGGGCGCCTGCGGCGTCCGGGGCTGTGCGTCACGGACCATGGGCTCGGGCGGGGGAGGCGGGGGCGGGGGC
>DASVVG010000259.1:0-4888 GCA_036386655.1 Caulobacteraceae bacterium | reverse complement strand
CTGCCGGACCACGGCGCGCGCGCGGGCCAGCTGTTCCGGCAATTCCGCCATGGCCTTGTCGGCTTCTTCGGCGGCGGCTTCCGGGCTCTCCGGCGCCGCGTGCTGGTCGTCGTGCATGACTCGTCTCGTCGTCGCGCGCCTCTGGGGCACACCCTCCCGTGGAAGCGACAACAGGGGAGTTCGGTCCCGGGTTCCCGTCGGCGTGCAATTTTCCGGCCGTGCGGCGGCTGCGCCTCATACGGCGGAAACCTCCCTCGGCGCATGAGTTAAGGTAAACGAAGTCGTCCCCGGAGCCCTCATGGTCACCGACCGCCCCCTGGCCGTGTTCGCCTACGACTTCGACGGCACGCTCGCGCCGGGGAACATGCAGGAGCACGCCTTCATTCCGGGCGAGCTGGCCATGAGCCACGCCGATTTCTGGGCCGAGGCCGCGGCTCTGGCCAAGGCCCAGCGCGGCGACGGCGTCCACGCCTTCATGCACCTGATGCTGGAGAAGGCGCGCACCGTGGGCGCGGACCTCTCGGAGGAGCGCTGGCGCGCCCGCGGCCGCTCCGTGGCGCTGTTCCCCGGGGTCGACGGCTGGTTCGAGCGGCAGAACGCCCGGGCGGAGGCGCTGGGCCTGGACCTGCGCCACTTCATCGTCTCGTCGGGCAACCGCGAGATGATCGAGGGCTGCCCGATCGCCCGCTGGTTCGAGAAGATCTACGCGTCCGCCTTCATCTTCGGCCCCGACGGGCAGGCCCAGGGCGTGGCGCTGGGCGTCAACTACACCAACAAGACCCAGTACATCTTCCGCATCAACAAGTGGACGCTGGACGAGTGGGACGACACGTCCATCAACGCCTCGGTCCCCAAGGAGGAGCGGCCGGTCCCCTTCGACCGCATGGTGTTCTTCGGCGACGGGCTCACCGACGTGCCGATGATGCGGCTGATCACCAACGAGGGCGGCTACGCGGTGGCGGTCTATGACGCCGATCGGCCGCACAGCATCGGCGCCGCGGGCAAGCTGAGGGCCGACGGGCGGGCGGGCTACGCCGGGCCGGCCGACTACCGCGAGGGGGCGCCCCTCGACGTCCAGGCCGCCGCGATGCTGGAGGAGATGGCCGCCCGCGTGCGCGCCGCCGAGGCCGCGGTCTGGCCGGAGGGGTGGCAGCAGCACAAGCTGCCGTTCTGACGCCTCCCCGACACTTGGTCGCACCCGCCTTCGTTCATTTTCCTGAACAGCAGCAGGAACTCTCGTCCATCCCACTGGTTGGCCATGCGTGACGTGAGCGTCGGCTCGCCGACGCAGGAAAGTGTGATGCAGGTATTGTTGGTCGAGGACGAGCCGATCATCGCCGAGGACACGGCGGAAATGCTCCGCGAGGCGGGGCACGAGGTGTCCGGCCCCGCGGCGACGGTGGACGAGGCGGTGCGCCTCGCGCAGGAAGGCGGCGCCGACCTGGCGCTCGTGGATATCAACCTCTGCGGCCAGGAAGAGGGCCCGCGCCTCGCCCGCGCGCTGTGGGCGCTGTTCGGGGTCCCCTCCCTGTTCGTGACGGCGCAGCCGGAGCAGGCGCGCCAGCACAGGGACGCCGCGGTCGGCGTCCTGTCCAAGCCGTACGCGGCCGGCGAGCTGGTGCAGAGCGTGCCGATGGCCAAGGCCGTGTCCGACGGCGAGGAGCCGCGCAGCTGGCGGCCCCGGAACCTGGAGCTGTTCAGGCCGGCTTAGGCGCCGGGGCGGTGTCGACGAAGGCGACGCCGACGAACGGTCCGGCGCGCCAGGCGATGCGCAGCTCGTGAACGGTGCCGCCCTTGCCGTCGACCAGGGTCAGGTCCCTCGACGGTAGGTCCGGCGCGAAGAGCTGCAGGCGGGCGCCGCCCATCGACACGTCGACGATCATGCAGGAGTAGCTGCGCCCGCTCGGCCCGTGGACCACCGCGCCGCGGCGCATCACCTGCTCGCGGTCGTGGCGTCTGAGTTCGGAGCCGGGGGCGTCGGTCATTCAGGCGGCCTCGTCGCCGCCCGACCTGTACGCGGTGTTCGCTCGGGAGGCGAGCTTCAGGCGGCTTGCGCGGCCGGAGCCGGCTGCGGGCCTAGGAAGGCGAAGGCGGCGCTCACGCGGTAGAAGCCCGCGATGCGGCTGACCTCGGAGGTGGCGCTCGGCGCCCCGTAGGGCGGGCAGATCCAGCAGGAAGAGGCGAGGCGGGTCGCCGTCGGGTTGTCGCTCGTCATCGTGGTTCCCCCTCCGCCTTATAGCACAGCTTAGAGGGAGGGGGTCACGAACAGCGCCGCGGCCAGCGGCAGCACGCCCACCAGGACGAGCGCGGCGCGATCGGCGAGGGCGAAGATCCCCGTCATCGGGCCGCTCAGAACGAGGCGCTGAAGAACATGGCGGCGGCGACCGGCATCACGGCCAGCAGGCCCAGGGTGCAGCGGTCGAAGAACATCGTGGTCGTCATCTCAGTGTCTCCCGGTTTCGAGGGCCGGCGTGTGTGCCGCCCCGGTGGTTGAGGTTCTATTCTCGGGTATGGCTAAGGTCATCTAAATATATCGTAATTCGATATTAAATCGCCGTAATTCAATGTGCGAATTGTAATGAAGCGGCGGTAATGCAGCGCCGCTGGAACCGCCGTCTACGGCCGCGCTTGAGAAGGCATGAGCCGCGCTTTCGTGAAGGAGCAGGACGACGCGTTCGACGAGCTGCCGGACCGGCCCGTGTCGCCCCACCCGAACCTGGTCACCCCGGAGGGACTCGCCGCCATCGACGCCGAGCTCGCCCGCCTGCAGGCCGATCGCACCGTCGCGCAGCGCGCGGGGGACCGCGCCGCCCTCGCCGCCGCCGCGCGCGAGCTCCGGTACTGGACCGCCCGCCGCGCCAGCGCCCAGATGGTCGAGCCTGCCCCCGACGCGGAGGCGGTCCGGTTCGGCTCGACCGTGTCGCTCGAGCGGGAGGACGGCCGCCGCCAGACCTTCCGCATCGTCGGCGAGGACGAAGCCGACCCCGCCCGCGGCTCCGTCTCCTATGTCTCGCCGCTCGCCCGCGCGCTGATGGGCAAGCGCACCGGCGATACGGCGGTGGTCGCCGGCGCCGAGGTCGAGGTGCTGGCGGTCGACTGAGACTGTCCCGCCCCGCGGCTGCTAGGCTGGCGGCGGAGGACGCGAATGAAGATCTGGCACGCACCAAAGAGCCGCTCGCTGCGGGTGCTGTGGCTGTGCGAGGAGATGGGCGTCCCCTACGAAGTCCGGCGCGTGTCGCTGCGCCGCCCGGACGACGGGCTGCTCGAGGTGAACCCCTTCGGCTCGGTCCCGGTGCTCGAGGACGAGGGCGGGGTGCGGATGATCGAGTCCGTGGCCATGCTGCTCTACGTGGCCGGCCGCTATGGTCCCACGCCGCTGGCGCTGCAGCCGGCCGACCCTGACTATCCCCGATACGTGCAGTGGCTGGTCGCCGGCGAGGCGTCGCTGGGAATGCCCGGCAACATGCTGATGTACGACCGCTACCGCGCGCCCGAGGACGAGAAGGGCGGCTTCATCGCCACCGCCTGCCTCGGGAAGGTGGAAGCGGCCATGGGGCTCATGGTCGAGGCGCTGCGCCAGGGGCCATGGATCGCGGGCGACCGGTTCACCATCGCCGACATCTCCGCGGGCTACGGACTGGGGGTGCTGCAGGCGTTCCTGGGCCTCGGCGACCGCATCCCGCCGGAGGTGGCGGACTACTACGCCCGCCTGAGCGCCCGGCCCGCGTTCCAGCGCGCGGACGCGGTCTAGCGCTCTCCGGCCGGCCTGAGGCCGGCCAGCACGCGCGCTTCGGCCATCAACTGGGCGGACCGGGCCCGCGCCGCCCGCAGCGTCTCGGAGCCGCGCGCCGCTTCCCGCTCCAGCGCCAGCGCCTCGGCCGACAGCCGGGCGCACGGCACGTGGTCGAAGGACCTCAGCACGCGGCGCGTCATCTCCAGGCTGGTGCGCACGGGCGGCGGCTCGCCGAAGCGCGCGCGCCACAGCTCCTCGATGGCCTCCTGTCCATGCTTGCTCGACGACATGCGGTCAGAACCGGCCCCTGTCCGGTTTGTTGCTGGTTACTGGAGTATTCACCACGATTATGCGCGTTCTCGCGCCCGTGGGTCGATGTATCGTAGCAGAAAGCAGGGCGTGGTCACCCGCTGATAACACTCGAGGTGTATGGCTTGATGACTGTAGGGGAGTGCCTCAGTTGCCCAAATCGCCCGATTCCGCGGGGCCGCAACAGGATCGGCCCCTTCGCGTGCTCCTCGTCGAGGACAACGAAACCAACCGGCGCCTCGTCGCCAGCATGCTCCTCGGCATCGACGCCGACCTGACCGCCGCCGAGAACGGCCTCGAAGGACTCGAAGCCTTCACCCGCGAGCCTTTCGACGTGGTCCTGATGGACCTGCAGAAGCCGGTCATGGACGGCTACACGGCCACCCGAAAGATCCGCGAGCACGAGGCCGAACGCCGCCTGCGCCCCACGCCCGTGGTGGTGGTCAGCGCCCATACCCGGCCGCGGGACATCCGCGAGAGCCTGGCCGCCGGCGCCGACGTGCACGTGGCGAAGCCCATCGACCTGGCACGGCTGCTCACCACCATGACCCGCGCCATCAACTCCGCCGCCGAAGCGGACCTCGCGGCCCTGACGGCCGAGGGCGGGCGATGATCGCGCCTCAGCCGCCCGGCCAGCGCGCCCTGCGCGTGCTCGTGGTCGAGGACAGCTCGATCGGCCGCGAGGTGCTCGCGCGCGCGCTTCCCCGCATCGAGGCGGAGCCCACCTGGGCCCCGAACGGCTCGGAGGCGCTGAAAGCCTTCGCGGAGGCGCGCTTCGACGTCGTGCTGATGGACCTGCGCATGCCGGGCATGGACGGCGTCACCGCGGTGCGCGAGATGCGGACG
>DASVVG010000258.1:0-1663 GCA_036386655.1 Caulobacteraceae bacterium | reverse complement strand
CCAGACCGCCGCCGCCGCGATGAACAGGGCCGCGGCCACCGGGGAGCCGGCTGAGGTGGGCCAGCGGCTCGGCGCGGTCGGAGCTTCGTGCAAGTCCTGCCACGACGAGTGGCAGGTCAAGGACTGAGGCGGGCCCACTCCGTCGTGGCGGCCCAGACCGCCTCGTCCTCGTCCCTGGTGCCGAAGCTGACGCGAACCCCGTCCGCCAGCCCGTAGCCCTTCAGCGGCAGCACCGCGATGTTCGCCCGCGTCAGGTGCTCGGCCAGCCCGGGCGCGTGCTCCAGGAAGGCGAAGTTTCCGTACTCGACCTTCGCCTTCAGCCCAAGCCGGTCGGCGAGCTCGCGCCAGCCGCGTCGGCTCCGCGCCGCTTCGCGGACCACGAGCGCGAGGTGTTCGCGGTCTTCCAGCGCCGCCATGGCCGCCGCCGCCGAGGGCCCGGCGACGTTGAACACCGGACGCAGCCGCTCCAGCGCGTCGCAGACGACCGCCGGTGCGTGCAGCCAGCCGAGCCGCGCCGCCGCGAGCCCGTACGCTTTCGAGAAGGTCCGCAGCACGGCCACGCGTCCCTCTGGCTCGACCAGCATGTGCGGGTTCCCGTAGGCGGGATCGTCGACGTATTCCGCGTATGCGGCGTCGAACACCAGCAGCACGTGCTCAGGGAGCGCGTCGCGCAACCGCGCGATCTCCGACAGCGGTGCGAAGGCTCCCGTCGGGTTGTTCGGATTGGCCCAGAAGACCAGCTTCGTCCGGGGCGTCACCGCCGCCAGCACCGAGTCCGCGTCCATCGCGAGCTCGCGCTCCTCCGCCAGCACCGGCTCCCCGCCCGCCGCCAGCGCCGCCAGCCGGAAGATGGCGAAGCTGGTCCGCCCGGTCAGCAGTTCGTCGCCGGGGTTCAGGAAGGCGCGCGCCAGCAGGGAGATCATCTCCTCCGAGCCGTGCCCGCAGACGATCGCGTCCGGATCGATCCCGTGGGCCTGCCCGATGGCGCCGCGAAGCGCTTCGGCCCGGCTGTCCGGATAGCGCCCCGCGCGCGCTGCCGCCGCAGCCGCAGCCTGCACGGCGGCGGGGCTGGGCCCGAACGGGGACTCGTTGGCGTCGAGGCGGATCGCGGTCGCCGGGTCCGGAAGGGAGGAGCCTCCCGCGCGGTAGGGCTGGAGGCGCAGGACGTCGGCGGTCGGGCGCAGCATCAGAGGTCGTAATTCACGGCGACGTCCTCGCTCGTCGGCACCGACTGGCAGGTCAGCACGTAGCCGGCGGCGACCTCGTCCGCGCTCAGGCCGTAGTTCACCTTCATCTGCACCGAGCCCGAGACCACCTTCGCGCGGCAGGTGGCGCACACGCCGCCCTTGCACGCGAACGGCGCCGGCAGTCCCGCCGCCCGCACGTTGTCGAGGATGTTCCCGCGCTCGGGGTCGAACGCGACTTTTGCGCGCCGTCCGTCGAGCACCACCTCGATCTGGGCGCCCGCCGCCTTCTGCTGCAGCTCCAGCTCGTGAGCCACCTGTTCGGCCGTGCGGGGCCCGGTGGTGAAGCGCTCGATCAGGATGCGGTCCTGCGGCACGCCGCGCGCGAGCAGCGCCGCCTCCACGGCGTCCATCATCGGCCCGGGGCCGCAGATGAAGGCCACGTCCACGTCCGCCGGCTCCACCAGCGTCGAGAGCAC
>DASVVG010000257.1:0-2518 GCA_036386655.1 Caulobacteraceae bacterium | reverse complement strand
AGCGGCGGGGAGGTCAACCCGCCGGGTCCGGGGACTCCTCTGGTTCGGAGCCCGCCCGCCGCCCGCCGCACAGCACCGGCTAGCCCCTAAGAAGGGCGCCGACCGGGGGCGGACGTCCAACGCATCGTGCGGAGCGCCTCCTGTCGCTCACCAACCCAACCCGCTCGCCTCCGGCTTCGCACCCGGAGGAGGGCGACACGAAGCGCTCCGCAGCCCTCCCAGCCTTCAGCGGCGCCGGAGAGGCACGGCGCGTGCGCGCTCCGTTACCAAAAGTTAACGTGCCGCGACGCCGCGCCCACTGGCGCCCGCGAGCGGCCGATGCATTCTACCGCGCGCTTTCGGGAGACCTGCGTCCATGCGTCTGTTCGGCCTGCTTTTCGCCTCGCTGCTCGCCCTCGCCCCGGCGGCCGCCCTCGCCCAGCCGGCGACGGCGCCCGCGCCCGCGGCATCGGTGGGCCAACTCGTCCAGCGGGTGCAGGTCCCATACGAGCAGTTCACGATGCCGAACGGGCTGCGGGTGATCGTGCACACCGATCGCAAGGCGCCGATCGTCTCCGTCGCCACCTGGTACAACGTCGGGTCGAAGGACGAGCAGAAGGGCAAGACCGGCTTCGCCCACCTGTTCGAGCACATCATGCTGTTCAACGGGACCGAGAACGTCCCGAACCTGACGGAGGTGCTGAGGAACGTCGGCGCCACCAACTGGAACGGCACCACCTGGTTCGACCGCACCAACTACTTCGAGACCGTGCCCACGCCAGCCCTCGAGCGCGCGCTGTTCCTCGAGAGCGAGCGCATGGGCCACATCCTGGGCGCCCTCTCCCAGGAGCGCTTCGACGCCCAGCGAGGCATCGTCCAGAACGAGAAGCGCCAGGGCGACAACCAGCCGTTCGGCCTCGTCTGGTACCAAATCCTCGAGACGCTGTTCCCGGAGGGGCACCCCTACCGCCACTCCACCATCGGCTCCATGGCCGACCTCGACTCCGCCAGCATGGAAGACGTGCGCCAGTGGTTCCGCGAGAACTACGGCCCGAACAACGCCGTGCTGGTGCTGGCCGGCGACATCGACGCGAAGTCCGCGCGCCCGCTCGTGCAGAAGTACTTCGGGCACATCGCCCGCGGCCCGCAGAACGTCCCCGCCGCCGCCCCCGTCCCCGCGCTGCCGCAGCGCGTCGACACGGTGATGAAGGACCGGGTGGCCAACACCCGCCTCTACAGGACCTGGGCCGTGCCGGGCCGCACCGACGCCTCGGCCGTGCCGCTGCAGGTCGCCGCCTCCATCCTGGGCGGCCTCGCCTCTTCGCGGCTGGACAACGAGCTGGTGCGCAAGGACCAGACCGCCGTCGCCGTCAGCGCGAACCTGCAGTCTCACCAGCGCGTGGGCATGTTCCAGGTGACCGTGGACGTGAAGCCGGGCGCCGACGCCGACGCCGTCTCCCGCCGCCTGGACCAGATCATCGCCGACTTCGCCGCGAACGGCCCGACCGCCGACGAGGTGCAGCGCGCCGCGATGCGCACCGTCTCCCAGAGCGTCACCGCCCTCGAGCAGGTCGGCGGCTTCGGCGGCAAGACCGTCGCGCTGGCCGAAGGCGCCCACTACCACGCCGACCCCGGCTTCTTCCGCAAGCAGCTGGCCCAGTACGCGACCGTGACGCCGGCCTCGGTCCGCGCCGCCACCCAGCGCTGGCTCACCCGTCCCGTCCACGCGGTGCGCGTCGACCCCGGCGCGCGGGAGGCCTACGCCGAGGCCGCCGGCGTGAAGCCGGTGACGGCCCCCGCCGCCCCGCTGGCGAAGGGGCCCGCCCGGACCCTGCCGCCCGTGGCCGCGATCCCCAACGTCGACTTCCCCGACGTGCAGCGCGCGCGCCTGTCGAACGGCGTGGAGGTGGTCTACGCCCGCCGCACGGCCGTGCCGCTCACGCTGGTGACCGTCGAGTTCAACGCCGGCGTCGCCGCCGACCCGCAGGGCAGGCTCGGCACGCAGAGCCTCATGCTCAACCTGCTCGACGAGGGCACCACCAGCCTGAACTCGACCCAGATCGCGGAGACCGAGGAGCGGCTGGGCGCCGCGGTCACGGCGAGCGCCTCGCTCGACCGCACCGCGGTCAATCTTCAGGCCGTGAGCCCCAACCTCGCGCCCTCGCTCGACCTGCTGGCCGACATCGTGCGCAACCCCGCCTTCGCGCCTTCCGAGGTCGAGCGCATCCGCAACGAGCAGCTCGCCGCCATCGCCATCGAGCAGACGCAGCCGAACGGCATCGCCCAGCGCGCCCTGCCGCCCCTGCTCTACGGCCCTGAGCACCCCTACGGCCGCGCCTTCTCCGGCCTGGGCCAGGCGGAGGTGGTGAAGGCCGTCACGCGCGACGACCTGCTGGCCTTCCACGGCACCTGGATCCGGCCCGACAACGGGACCGTGTTCGTCGTCTCCGACCGCCCGCTGGCCGAGGTCGTGGCCCTGCTCGAGCCCCGGCTCGGCACGTGGCGCGCGCCCGCCACGCCCAGAGGTGTGAAGAACTTC
>DASVVG010000256.1:0-10807 GCA_036386655.1 Caulobacteraceae bacterium | reverse complement strand
TGAGCGGTCAGGTTGCCGGCCATGAAATTGACCGAGTCGGTAAGATCCTTCCAGGTTCCGGCGACGCCGCGGACCTCGGCTTGTCCGCCGAGCTTGCCTTCGGTGCCGACTTCGCGCGCGACGCGCGTCACTTCGGAGGCGAAGGAGCCGAGCTGGCCCACCATGGTGTTCACCACCTTGCCGATGCGCAGGAATTCGCCGCGCAGGGGCCGCTCCTCGTTCTCAAGGTCCATGGTCTGGCCCAGGTCGCCGCGGGCCACGGCGGTGGTCACCTCGGCGATGTTCCGCACCTGACCGGTAAGGTTGGCGGCCATCTGGTTCACGTTGTCGGACAGGTCCTTCCAGGTCCCGGCGACGCCCTTCACCTTCGCCTGACCGCCCAGCTTGCCCTCGGTGCCCACTTCGCGCGCCACGCGGGTCACTTCCGAGGCGAACGAGCCCAGCTGGCCCACCATGGTGTTCACCACCTTGCCGATGCGCAGGAACTCGCCGCGCAGGGGCCGCTCGTGGTTCTCCAGGTCCATCGTCTGGCCGAGGTCGCCGCGCGCCACGGCGCCGATCACGCGGGCCATTTCGGCGGTCGGGTGGACCGTGTCGGTGATCAGCGTGTTCACGGCCTCGACGCCGTCAGCCCAGGCGCCCATCGCGCCCGGCAGGCGCGCCCGCTCGTGGATCTTGCCCTGTTTGCCCACCGAGTCCGCGAGTCGCTGGAATTCGCGGGTCATGCGGTCGTTCAGCTCGACGACCTCGTTGAAGGCCTCGGCGATCTCGGCGCCCGGACCGTCGAGGTCCCGCGGCAGGCGGACGGAGAAGTCGCCGCGGCGGAACGCGCGGAGCGCGGCGAGCAGTTGGCGGTCGTCCAGCTTCGGGGTGGGCTTCTTGGCCGAGGCGGCTGCGGGCATGGGCGGAAAAACCTCGATGGCGCGGGGGTGCTGGGGCCGTTCTGACGCGGGGCGCGCAGATGTCGGCACTGTCCTGCGAATCGTTACCTGAAGAGGGGCTTCCCCCAAAGCTTGGCCGTAGAGTCAAAACGCCCCACCCCGTGCGGCTGTTGGCGGCGCCCGCCAGGTCTTGTGCGCGCCGTTCTCCCTTTAGGTGCAAGCCTCTAGCGTCCGGCGAGCGGCGGAACCCGTTCAACGCGGCGCCGTTCGGTGAAGCGGAGCCGTTCGGGGAGCCGCATGAAGCTGGTGGTGTTCGGCCTGACGGTCAGCTCGTCCTGGGGCAACGGACACGCCACCCTCTGGCGAGGCCTCGTCAAGGCGCTGGTTCGCCGCGGTTGCGAGGTCGTCTTCTATGAGCGGGACGTCCCCTACTACGCCATGAACCGAGACCTGGAGGCGCTTCCGGGCGCCGAGCTGGTGCTGTACGCCGACTGGGAGAGCGTCCGCGCCCGCGCCGAGGCGGACCTCCGCGAGGCCGATGCGGCCATGGTGACGTCCTACTGCCCGGACGCGCTCGACGCCGCCACGCTGGTCTACGACCGCGTACCGACGAGCGTGTTCTACGATCTGGACACCCCGGTGACGCTGGCCCGGCTCGACGCCGGCGAGGCCGTGGCCTACGTGCCCGCTGAGGGGCTCGGCCGCTTCGACCTGGTGCTCAGCTACACCGGCGGCGGGGCGCTGGACGCCCTGCGCGACCGTCTGGGCGCCCGCCGGGCCGAGCCGCTCTACGGCCACGTGGACCCCGACGTGCACCGCCCGACGGAGCCGGACCCCGTCTTCGCCTGCGACTTCTCCTACCTCGGCACCTACGCCGCCGACCGCCAGCCTGCGCTGGAGGCGCTCTTCCTGGCGCCCGCGCGGCGGCGGCCAGACCTCAGATTCGTGCTGGGCGGCGCCGCCTACCCCGAGAATTTCCCGTGGGCGGACAACATCTGGTTCGTGCAGCACCTGCCGCCGGCGACCCACGCCGCCTTCTTCTCGTCCTCGCGGCTGACGCTGAACGTCACGCGGCGCGACATGGCGTCCATGGGCTGGTGCCCCTCAGGCCGGCTGTTCGAGGCCTCCGCCTGCGGCGCGGCCGTGCTGAGCGACAGCTGGGACGGGCTGGAGCGCTTCTTCGAGCCTGGTCGCGAGATCCTGCTCGCGGACACCACCGATGCGGCCGTCGCCGCGCTGGACCTCGACCCCGAGGAGGTCGCCCGCATCGGCCGGGCCGCGCGAGCGCGCGTGCTGGCGGAGCACACCTCCGACCATCGCGCGGCGGAGCTGCTCGACCTGCTGGAGGCCGCGCCCTCGCGCGCCCGCCGGCGCTCGGCTCAGAGCTGAACCAGCTCGTCCGGAATCTCGTTGGGGTTCGCGGAGGTCGGCGGGAAGTGCTCGGCCAGCACGTCGCCGCAGAGGCTGATCGCGCCCACGAACCCCTCGGCCGGATCGCCCCGCTTCATGCCCTTGCCGAGCACCTCCAGCGCCTCCGCCCAGATGTCCTCGGGCACCTTCTTGTAGATGCCCTCGTCCGCGACGACCTCCGCGTGCCGGTCCGCCGCCGAGGCGAAGATGAGCACCCCGGTGCGCGCCTCCGTCTGGTGCAGCCCCTTGGCCAGGAACTGCTGCACGGCCGCGCGGTGGACCTTCGCGCGCCGCAGCGGCTCGGGCGTCAGCCACAGCCTCACCTTGCGGATCGACATCAGCGCCAGCATCAGCACGAAGATCACCGTCTGGAGCATGGCGTAGGCCAGCGCCCCAGCCTCCGGCGCGGGCTCCGCGCCTCCCAGTCGCCATCCGGCCAGCATCTCTTCGATCGCCCAAGGGCGTAGGCCCGCCGCGACCAGCGCAAGCGGAAGCAGCAGCGCCACGCCCGCGGCGTAGCCCAGCGCCACCTCCGAGTACTCCGACACCCGGTCGGTGTAGATGCACAGGATCTCGCCGGACGTCTTCCGCTCCGCCTCGCGGATCGCGCCGTTGATCTTGAGTTCGTCCTCGTGACTTAGCCGCATCACCACCCCCCGGAGGCGCCCCCGCCTCCTCCAGAACCACCGCCGCCGCTGAACCCGCCGCCGCCGAAGCCGCCCCCTCCGAAGCCGCCGCCTCCGCCCCAGCCGCCGCCTCGACGGCTGCTGCTGGCCGCGCTCTCCGCCAGGCTCCACAGGATGACCGGCAGCAGTCCGCCGCCTCCCCGTCGCCTCCGCCGCCGCCCGCGCAGGCCCAGCGCGCCGAGCATGGAGCTCAGGATCCACACGACGATGAAGAAGATGATGATCGCGGGGATCGGGTTGAACTCGGCCGACGCCTGCTGCTGGACGGCCTCGGTCGCCCGCTGCTGCGCCACCGCCGGGTCGAGCCCGAGCTGCTCCACCACCGCGTGGACGCCGGAGACCACGCCCGCCTCCATGTCGCCCTCGCGGAACCGCGGCAGCACGCGTTCGTGCAGGATCACCGTGGCCAGCGCATCGGTCAGGACCGGCTCCAGCCCGTAGCCGACCTCGATCCGCACCCGCCGCTCGGTCGGCGCGACGAGGAAGATGGCGCCGTTGTCTTCCTTCTCCTGCCCCAGGGCCCAGTGGCGGATCAGGCGATTTCCGTAGTCCTCGATCGGGTGGTCCTGCAGCGACGGCACCGTCGCCACGACGAGCTGTGTGCCGTTCTTCGCCTCGAGCGCCGCCAGCTTGGCGGTCATGTCGGCTTCGACCGCGGGCGACAGGATGTTCGCCTGGTCCACCACGCGCCCGGTGAGCGCCGGGAAGGTCTGCGCGAGCGCCGCCGCCGGCGCGAACGCCAGCAGGCAGGCGACGATCAGGCCGCGGACGGCCTGGCCTG
This sequence comes from Caulobacteraceae bacterium, assembly GCA_036386655.1. Lineage (GTDB taxonomy): Bacteria > Pseudomonadota > Alphaproteobacteria > Caulobacterales > Caulobacteraceae > JAHWJX01. The sequence continues at coordinate 7,049 of DASVVG010000256.1, read as the reverse complement.
CGGTCATTGCGCGGCGGGCGCTGCGGGAGCGGCCGGCGGGGCGGCGGGCGCCGTCCCGGCGTTCGAGGGCACCGTCGGCGCGGGGAAGTTCACCGTGGGCGCGGTCTGGGCCGTGGCGCTGGCCTGGAACGGGGTGGCCGCGTCGACGCCCGAGTGCACCGTGTTCGCCCAGATCGAGCCGGGGAAGGTGCGCATCTCGGTGTTCAGCCGCCGCACCGCCTCGTTGTAGTCGCGCCGCTGGATGGCGATCCGGTTCTCGGTGCCTTCGAGCTGGCTCTGCAGCACCAGGAAGTTCTGGTTGGTCTGCAGCTGCGGGTAGTTCTCGGTCACCATCAACAGGCGCGACAGGGCCTGGGTGAGTTCGCCCTGCGCCTGCTCGAAGCGGGCCATGGCTTCCGGGTCGCGCAGCGCTTCCGGGGTGAGCTGGATCGAGGTCGCCCGGGCGCGGGCGGAGACCACCGCGTCCAGGGTGGCGCGCTCCGACTGGGCCGCGGCGCTCACCGTGTTGACGAGGTTCGGGATCAGGTCGGCTCGGCGTTGGTACTGCGTCTGGAGGTTGGCCGCCTCCGCGTTGACGTTCTCGTCGAGCGTCGGGATGTTGTTGATGCCGCAGCCGGCGAGCCACGCGGCCGCGGCCGCCACGACGACGATGCGCGACGCGCGCGCGAAGAAGCTGGTCAAAGCCTGTCCCTCCCGACCCAAAGCGCGGGCATCCTACCCGGCAACTGTCACAGTGAAAACTTGGCTGTGGCGGGCGCTCAGACGGCCGCGACGGCGCCCGCGCCAGCGGCGGCCGGACGGGAGTCCTCGGCCCGCTCGATCTCGGCGGCGTACCACGCGATGGTCGCCTCCAGCCCGTCCTCGACGGAGGTGCGGGGCTGCCAGCCGAGCAGCCGGCCTGCCTTGGTGATGTCGGGCCGCCGGCGCTGCGGATCGTCCTTCGGCAACGGCCGCCGCACGATGCGCGACACCGAGTTGGTCATCTCGACCACCCGCTCCACCAGTTCGTTGATGGTGAGCTCCGTCGGGTTGCCGAGGTTCACCGGGCCGGGCTGCGGCCCGTCGTGCGCCATCAGCCGCATCAGCCCGTCGATCAAATCCTCGACGAAGCAGAACGAGCGTGTCTGGGAGCCGTCGCCGTAGACGGTGATGTCCTCACCGGTGAGCGCCTGGTTGACCACGTTCGACACGACGCGGCCGTCCTCCGCCGGGAGCCGCGGGCCGTAGGTGTTGAAGATGCGCGCCACGCGCACCTCCACCCGGTCGTGCCGGTCGAAGTCGAAGCACAGCGTCTCGGCCGCCCGCTTGCCCTCGTCGTAGCAGGCGCGGATGCCGGTCGGGTTCACGTGGCCCCAGTAGGTCTCCTTCTGGGGGTGCATCTCGGGATCGCCGTAGACCTCGCTGGTCGACGCCATCAGGAAGCGCGCGCCGCTGCGCTCCGCGAGCTTCAGCAGCGCGTGGGTGCCGACCACTGAGGTCAGCAGCGTGTGCTCGGGGTCCGCCTGGTAGTGGGGGGGCGAGGCCGGGCAGGCCAGGTTGAAGATCCGGTCGAACTTGCGCGCCTTCAGGGACGCGGGCAGCGGGCGGACGATATCGGCCTCGATGAACTCGAAGCGGGGCTCGCGCCGCAGGTGCTCGATGTTCTGGCGTCGTCCGGTCTGCAGGTTGTCGAGGGTGATCACGTGATCGCCCTGCGCCAGCAGCGCATCGACGAGGTGCGAGCCCAGGAACCCCGCTCCCCCCGCCACCAGAACCGTCTTCGGGGCCGCACCGTTCTTCATTCAGGTCCCTCGATCGTCACTCGCCGCATCATTTGTTAAAGCGGCAGAGGCGACATCTTCATCATCAACGTTGAACCGCTGGATTCGTTCGATTTTTCATCGCGCGAGGCCGAACGGTTCACAGTCTGCAGCAAATCCGACTCCAACTGCCGCGCCCGGTGCGCGCTAGTGTGCTCACCCAGCACGCGAGCACGCGCCGCGTCGGCGATCGACTGCCTGCGTGCGGGATCCGGATTGCGGAGTTCGGCCAGCACGTGGTCGGCGGTCTGCGCGAGCACGATCTCGCGGTCCGGCTCGAAGAGGGCGTCGAGGCCCTCCCACACGTCGGAGATGACCGGAGCGCCGCACGCGCCGGCCTCGAACAGGCGGACGCTCGGGCTCCATCCCGCCGCGATCATGTCGCTGCGCGTGACGTTCAGCGTGAACCGGCTGGCCGCATAGAAAGCCGGATGGTCCGCCGGCCCGACGTGCTCGATCCGCTCGACGTTTGCGGGCCAGTCGATGCCTGCCGGGTACTGCGGTCCGGCAACGACGAACTTCAGCTCCGGCGCGCGCCGGGCGGGCTCGATCAGCAGCCGCTCCAGCGTGGGCTGGCGGTCGTCGCTGTAGGTGCCGAGGTAACTCAGGTCCCAGCGCCGGGGCGCCTCCACCGGGCGATAGATCTCCGCGTCCGCCGAACAGTAGAGGGCACGAGCCGAGGGCGAACCGTACCGCTCCTCGATCCGCTGCAGCGTCGGGCCGCCCGTGAAGGAGAAGTAGACGTCATACCCCGGGATCACATCCGGAGAGAGGTACTCGAAGTCGCCGCGCTCAAGCTTGGCGAGCGTGACCGGCGTGTCGATGTCGTAGAAGGCGCGCGCGCCCCGCGCCCAGGCCTGCACCCGGCGACCCACCTCCACCCCGTCAGGGACATAGGAGCCCACCATCACCGCGTCGGCGGTGACGATCTCGCCCCGCCAGCGGTCGAGCGCGTCCAGGTCCTCGTAGAACTCGAGACGGCACCAGTCCGCCTGCTCGAAGTCGCGGTGCGCGGCGTACCAGGGCAGGTCGCGCTCCAGGAACAGCACCTCGTGCCCCCGCGCGGCGAAGGCCTTCAGCAGCGCCCGGTACGTCGTCGCGTGCCCGTTGCCCCAGGCCGACGACAGGCTCAGGCCGAGGACGACCAGCTTCATGCGACGGCGGCCCGCCGCTTGCGCCCGACTTCCTCGCGCAGGATCGCGTCGACCAGGGCGCCGCGCCGCTCGTAGGTGTGCTCCGACAGGATGCGCGACCGCGCCGCCGTCCCGATCGCCCGCGCCCGCTGGGGGGTGAGGGCACGCATGTGCTCGGCCACGTCCTGTCCGTCGCGGGCGACGAGCACCTCGGCGTCCGGCTTCAGGAACATCTCGACGCCCTCCCAGGCGTCGGTGATCAGGCAGGCGCCCGCGCCCGCGGCCTCGAACACCCGCGTCGCCGGCGAGAAGCCCACCGCCGCCATAGAGTCCCGCGCCACGTTCAGCACCGCCAGGCTCGAGGTGTTGAAGGCGTTGTGGTCGTTGGTGCCGACGTGACCCACGCGCCGGACGTTCTCCGGCATGCCCTTGTCGTCCCAGCCGTTCCCGCCCAGCAGGAATCGGCGTTCGGGCAGGGCCGCCGCCGCCTTCAGGAAGAACTCCTCCACCCGCGCTTCGCGGTCCGGCAGCCGGTTGGCCAGGAAGTTGAGGTCGGCGGCGTAGCGGTCGTCCGGCTCGACCGGGAAATGGGTCGCCGGGTCGAGCGCGTTGTAGATCGGCTCGCAGCGCTTGGCGCCGAACCCGGTGTAGGCGTCGATCACCGGCGGCCCGCCGCCATACGTCATCACCAGGTCCAGGGTCGGCAGCCGCCGTCGCAGCGGGTGGTCGACGCTGCCGCGCATCTCGTCGAGGGTCGCGGCGGCGTCCACGTCCCAGAAGATCTGCACCGCCTGAGGGTCGGCCGCGGCGCCCACGCCCTCCAGCAGCAGGTCGTCGAACACGCCCACGCCCGAAGCCTTCACCACCACGTCCGCGTAGGCCGCCTGCGCGATCACCCGCCGCGCGTCCTCCTCGGTCGCCGAATACACGGTGACCTTGGCCCACTCCGGCGGCTCGATGTCGCGGTGCTTCTGCCGGTCGAAGGCGTCGGGCTCGTAGAAGCTCACGTCCCAGCCGCGCCGCGCCAGCTCGTGCAGCACGCCCCGGTAATAGGTCGCCGCGCCGTTCCAGTAGGACGACAGCAGGCTCGATCCATAGAACGCGATCTTCACGCCACCGCCTCCTCGCGAGCCGCCGGCGCCCGCAGCCTCCGCACCACGGAGAGCAGCTCCTCGGCCCGATGCGCGCACGTGTGCCGCGCACGGATCGTCTCCAGCCCGCTCTCCACCAGCGAGCGCCGCAGCCCGGCGTCCTCACGCACCTCGCGCAGCCGCCGCGTCATGGCCTCGCCGTCCTCGGCGAACAGGAAGTCGCGGCCCGGCCGGAACAGGCCCTCGCTGTCGCTCCACGGCGCGCTCAGCAGCGGGATCCCGCAGGCCAGCGCCTCGAACACGCGGATCGTCGGGATCCCCGGCAGGTGCTCGACGTAGAACCGCCGCGGCACGTGCACGGTCGCCCAGTGCCGGGCGAACACCTCCGGCGCCTTCGCGTTCGGCAGCCACCCGCGGTAGGCGACGCCGTAACGCTCCAGCGTCCGCAGCGCCTCGTCCGGATAGCGAACCCCATAGATCTCCAGCGTCTCCCCAGCGTCGCGCGCCGGGCGGAACAGGAATTCCTCCAGCTCCGTGGTGCGCTCACCGTCGCCCCAGTTGCCGATCCAGACCAGCCCGCGCCGCTCAGTCTCCTCCGCAGGCGGACGGAAGAGCCGCGTGTCGGCCGCCTCGTGCCAGACCCACACCCGGTCGGCCCAGCCCCAGCGCCGGTAGACCTCCGCCAGCGTCTCGCCGAACGCCAGCACGCCGTCGTAGCCGTCGAGGTCGTACGCCCGCATTTCCTCCGGCGCGCTCACCGCCCGGTGATGTGTGTCGTGGAACAGCAGGGTGAACCGGGCGCCACGCGCGCGCAGCTTTCCGAGCGCCGCCACCAGCCACGGCTCGTTCCACTCGTGGACGATCACCACGTCGGCCCCGTCGCAGGCGCGCTCCAGGTCCAGGTCCGGCCCGTAGGTCTCCGACGTCAGCTCCGGATAGGCGGCGCGGTACGCCTCCAGCCCTGCCCCACCGTGGTCCCGCGTCAGGTTCTCGAGGCTCCAGGCGCCTTCCGGCTCGAACGCCCGCACCTCGTGCCCCGCCGCGATCAGCTCGCGCAGCACGCCGCGCAGGAAGTGCGCGTTGCCATGGTTCCAGCACGAGGCCAGCGAGTGCGTGAAGTAGACGAACCTCATGCGGCGCGGACGCCCGCCCGCTCCGTCAGCAGTTCGCGGTAGACCCCGTGCACCCGCTCGGCCATCGCCTTGACGGTGTACCGGCGCGACCGCTTCAGCGCGGCGGCGCCGAGCTCCAGCCGCAGCTCGGGGTCCAGCATCAGCCGCTGCAGGGCGTCGGCCAGCGCCGCGTCGTCGCCCGGCGGCGTGAACACGGCCGCGCCGCCCCAGAGTTCGCGGAACGTCGGGATGTCCGACAGCACCAGCGCGCAGCCCGCCTGCGCCGCCTCCAGCACCGCGAGCCCGAACGGCTCGTACAGCGACGGCGAGACGAACACCGGCCGCGCGGCCAGCCGCCGCGCGACCTCGGCGTCGTCCACCCGCCCGAGGCAGCGCACGTGCGGCAGCGGCACGGACTGCCCGTGCGGCCCCGAGAGCGGACCGGCCGCGACCACCAGCGTCGAGATGCGCTGCGCGGCGCGATCGAGCACCTCCAGCCCCTTGCCGGGGTCCCACAGCCGGCCGGCCGTGAACACGAAGTCCCCGAGGTGCTCCGACGTCTCCAGCCGCGACCGCTTGCGTCCGTTGCGCACCACCGCGGGCGCCTCGTCGAGGCCGTAGACTTCCTTCGTCGCTTCGGCGAATGCGGCCGAGGGCGCGATCAGTCGGTCCGCGTTCGCGTAGCCGCGCCGCACCAGCGCCGTTCGCCAGGCGAAGTCGTTCGGCATCGGCCCTTCGCCGACCGCCTTCCACCAGGTGGCGACGCACGAGTGGGCCGCCGCCACCACCGGGCAGGTGAAGCCGCCTTCGGCTCCGAGCGCCGGCGTGTTCAGGTGCACCACGTCCGCGCCGCTCTCGCGGGCCATCGCCGCCACCGCCGCGCCCGCCGCCTCGACGATGCCGCCGCTCAGCGCCAGCCACTCCAGCGGGAAGTCGGCGCGGATGACGCGCAGTCCCTCGACGGCCGCTGCGGTCTGCATCTGGTCTTCGGTGGGCGCGGGTCCCAGCACGGCGAGCGTGGTCTGCACGCCGGAGGGCTGCAGCCCGCGCGCCAGGTCGAGCGCGTACTGCCATACGCCGCCCACCGCATCGGTGGTCATGAACAGGCGGATGGGTTCGCCGGATGCTTCGCAGGCCGCCATCAGGCGGCGCCCACGAGTCGCCGCGCAGGCCCCGCCCGCTCGGCCTGCAGCCAGTTGGCCAGCGCGGCGACGCCCTCGCGCCACGGCCGCGCCGTTCCGAGCCCCAGCTCCCGCTGCGCCAGTCGCGTGTCCGAGACGTAGTAGCGCTGGTCGCCCGGCCGCCAGTCGGAGAACTCCGTCTGCACCGGCCGCCCGGTGAGGCTTTCGATGTGCGCGATCAGCTGGCGCAGGCTGACCGCGTTCTCCGGCCCGCCGCCCAGATTGAAGGCGCGGCCCGACACCTGCGCGATGCGCCGCCAGGCCGCCACGTACGCGTCCACCGCGTCCGACACGTCGAGGATGTCGCGCACTTGTCGGCCGTCGCCGTAGAGCGTGATCGGTTTGCCCGTGAGCGCTCGGATGAGGAAATGCGCCACCCAGCCCTGGTCCTCGGTGCCCATCTGCCGCTGGCCGTAGATACAGCTCATCCGCAGCACCGCGGTCGGAATCCCGAAGCTCCGCGCATAGTCGAGCACGTACTGGTCGGCCGCGCCCTTGGAGCAGCCGTACGGCGTGTGAAAATCGAGCGGTCGCCGCTCGTCGATGCCGCGCCGCGCGACCGGTTCCTGGGGCTCATACCGTCCGCTGCCGCCGCTCAGTGGAAGGTCGCCAAGGTCACCGTAGACCTTGTTCGTCGAAGCGAAGATGAAGGGCACGGGCTCGCCCCGCAGGCGCACGGCATCGAGCAGGTTCAACGTGCCGCGAACATTGATCTCGAAGTCCTCCCGAGGAT
>DASVVG010000255.1:0-1628 GCA_036386655.1 Caulobacteraceae bacterium | reverse complement strand
GGGAGCGAGGGGAGCGACGCCGGTGCCGAGACTGATGTGGCGGGTGAAGCTGGTGACGGAGCTGGAGCCCGGGGTGGCGACGGAGACCGAGGTTGACCGGATCGAGCGTGGCGAGGCGATCGGGCTGGCCGATCTCGGGCTCCGGCTGGAGGAGGTGAAGCGGCTCACCACGGCGCTGCAAGCCGAGATCGTGACGGCACAGGCGGCCACGGTGGGCGAACGACGCCGCTGGTGCGCGGCCTGCGGGCACATGCTGGCCAGCAAGGGCCATTACCGGGCGACTTTTCGTTCGCTGTTCGGCGAAGTGCCGGTCCAGGTCCGACGGTTGCTGGTCTGCCCCTGCCATGGCTCGGGCGAGCCGAAGAGCTTCGCTGCCCTGGACCTCGGTGGGGGTACCGTTGCGCCCGAGCTCGCCTACGTCACGGCCCGGTATGCAGCGCTGGCGCCGTTCGGCAAGGTCGCCGCGCTCCTGTCCGAGCTGCTCCCGATCGGTGGGGCGGCGAACGCAGGCACGGTCCGGAACCGGACTCGACGGGTCGGCGAGGCGGTGGTGCAGCCATCCTTGGCCGAGACCGCGAGGCGGCCCGGGGCGGGGGTGACCGGACCCGTCGTGGTCGGGTTCGATGGTGGCTACGTGCGTAGCCGGCACCCCGAGGAGGGGCGCCACTTCGAGGTGGTCGCGGGCAAGGTGATCGATGCCCAAGGTGTTCAGCATCGCTTCGCCTTTGCCCGGAATGGCCAGGCGGCTTCGGCCGAGGCTCTCCGACAGGCGCTCGCCGCAGCGGGCGTGACTGCCGACACGCCCGCAACCGTGCTGTGCGACGGCGATGCCGGGCTGTGGCGGCTGCAGCACGAGGTGTTGCCGGGCGCCACGCCCGTGTTGGACTGGTGGCATGCCGCGGTGCGGTTCGAGCACGCGCTGCAGGCGGCCCGCGGCCTTGAGGCGCCGCTTGCTCAGCACGCAGCGCGCGACCTGGAACGCGCGAAGTGGCGTCTGTGGCATGGCCGCTGGGCAGGATGTCGGGACAGGCTCACCGCCCTGCTTCGCTGGATCAGGCGCAGGCATGTGCGTGAGGCGGCCGGGATTGAGCGCCTCCAGCGGCACGTCACCAGCTTGATAAGCTATCTCGAGCGCAACCAAGCAGCGTTGGTGCCCTACGCCGCCCGGCGTCGGCGTGGGCAGCCGATCTCGACCGCGTTCGTGGAGAGCGCGGTGAACGAGATCGTGGCCAAGCGCATGAACAAGGCGCAGCAGATGCGCTGGAACAGGGCGACCGTGCAGCCCTTCCTCGACCTGCGCACGGCCGTACTGAACGACACGCTCGAGGACGCCTTCCGGCGGCGCCATCCGGGCTTCCGGCCCGCGAACGATGACCAGCCACTGGCAGAAGCAGCCTGATCATCCCCCACGATTTTGCATGCTCTCATCTCGTCAACGGCATCCGCCCGGAAACGCCCGCCACGCTGCTGTTCCGCCCGGGCGAGCGGGTGAAGGTGACCTCGGCCGAGTTCACTTTCGTCGCCCTCGACGAGACCGGCAAGCCACGTCCGATCCCGCGCAGCATGCCTGCGGAGGCGTGCCATGTTCGGTAGAGCCATCGAAGCAGTTGATCCCTGGCTGCTCTACG
>DASVVG010000254.1:0-12021 GCA_036386655.1 Caulobacteraceae bacterium | reverse complement strand
GGCAAGGTCCAGCTGACCAACGTCCGCTTCCGCGACAACAGCCAGCTGATGAACATCTGCCAGCGGATCGTGTCGCAGGTGGGTCGGCGCGTCGACGAAAGCTCGCCGATCTGCGACGCCCGCCTGCCGGACGGCTCGCGCGTCAACGTCATCGCGCCGCCGCTGGCGCTGGACGGCCCGACGCTGACCATCCGGAAGTTCAAGTAAGACAAGCTGACGATGAAGCACCTGGTCGAGTTCATCTCGATCAGCCCGGAGGGCGCGCGCGTCCTCGGCGTCATCGGCGCGTCGCGCTGCAACGTCCTGATCAGCGGCGGCACCGGCTCCGGCAAGACGACGCTGCTCAACACCATGACGGCGTTCATCGACCCCAACGAGCGCGTCATCACCTGCGAAGACGCGGCCGAGCTGCAGCTTCAGCAGCCGCACGTGGTCCGCCTGGAAACCCGCCCGCCCAACCTGGAAGGGCAGGGCGAGATCACCATGCGCGACCTGGTGAAGAACTGCCTGCGGATGCGTCCGGAGCGGATCATCGTCGGCGAAGTCCGCGGACCCGAAGCGTTCGACCTGCTGCAGGCGATGAACACCGGCCACGACGGCTCGATGGGCACGCTGCACGCCAACACGCCGCGCGAGGCCATCAGCCGGATCGAGTCGATGATCACGATGGGCGGCTACGGCCTGCCGTCGAAGACCATCCGCGAGATGATCGTGGGCTCGATCGACGTGATCATCCAGGCCGCTCGCCTGCGCGACGGCTCGCGCCGGATCACGCAGGTGACCGAGGTGCTGGGCCTGGAAGGCGACGTGATCGTCACCCAGGACCTGTTCCTCTACGAGATCTCCGGCGAGGACGCCGAGGGCAAGGTCGCCGGCAAGTTCCGGTCGACCGGCATCGCGCGGCCGCGGTTCTGGGACCGCGCGCGCTACTACGGCCTGGAGCGGGAACTGGCGGAAGCGCTGGACGCCGCGGAATGAACCCGACGCTGATGGCCATGGTGGCCGCGGCGCTCGGCTTCGTCAGCGTCGCGGGCTTCGGCTTCGCGCTGGTCGCGGGCGCCGACAACCAGAAGCTGGCGCAGCGCGCGAAGCTGCTCGCCAAGGAGAACCGCGACGCCGAGCGGGCGCGGGCGCGGGCCGGCGGGCAGGACGCGTCCGGCCGCCGCAAGGCGATGCTGCAGACGCTGAAGGACGCCGACCGCAAGCAGCGCAAGGCGACGCTCAGCCTGGGCGCGAAGATGCAGCAGGCCGGGATTTCCGCCGCGCCGCGCGCGTTCTGGATCGTGACCGTGGTCGTCGGCGTGGTCGTGGCGTTCGCGGCCATGGTGCTGAAGGCGCCGCCGCTGATCGCGATCGGGCTGGGCTTCGGCGCCGGCCTGGGGCTGCCGCGCTGGGTGCTGAACTTCCTCGGCAAGCGCCGCCTGAAGAAGTTCACCGAGGAATTCCCCAACGCCATCGACGTGATCGTCCGGGGCGTGAAGTCGGGCCTGCCGGTGCACGACTGCCTGAAGATGATCTCGCGCGAGAGCCCGGCGCCCCTGGGCCCCGAATTCCTCCGACTGGTCGAGAACGTCGGCATGGGCATGACGCTCGAGCAGGCGCTGGAGAAATCCTACGAGCGGATGCCCACGTCGGAGCTCCGCTTCTTCACCATCGTGCTGGCGATCCAGCAGAAGGCCGGCGGCAACCTGGCCGAGGCGCTGGGCAACCTGTCGAACGTGCTGCGCTCGCGGAAGATGATGCGGGAGAAGGTGAAGGCGCTGTCCTCGGAAGCGACCGCCTCGGCGATGATCATCGCCGCGCTGCCGCCGGGCGTGATGATCCTGATCACGGTGATGACGCCCTCGTACATGAAGGTGATGTTCGAGGATCCGCGCGGCAACATGATGCTGGCCGGCGGCGCGATCTGGATGTGCATCGGCGGCTTCGTGATGCGCCGCATGATCAACTTCAAGATGTGAGGCCGCGGTGGGCACGCTCCTCTCTCCCGAAAACCTGCTCGCCCTGTTCACCGCCCTGGTGGTCTTCGGCACGATCGTGACGCTGTTCGCGCCGGTCGCCGGCGCGAGCCGCCTGGAAGGCCGGCTGCAGTCGGTGGCGAGCCGGCGCGAGGAGCTGCGGCGCAAGTCGCGCAAGGCGCTGGCGCAGCGCAGCCAGAGCGGGCTGCGCCACGCAGACGGCGGGCCGCTGCAGGCGATCGTCGAGCGGCTGAACCTGCGCAAGCTGCTGGAAGACCCGAAGATCGTCGACAAGCTGGCGGAGGCCGGCTACCGCGGCCCGAAGCCGCTGGCGCGCTTCTACTTCTTCCGGCTGGTCGGACCGTTCGCGCTCGGCATCTTCGGCGCGCTCTACCTGTACGGGCTGTCGCCGTTCGACATGCCGGGCAACTCGCGGCTGATGGCCGTGGCCGGCTGCTTCGCGCTCGGCTTCTACGCGCCGAACATCTTCCTTTCGAACCAGATCAGCAAACGCCGCGGCTCCATCGTCCAGGCCTGGCCGGACGCGCTCGACCTGATGCTGATCTGCGTGGAATCCGGGATGTCGATCGAGTCGGCGATCCAGAAGGTCAGCCAGGAGATCGGCGGCCGGTCCATAGAGCTGGCCGAGGAGCTGACCCTGCTCGGCGCGGAGCTGTCGTACCTGCCGGAACGGCGCATGGCCTACGAAGGCCTGGCCAAGCGGGTGAACTATCCCGGCGTGAAAGCGGTGGTCACGGCCATGGTGCAGGCGGAGCGCTACGGCACGCCGCTCGGCCAGGCGCTGCGGGTCATGTCGAAGGAGAACCGCGACATGCGCCTGATGGCGGCCGAGAAGAAGGCCGCGGCGCTGCCGGCGAAGCTCACCGTGCCGATGATCCTGTTCCTGCTGCCGGTGCTGTTCATCGTCATCCTGGGCCCGGCGATCCTGAAGGTGCAGGACTCGGGGATGGGCTAGCGAGCGGCGGCGGGCGGCTCCGACCGCCAGCACGGCGCCAGCGCTTTCACCGTCTCCTCGCCCCATTGGGCGATGATCCCGCCGTTGCTGGACATTTCAACCGCGCCGGGTCTGAAGCCGGGTTGAAGACCGCGCTCGCTCCAGATCGTGTAGGTCGTGCCGTCGAAGGTGGGCCAAGGCATTCTCGGCGGGTGCGGTTGGGTGAAGTGCGGCGCCATGCCATCGACCTGTACGCGCGGAGCTGCGAGTTCGGTCATCGTGTAGAGCGCTGCGCTCAGCTCCGGGCAGCGGCGGGAGTCCGCCCAGACGACCGCCACCTCCTTACGCAAGTCGGAGCCGCTAGTGCGGCGAGCGATCCACCAAGCGCTCGGCCGTCCGTCGGGGTGGACCCTAGTTCGATCATATTCGGTGAAGACGGCGACGATGCTCCAGCCGCCGGTGTCGGACGTGCTGAACCCGGACGACGATTGCCGCGTCCCCCAGGGGCCGCGGGCCGCCCGGAGCTGATCGGTGGTCTGCGCCGTCGTTTCCGTCGAGCTCGCCGAGACCGCCGCCAGCGACAAAGCTGCGGCCGCGGTCGACTGTAGTAGCTTCAGCATGCCGCCTCGGCGCTGGGAGTCCCCTCCCGTGCTTAGCACGCGGGCCGCGCTAGTTCGTCTGCGGCGCTTTCAGGGAGTCCCAGGAGCGGCCGCCCTTGCCCTTCGCGGCGGCGTGGAGCCAGGCGATGTGGGCGGTGGCGGCTTCGGGCGGCATGTCCTCGCGGACGAGGCGCTCGGCTTCGGCGAACTTGCCCTGCAGGCCCAGGACGAGCGCCAGGTTCTGGCGCACCTTCAGGCCCGAACCCGGCCGGGCGGCGGCGCGGCGCAGCAGGCCCTCGGCTTGGGCGTAGCGGCCGTCGGAAGCGTCGGCGAGGGCGAGGTTGGCGAGGACGGCGGGGTTTTCGGGCGAGAGGGCGAGCGCCTTCTCCCACGCCTGCCGGGCTTCGGGGAGGCGGCCCACCTGCTGGTAGGCGACGCCGAGCAGCGAGGGCGCGCGCCAGTCCTTCGGCGCCAGCGTCATCGCCTTGCGGGCGGGCTCGATCGCGTAGAAGCCCTCGTTCTGGCCGATCTGCGCGCGGGCGGACTCCAGCAGGCCTTCGACATGGTCCGGCTTCACCGCCAGCACGCGGGCGGAGGCGTCCGCGGCCTCGCTGTTGCGGCCCATGGCGCGGAGCGCGGCGCTGAGGGAGACGCCGGCCTGCAGGTCGCGGGCGTCGAGCTCGAACTCGCGGGCCCAGAAGGTGGCGCGGGCGAGGGGGTCGAGCCGCTCGACCATGGTGCGTTCCTCGGCCGAGGCGCGGCGGGCGGCGGGCGCCTTGGCCTGGGCCTTGGCAGGAGCGGCCTTGGAAGCCGGGGCGTCCGCGGAGGCGGGCGCGTTTTCCTTCTTCCTGCCGATGCCGAACGGCAGCGCGCCGGCGGGCGAGGCGGCGAGCAGGGCGAGGGCGACGGCGGGAACGGTTGCAGCGAGGGCGCGCTTGCGAGACATCGAAGGTCTCCTCGAAGGGGTCCGCTCGAAGGTCGGCGGCCGGGATCAAGGAAGCGTTAAGCATGATCGACGTGGTCCTCGCCGAAGCCCCCTCCGCCGTGCCGGTGCGGTGCGTGCGCGAAGGCGCGCTCGACGGGCTCTCCGCGGCAGCCCAGGAAGCGGCGCGGATCAGCGACTTCAGCGGACAGAGCGGACGAGTGCTGCCGCTGCACGCGGCGGACGGCGGGCTCGAGCAGGTGCTGTTCGGCGTCGGCGCGGGCGGCGAGGCGATGCTGGCGCGGCAGCTGCCGGCGAAGCTGCCCGCGGGGGACTACCGGCTGGAGGACGCGCCAGGGGCGTGGGCGGCGACCGCGGTGGCGACGGCGTTCGCGCTCGGGAGCTACGTCTTCGATCGCTACAAGACGGACCACAAGCACGGGCGGGTGCGGCTGGTCGCGCCGGAAGGCGCCGACCTGACGGAAGTGCGGCGGGTGGCGCACGCGTGCGCGATGGCGCGCGACATGGTCAACACGCCCGCCAATGACATGGGCCCCCGCCAGATCGAGGCGGTGGCGCGCGAGATCGCCGAGTCGGCGGGCGCGCAGGTCACGGTGATCGAAGGCGACGCGCTGCTGGAGGCGAACTATCCGGCGGTGCACGCGGTCGGACGCGCCGCGGCGGCGCACCGGGCGCCGAGGATCGTCGAGATGCGCTGGGGCGAGAGCGGGCCGCTGATCGCGCTGGTCGGCAAGGGCGTGGTGTTCGACTCCGGCGGGCTGAACATCAAGCCCGGCGGCGGCATGCGGATCATGAAGAAGGACATGGGCGGGGCCGCGCACGCGCTGGCGCTCGGCCGCATGATCATGGACGCGAAGCTGCCGGTGCGGCTCGCGGTGATCACGCCGGTGGTGGAGAACGCGATCAGCGGCGACGCCTTCCGGCCGGGCGACGTGATCGCCACGCGCAAGGGGCTGACTGTCGAGATCGGCAACACGGACGCGGAAGGGCGGCTGATCCTGGCCGACGCGCTGGCGCGGGCGGCGGAGCTGGAGCCGGACCTGACGATCGACCTGGCCACGCTGACGGGGGCGGCGCGGGTGGCGCTGGGGCCGCAGCTGCCGCCGTTCTACACCGACGACGAGGGGCTGGCGGAGGAGATCGCGCAAGCCGCGCGCGAGGCGGCGGACCCGGTGTGGCGGATGCCGCTGTGGAGCGGTTACGCGGAGGCGATCGACAGCGACATCGCGCAGGTCTCGAACGACGGGAAGGACTGGGCGCAGGCGGGCTCGATCATCGCGGCGCTGTTCCTGAAGAAGTTCGCGCCGGAGCGGGCGTGGGCGCACTTCGACATCATGGCGTGGAACCCGAAGGCGGCGCCCGGCTCCCCGGTCGGCGGCGAGGCGCAGGCGATCCGGGGGCTCTACCGGATGATCAGCCGGCGCTACGGCGGCCGATGACGGAGGGGGGCCGCAGGCGCTGCGCGGCCCCGGCCGCGGCGATCCGGGCGGAGCCGGACGTCACCTCGGAGCAGGTCGACCAGCTGCTGTTCGGCGAGGACTTCGAGGTCGCCGACGCGGGAGAGGGCTGGGTCCGCGGGCGGGCGGTGCGCGACGGCTACGAGGGCTGGGTCGAGGGGGCGGCGCTGCATGCGGCCGGCGCGGCGCCGACGCATGCGGTGGCGGCGCTGCGGACGTACGCCTTCCCGGAGCCGGACCTGAAGAGCACGCCCCCGCGGCTGTATTCGATGAATTCGCTCGTCCGGGTGGTCGAGCACGACGGCCGCTTCGCCCGCGCCGAGGACGCGGGCTGGTTCTTCGAGCCGCACCTGCGGCCGCTGGAGGCGCACGAGGCGGACCCGGTGGCGGTGGCGGAGCGGTTCGTCGGCGCGCCGTACCAGTGGGGCGGGCGGGAGAGCCTGGGCCTCGACTGCTCGGGGCTGGTGCAGCAGGCGCTCTATGCCTGCGGGCTGCCGTGCCCGCGCGACAGCGACGCTCAGGCGCAGGCGCTGGGCCGGGAGATCGACCCGGCGGGGGAGCCGCTCCGGCGGGGCGACCTCGTGTTCGCGCGCGGGCACGTGGGGATGCTCGTCGCCGCGGACCGGGTGCTGCACGCCAACTCGCACCACATGGCCGTCGTCGTGGAGCCGCTCGAGACGGTGGTCGCCCGGATGGCCGAGCTGGGCACGGGCCCGCCGTTGTTCCGGCGGCTCTGACTACTGCTGGCGCTGGGCGCCGCGGGTCTGGCTCGGAGGCGGCTGCGCGGCCGGGTTGCGGGCCTGCGGGTTCTGCGCCGGACGGGCGGTCGCCCGCGTGCCGGTGACGCCGGTGGTGCCGCCTTCGCCCGCGCGGACCGCGCCGACGCCCTTGCCGCCCTGCTCGCCCGAGCCGGAGGGGGTCATCGCCTGAGGCGCGGCACCGGGCTGGCCGTAGGTCGGCGTCTGGCCGGACATGCCGCCGCCGGCCGCCGTCGGGGGCGTGCCGGTGGCGCCGCCCGCCGGAGCCGGGACGAGGCCCGCGGCGCCTTCAGCGCCGGTGGGGACGGTGCCGCCCTGAGCGCCCGCGACGTCGCCGGCCGCGGGGGCGGCGCCGGGCTGACGCGCGGGATCCGGCGCCGGGATCGGGGGCGGCGCGCTGGTCATGGTGCGCAGGTAGGCGATGATGTTGACGCGGTCGTCGACGTTCTTCAGGCCGACGAAGGTCATCTTGGTGCCGGGGACGTGCTTCGCCGGCGCGGCGAGGAAGCCGTTCATCTCGTCGTAGGTCCAGGTCCCGCCCTTGCCCTTGAGCGCAGGCGAGTAGGCGAAGCCGGCCTTTGCGGCCACGGCGGCGCCGAGGACGCCCCACAGGTTCGGGCCAGTGCCGTTCGCGCCGCCGTTCTCGAAGGTGTGGCAGGAGACGCACTTCTTGGAGACGGTCGCGCCGCTCGCCACGTTGGCGGCGGGAAGCAGGGTGCCCCAGTCGGGCGGCAGGGCCGGGCCCTCGTCGCCGCCCGCGGCCTCTTCCGGAATCGCGATGGCGTAGCCGGGCTTTTCCGCCTCGTCGGGCTCGAACAGGATCTCCGACCCGATGCCGAGGCCGGTGATGGCGAGCGCGGTGGCCAGGATGGCGCCGGCGTATTTGTTGAACTGGAGGTCGCTGCTCATTCCGGAGGCGGGCTTGTTCTGATGCGGCGGTGTTCTACACGCTGCCGGACGGGCTGCAACAGCGCGCCTTCGCCGAACGGCGGGTGCGACGGGAGCGTTCCATGACGCCGCTGATCCTGATCCCTGCGCGGATGGCCGCGAGCCGCCTGCCCGGCAAGCCGCTGGCCGACATCGGCGGCGTTCCGATGATCGTGCGGGTGCTGCGGCGGGCCGAGGGCGCGGGGCTGCGGGTCGCGGTGGCGGCGGGCGATCAGGAGATCGTGGACGCGGTGCAGGCCGCCGGCGGCGAGGCGGTGCTGACCGCGCCCTCGCTGCCGTCGGGCACCGACCGGATCAAGGCGGCGGCGGACATCCTGGACCCCGGCCGTACGCACGACGTGGTCGTCAACCTGCAGGGCGACATGCCGTTCGTGGATCCCGGCGTGATCACCGCGTGCGTGGACCTGCTGGGCGAGGAGCCCGCCTGCGACATCGCCACCTGCGTGGCGACCGAGGCGTCGGCGGCGGACCGGAGCGCGCCGTCGGTGGTGAAGGCGGTGCTGGCGATGCGCCCGGCCGGGCGGGCGGGGCGGGCGCTCTACTTCACGCGCTCGACCCTCTACGGCGAGGGCCCCGTGTGGCGGCACCTAGGGCTCTACGGGTATCGGCGCGACGCGTTGGACCGGTTCACGGCCGCGGCGCCCTCGGCGCTGGAGCGGCGCGAGGGGCTGGAGCAGCTGCGCGCGCTGGAGCTGGGGATGTCGATCTGGGCGGCGGTGGTCGACCAGGCGCCGATCAGCGTGGACACGCCCGAGGACCTGGAGGCGGCGCGGGCGGCGGTCTGAGCGTCAGGCGGCGCGGTCGGCGACCTTGCGGCGGGCGTACTCGGCGGTGTCGAGGCCGAAGGCGACGGCGGCGCCCAGCCGGCGGGGGTAGAAGCGGAAGCTGCTGCAGTCGCGCACGACGTGCGGCCAGCGGCGCTGCCACTGCTCGGCGCGGCCCATGTGCTCGAGCCCTTCGAGGCCGTTCTCGATCGCCCAGCGGCAGATCTCGTGCGTGCTGAGGATGCCGGGGCCGCATTTCAGCCAGCGCTCGTCGGTGCCCATCTTCAGGCCCCAGAGGCGGCCGCCGTGCTCGATGTCCATCTGCACGACGACCGGCTCGCCCTTCAGGCGGAGGACGGAGATGCGCAGCATGCCCCGGCGGGCGGCGAGGCCGGCGTACTCGGCCATGAAGCGGGCGAGCGGCGGGCGGGACAGCATGTCGGTGCCGTCGCGGCCCTTCCAGCCGGAGGCCTCGATGCGCTGCAGCTCGTCGAGCAGGCGCAGGGCGGTCTCGGGATCGGCCGGGCGGAGCATCTCGAAGGCGACCTCGCCGTGGCTTTCGAGGTCGCGGCGGAGCTTGCGCAGCTCGGAGCGCTTCTTTCCGGCGATGGACTGCTCGAACGCGGGCCAGTCCTTCTCCAGGGCGGTGAAGTAGTAGGGGCTGGTCGAGGGGCGCAGCACCGCGAAACCGCGGCGGCGCGCGTGCTCGCCGAGCAGGCGCCACTCGGGGGAGTCGGTGGCGAGCCGCTGCAGCATGACCGGGCGGCCCAGGCGGAGCACGGCGCGGCAGACCGCCTCGAGCGCGTCCTCGTCTTCGTACAGGAAGGCTTCCGGCTCGCTGGTCTGCCAACCGAGCAGGCGCAGGCGCGGGACCACGGTGGAGCGGTCCACCACCAGCGGGGCGGCGGCGCACAGGCGGCCGTCGCGGCGGGCCACGGCGACGGCGAGGTCGTCGTCGGGCGAGAGGGTGCGCGCGGCGGTCAGCAGCCACTCGTGGCGCAGCAGCGGCGAGGGGGAGGCGCGGTCGGCGAGCGCGTTCCACTCGGCCGCCGTGGCCTCGAACCCGGCGCGGGAGGTGATGATCTCGACCGAGGTCATGCCGCGCGCGCCTTTTCCGCGGCGCGGGCGCGGGCGACGGCGCGGGCGCGGACCCCGCGGGTGACGAAGGCGGCGGCGTCGGCGCCGAAGGCGAGGGCGGCGGTCGCCCGGCGCGGATAGAAGCGGAAGGCGCCGAACTCGCGCGCCTCGAACGGCCAGCGGCGCTGCCACTCCTCCGCGAAGCCGAGGTGCTCCAGCGCGCTCAGCCCCTGGTCGGAGGCCCACTTCATCAGCTCGTGGTTGCTGAGGATGCCGGGGCCGTACTTCGCCCAGCGCTCGTCGGCGCCCATCTTCTGGCCCCAGAGGCGGCCGGCGTACTCGAGGTCGAGCTGGGCGGCGATGGTCTCGCCGTTCAGGCGGAGGGCGGAGAGGCGCAGCATCCCCTCGCGGGCGGCGAGGCGGGCGTGCTCGGTCATGCAGGCGCTGCGTTCGGGGCTGACGGCCATCGCCGTGCCGCTGCGGAGCTTCCAGCTGGCGGCCTCGACGCGCGCGACCTCCTCCACGGCCGCGTCGACGGCGGCCTCGTCGGGGCTGGTCACCTCGAAGGTGACCTCGCCGTGCTGCTCCAGCCCGTTGCGCATGCGGCGCAGGCGTGAGCGCTTCTTGGAGTCCATGGCGGCTTCGAAGGCGGCGGCGCTGCCGGCGAGGACGGTGCGGTAGCAGCTGTTGGCCGCGGGCCGCAGCAGGGTCATGCCGTAGCGGCCGGCGTCGCGCGCCAGCACGCGCCATTCCGGGGAACCCGGGTCGAGGCGGGCCAGCACCAGCGGACGGCCGGCGCCGAGCACGGCGGCGCAGAGCGCGGTGAGCGCCGCCTCGTCCTCGTAGAGGAAGCCGTCGGGCTCCTTGTCCTGGAACGCGAGCGGGCGAAGGCGGGGCACCAGGCCGGAGCGATCGACCACCAGCGGGGCGGCGGCGACCAGCCGGCCGTCGCGCCGGATGGTGAACACCGCCAGCTCCTCGCCGGCGCCGTAGGTCCGGGCGGCCGCGAGGAAGAAGGCGGAGCGGAGCAGGGGCGTGTCGAAGCGGTCCGCCAGAGCGTCCCACTCCTCGCGCAGCGCTTCGAGCGCGCGCAGTTCGTTAACAACTTCGACGATCATGGTCCGCCCGACCTCGAATTCCGGCTTGGGCGAGGGTGCAAGCGGCGGGCCAGCGGCCTGTGCCGTTTTCGCCTGTGAGGGGAGCGAGGGCTCGCCTGTCAGGCATGGTCCTTGCTGCGGCGAGTTTGTCTTTAGCGGGTGACGGCATGTTTTGGCGCGGGCTCTTCGGGTACCTGCCTGTGCAGGCGGTGGACGCCCTGATCGGCGTCGGCGCCGTGGTGGCCTTCACCCGGCTGCTCACGCCCGAGCAGTTCGGGCACTACGCGCTGGCCTTTTCGGCCGCGGCGCTGGTGCAGAGCCTGTTCCTGGTGTGGACCGAAGCGGCCATGGAGCGCTTCCACGTCCAGTCGGTGGAGGCGGGGGAAGCCCGGGACCACCTGAGCACGATCCACCGCGCCTACGTGGCGCTGGCGACCCTGGGCGGTCTCACGGCGGCGGGGATCCTCGCCGTGGTTTCGCTGAACCCGGACCTGGAGCTGGCGCTCGCCGCCGGGGCGGCCGCGGTGATCGTCAACAGCGGGCTGAAGCTGATCCAGCACCGCCGCCGCGCCGAGGGGCGGGTGGGCGTCTACGCCGTGACCGACCTGCTCTGCCTGATCGGCGGGTTCGCCGGAGGGCTGGGCCTCGCGGTGGCCGGGCTGGGCGGCGCGGCGCCCGCGATCGGCGTGGCCGTGGCGGCGCTGCTGGGCCTGCTCCTGAGCCTGCCCGGGGAACTCGCCCGGGCGCGCGGCGGGCGCTTCCAGCCGGAGCGGGCGCGGCGCTATGCGGCCTATGGCCTGCCGCTCGCCTTCTCGCTGATGCTCGGAACGCTGCTGGCCAGCATGGACCGCTTCCTGATCGCCGGCTTCCTCGACGAGGCGCAGGTGGGGATCTACCACGCCGGCTACGGGCTGGCGCACCGCACGCTGGACATCATGTTCATCTGGCTGGGGCTCGCCGGCGCGCCCGCGCTGATCGCGGCGCTCGAGCGCCGGGGCCTGGGCGCCATGCAGGACGCCGCGCGGCTGCAGGGCGAGGTGATGGTGCTGGTGGCGCTGCCCGCCGCGGTGGGGATCGCGCTGGTGGCGCAGCCCACCGCCGACCTGCTGCTGGGCGCGGCGCTGCGGGACGGCGCCGCGCAGGTGATGCCGTGGATCGCGGCCAGCGCCTTCTTCGCCGGGATGACCACGCACTATCTGCGGCAGGCGTTCACGCTCGGCCAGCGGCCGGGCCTGCTGTTCGTCGTCATCGGCATTACGGCGGCCGCGAACCTCGTGCTCAACCTCGTGCTGATCCCCCGCTTCGGCCTCGACGGCGCGGTGTGGGCGACCACGGGCAGCTTCGTGCTGGGCGCGGTGGGCTCGTGGGCGCTCGGCCGCCGCGTGATGCCGCTGCCCCTGCCGATCGAGGCGCTGGCTCGCTGCGGGCTGGCCGCGGCGGCGATGGCGGCGGCGCTGAGCTTCCT
>DASVVG010000253.1:0-1509 GCA_036386655.1 Caulobacteraceae bacterium | reverse complement strand
CCTGCCAGCCCGCTTCGCCGCGGTGATCCTATGCTTCGCACCGCTCTTTCGCCAACTCACGTGGCGGCATGCTCAGGTGCTGCTGATCGGCGCCATCCTGGTTCCAGGGCAGCGCACGGTGGCCAGCATCTTGCGGGTGACCGGGCTCGGTTGGGAGCGGCGGTTCGTCAACTACCATCGCGTGCTCAACCGCGCCGCCTGGAGTGGGCGGGCCGCAGCCCGGGTGTTGCTCGGGCTGCTGCTGGATGCCTTTGCGCCGAAGGGGCCGGTGCTGCTGGGCCTTGATGACCATATCGAACGCCGGCGCGGCAAGTGCATCAGCGCCAAAGGCATCTACCGTGATCCGGTCCGCTCCTCGAAGGGGCATTTCACACAAGGCCAGCGGCCTGCGCTGGCTCAGCCTGATGCTGCTGGTCCCGATCCCCTGGGCCGGGCGGGTCTGGGCACTACCCTTCCTGACCGCGCTCGCCCCCTCGGAGCGCTACAGCCAAGAGCGGGGCCGGCGGCACAAGAAGCTGACGGACTGGGCGCGGCAGTTGGTCCTGCAGGCCCGTCGCTGGATGCCGGAGCGAACGCTCGTGCTCGTGGCCGACAGCAGTTTTGCCGCTCTCGAACTCCTCGCCAGCTTGGTCCGGCAGGACGTGACCTGTATCACCCGCCTGCGGCTCGACGCCGCGCTCTACGCCCCAGCGGCTCCGCGCCAGCCCAGGACCAGGGGACGGCCCCGCACCAAGGGCGAGCGCCTGCCGACCCTGGCCACGGTGCTGGCCAACCAGGCCACACCATGGCAGCGGGTGACCGTGCCTGACTGGTATGGCGAGGGCGAGCGCGTGTTGGAAATCTGCTCCGACACTGCCGTCTGGCGTCATAATGGTCTGCCGGTGGTGCCGGTCCGCTGGGTGCTGCTGCGCGACCCCAGCCGGCGCTTTGACCCGCAGGCCCTGCTCTGCACCGACCCCGCGCAAGAGCCGCTGCAGATCCTCCGCTGGTTCACGCAGCGCTGGCAGCTGGAGGTCACCTTCCGAGAGGCCCGCGACCACCTCGGCGTCGAGACCCAGCGGCAGTGGTCCGACCAGGCCATCGCCCGCACCACGCCCTGCCTGCTCGGCTTGTTCTCGGTCGTGACCCTGCTGGCCAACCGCCTCAGCCGTCACGCTCGCCTGCGCGTTTCAGCGGCCGCCTGGTACCGCAAGCAGCGGCCTACCTTCGCTGACACCCTCGCCGCGGTTCGGCGCCAGATCTGGCGGGAGCAGGGTTTCCTCACCTCCCGGCGTCGAGGCAAGACACCAAAACTCCGTCCCGCCCTCTGCGACGGCATCGTCCATGCGCTCTGCTACGCCGCATAACTGGGTCGGGTAGAGGTGCCGATTACCCGGCACCTCCCCCACAGATCCCGGCGTGCGGCTTTCCCGCACCGGGCTCTTGTCGCGGGTCAAACGCGACCGGGGTTCGGGGCTTGGATGGCCCTTGCACCCCCGGCCCGCAGGCTCGCTGCTTCGGTGACATGCC
>DASVVG010000252.1:0-36077 GCA_036386655.1 Caulobacteraceae bacterium | reverse complement strand
CGGAAATCGGCTCGTCGAAGAACGTCAGCTGGGTGCGCGCCATGCCGGGACCGGCGACCCGATGCACCTGCGCCGTCTCGCCGAACCGCGTGGTGATCAGCATCGAGCCGTCGGCGAGCCAGTCCTGGAAGCTGGCGGAGCGTGCGTCCTGGTACCGGTCCAGTCGCTCGCGCAAGTCCGCCGGAATTTCCGGCACGTTCTCCAGCGTCAGCGCGCCGGATTGGCGGGTGGTCACCTGCGCCGGCGACTGCGCGGCGGCGGGGACGGCGAGGGCGGCCGCGCACGCGGCGGCGAGCATCAGACGTTTCATGGGGGCCTGACTCCGTGGGTCGCCCCCACTCGTGCGGAGCGGCGGCGCGCGGTCAAGCCCGGCGCGTCAGGGGACCTCCGCGAGGAACCGGTCCAGCGCCTCTCGCGCCTCGGGCTCGGTCAGCATCGGCGCGTGGCCGACGTTCGGAACGCGCGCGTAGACCAGCTCCGGATCGACGGCGCGCATCCGCTCGGCGATCGGGTCGTCCACGAGGTCCGAGATGCCGCCATGCACGAACAGCACCCGCCGCCCGGTGGTGAACGCCTGGAACAGAGGCCAGAGGTCCGGCTGCGGCCGGCTCGGGTCGTAGGCCGCGAACGCCTGCGAGATCTTCGGGTCGTAGTCGAGCACCGGCCGCCCGTTCTCCTCGCGGAAGATGCGCCGGGCGAACGCCCGCCAGTGCTCGGGCCCGGCGTCCGGGAACGCCAGCCCGTTGATGCTCTGCGCGAAATCGGCGGCGTCGTCCCAGCTTTCGACCGGACCCTTGCGCCCGCCGACGTAGGTCAGGATGCGTCCGAGCCCCACCGGCGACAGCTCCGGGCCGACGTCGTTGAGCACCGCGGCGGCCACCGCCGGCGGGTTCATCGCGGCGATCGCCATGGTGATCAGCCCGCCCATGCTGGTGCCGACGAACACCGCCCGCGCGATCCCCGCCTGCGCCATCAGCGCGATCATGTCGCCCCCGTAGACCGGCGGCTGGTAGTTGGCGGGGTTCTGGTCGTAGTCCGAGCGCCCCCGCCCCCGCACGTCCACCGCCAACACCCGGCGGCCCTGGGCGGCGATGCGGGGCGCCACCTCCTCGAAATCCCGAGAGTTGCGGGTCAGCCCGTGGATGCAGATCACCGGAAGCTTCGCCGGCCCGTCCGCGCCGGGATAGTCGCGCGCGTACAGGTTCAGCCCGTCGGCGGAGGTCCAGAAGCGGTCGGCGAACTCGGTCATGGGCGCAGTGGAGCGAAACCCATGCCGCTCCACAAGCTCAGACGCGCGCGATGATCCGGTGCAGGCGGCGCGGCGGTGCGTTCAGCGTGCGCGCTTCGGGCGCGGCGGCCCACAGGTCGTACTCGGCGGTGCGTTCGACCTTCACCTGCGCGAACTCGCCGACGGCCAGGTTCCGCCCGTTGCGGACGAACACGTTCCCGTCGATCTCCGGCGCGTCGGCGGCCGAGCGCGCCAACGCCACGCCGTCGTCGCGCACGGCGTCCACCAGCACCTGCATCGTGCGGCCGACCTTGGCGCGGAGCTTGTCGCGGCTGATCTTCTGCTGGGCGGCCATGAAGCGCTCCCAGCGCTCCTGCTTCACCTCTTCCGGCACGTGGCCCGGCAGGTCGCGGGCCGGCGCCCCGGGCACGTTCTCGTACTTGAAGCAGCCGACGCGATCGAGCCGCGCCTCCTCCAGCCATTCGAGCAGGTAGGCGAAGTCCGCCTCCGTCTCGCCGGGGAAGCCGACCACGAATGTGGAGCGGATCGTGAGGTCCGGCGCCACCTCGCGCCACGAGCGGATGCGATCCAGCGTCTTCGTCTGATTGCCCGGCCTTTTCATGGCCTTGAGGACGGTAGGACTGGCGTGCTGGAACGGTATGTCCAGGTAGGGCAGCACCTTTCCCTCGGCCATGAGCGGTATGACGTGGTCCACGTGCGGGTAGGGATAGACGTAGTGCAGCCGCACCCAGGCCCCGAGCGCTCCCAGTCCGCGTGCGAGATCCTCGAAGCTTGCGCGGAATCCCTGCCCGCGCCATTCGCCGGGCGCATAGCGCGTGTCCAGGCCGTAGGCGGAGGTGTCCTGGCTGACGACCAGCAGCTCCTTCACGCCGGAAGCCACCAGCGTCTCCGCCTCGCGCAGCACCTCGCCGATCGGCCGCGAGACGAGGTCGCCCCGCATCTGCGGGATGATGCAGAAGCTGCAGCGGTGGTTACAGCCCTCGCTGATCTTCAGGTAGGCGTAGTGCTTCGGCGTCAGCTTCACGCTCGCCGCGGGCACCACGTCGTCGAACGACACCGGCGGCGGCGTCATCCGGTGCACCGCCTCCATCACCTCGTCGTAGCGCGCCGGCCCGGTGATGCTCTCCACCTGCGGGAACCGCTCGCGGATCAGGTCGGCCTCGGCGCCCAGGCAGCCGGTGACGATCACCCGGCCGTTCTTGGCCAGCGCCTCGCCGATGGCGTCCAGGCTCTCGTCCCGCGCGCTATCCAGGAAGCCGCAGGTGTTCACCACCACCGCGTCCGCCCCCTCGTAGGTCTCGGACGTGGCGTAGCCTTCGCCTCTCAGGCGAGTGAGGATCCGCTCGGAATCCACCAGCGCCTTGGGGCAGCCGAGGCTCACGAAGCCGATCTTGGGGGCCGAGGTGGACATCCGGGCGCCATGTAGCCCGGAAAGGCCCTCTTCGGGAGGGGCTGCGGCGCCGCGCCCGGCCTCGTTAGGTGTGAGCCCCCGGCCGGCCTATGGTCGCCGATGGCATCCAAGAAGGACGACGACGCGCTGCACGACCTCCAGGTGGAGCTCGTCAGCAGCCAGATCGCCGGCATCGAAAGCGGCCGCCGGATCGTGGTGGTGTTCGAGGGCCGCGACGCCGCCGGCAAGGACGGCGTCATCCGCCGCATCACGGAGCACCTGTCGCTGCGGGCCACCCGCGTGGCGGCGCTGCCCAAGCCGTCGGACCGCGAACGCACCGAGTGGTACTTCCAGCGCTATGTCGCGCGCCTCCCGGCGGCCGGCGAGTGGGTGATCTTCAACCGCTCCTGGTACAACCGCGGCGGGGTCGAGCGGGTGATGGGGTTCTCTACGCCGGAGGAGCAGGAGCGCTTCCTCGACGACGCGCCCGTGTTCGAGCGCATGCTCGTCGCCTCCGGCATCACCCTGATCAAGTACTGGCTGGACATCTCCAAGCCCGAGCAGGCGCGCCGCCTCGACCGCCGCCGCTCCGACCCGCTCAAGCGGCTCAAGGTCAGCGCCCTGGACGCCGCCGCCCAGGAGAAGTGGGACGACTACTCCGCCGCGCGCGACGAGATGCTGATGCGCACCCACACGGCGATCGCCCCCTGGTGGTGCGTGCGGGCCGACGACAAGGGGCAGACCCGCCTCAACGTGGTCCGCGACCTGCTCCGCCAGGTCGGCGCGCCCGGCCTCTCCTCAGACGTAGCCCCCGCCGACCCGGAGGCGCTGTTCGCCTTCGAGGCGAGCGCCCTCACCGACGGCCGCCTAGCCCCCTGATCCTTGTCCCGCGGGTTCGCCCCCGGCCCGCTCCTTGCCTATAACCGGCTTATGGCGAGCCGCCCCTTCTTCACCCCCTACGCTCACGACTTCGTTCGGGTGGGGGTCTGCGTGCCCCGGATCGAGCCGGCGGACCCGGTCTACAACACCGACCGCACCATCGAGCTGCTGAAGCGGGCGGCCGAGCAGAATATCGCGCTGCTGGCCTTCCCGGAGCTCGGGATCAGCGCCTACGCCATCGACGACCTGCTGCTGCAGGACGCCCTGCTGGAGGCCGTCCACGTCGGCATCGAGCGCCTCGTCGAGGCCAGCAAGGGCGTCTTCCCCACCTTCGTCGTGGGCGCGCCGCTGATGGACGGCGGCCGCCTCTACAACTGCGCCGTGGTGATCTCCGACGGCGAGATCCTGGGCGTGGTCCCCAAGATCCACCTGCCCAACTACCGCGAGTTCTACGAGCGCCGCTGGTTCACCTCGGGCGCCGAGGTCTACCAGCGCGAGATCGACGTCGCGGGCCGGCTCGTCCCCTTCGGCCGCGACCTCCTCTTCCGCGCCGCCGGGCCCGCCGGCTTCACCTTCCATGTGGAGATCTGCGAGGACTTCTGGGTCGCCAGCCCGCCGTCGACGCTCGGCGCCCTCGCCGGAGCCGAGGTGCTGATCAACCTCTCCGCCAGCAACGTGGTCATCGGCAAGGTGGACGACCGACGCCTGCTCTGCGCCAGCCAGTCTTACCGGGCGGTCGCCGCCTACGCCTACTCCGCCAGCGGCCCCGGCGAGAGCACCACCGACCTCGCCTGGGACGGCCACGCCGCGATCTACGAGGTCGGCAAGCTGCTGACCGAGACCAAGCGGTTCATGCCCGACAGCACGCTCTGCTACGCCGACGTGGACCTCGGCCGCATCCGCCAGGAGCGCATGCGCATGGGCACCATGGCCGACGCCCAGGCCGAGGCGGTGCGCAACCGCGAGCCCTTCCAGGTCATCGAGTACGACTACGAACCGCCCGAAGGCGAACTCGACCTCGCCCGCGGAATCGAGCGCTTCCCCTACGTGCCGTCGGACCCGGCGAAGCTGGCCGAGACCTGCTGGGAGGCCTACCACATCCAGGTCCAGGGCCTGGCCGAGCGGCTCAAGGCGACGGGCATCCAGAACCTGGTGATCGGCGTCTCCGGCGGCCTCGACTCCACCCAGGCCCTGATCGTGGCCGCCAAGGCGATGGACGCGCTGAACCTGCCGCGCGCCAACATCTTCGCCTTCACCATGCCGGGGTTCGCCACCACCGACACGACGAAGAGCCGCGCCTGGGGCCTGATGAACGCGATGGGTGTCACCGCCCGCGAGATCGACATCAAGCCGGCCGCCCAGCAGCTGCTCGCCGACCTCGGCCATCCCTACGCGAAGGGGGAGCCGGTCCACGACGTCACCTTCGAGAACGTGCAGGCCGGCCTCAGAACCGACTACCTGTTCCGCCTCGCCAACCAGCACCGGGGGCTGGTCGTGGGCACCGGCGACCTCTCCGAGCTGGGCCTCGGCTGGGCCACCTACGGCGTCGGCGACCACATGAGCCACTACAACGTCAACGGCGGCGTCTCGAAGACCCTGATCCAGCACCTGATCCGCTTCGTCGCCGCCTCCGACGAGGTGGACGACACGACGTCCACGCTGTTGCGCGACATCGTCGAAGCGGAAATCTCCCCCGAGCTGATCCCGGGCGAGACCGCCCAGTCCACCGAGGCATCGGTCGGCCCCTACGCCCTGCAGGACTTCAACCTCTACTACCTGACCCGCTTCGGCTTCCGGCCGTCGAAGATCGCCTACCTGTCCTGGAACGCGTGGCGCGACGCCTCCGCCGGCGCCTGGCCGGTCAACATCGGCGACGCGGCCCGCCGGGCGTACGACCTGCCCGAGATCAAGCGCTGGCTGGAGCTCTTCCTGCGTCGCTTCTTCGCGAACCAGTTCAAACGCTCGGCTCTCCCGAACGGCCCTAAGATCAGCTCCGGCGGCAGCCTCTCGCCCCGCGGCGACTGGCGCATGCCCTCGGACGCCTCGCCACGCGTCTGGCTGGAGGAGCTGGAGCGGAACGTGCCGGACGGCGGCGCGAGCGATCCCGTTGGCTGAAGACCCGGAGACGGAGCGCCTGCGCATGGCGGTCGACGTCGCCGGCCTCGGCCTGTGGCGCTTCGACGTCGTGGATAGAACCCTAGAGTGGGACGCCCGCACGAAGGCGCTCTACGGCCTCCCGCCCGACGCCGAGACGACCGTCGAGACCTTCCAGACCGGCCTCCACCCCGACGACCGCGACAGCGTCATCGCCCTGCTCGACGAGGCGCTGAAGGATCGCGCCCGCGACCGGTTCGAGCTCGAGCACCGCACCGTCGGCCCCGACGGCGCGGTTCGCTGGGTCCTCGGCCACGGCCGCGTGGTCCGCGACGACACCGGCCGCGCGCTGGCCCTCTTCGGCACCAGCCGCGACGTCACCGACCGCAAGGAGGTCGAGCTCGCCCTGGCCGAAAGCGAGCGCCGCTTCGACCTCGCCGCCCGCGCCCACGGGATCGGCGTGTTCGACTGGTCGGTGAAGACCGGCCGCCTGGTCTGGAGCGAGCAGGAGCAGCGCCTGTTCGGGCTGGAGCCCGGGGCGTTCGGAGGCACCATCGAGGCCTGGTCAGCCCGCGTGCACCCCGACGACCTCGCTGTCACGCGCGAGCGGCTGGGCGACGCCATGGCCGCGGGCGACGACACCGTGGATTTCGCCTTCCGCGTCGTCCGGCCCGACGGGGAGGTGCGCCAGATCGAGGGCTCCGCGCGCATCCTCTACGACGCCGCTGGCGAGGCGGAGCAGATGATCGGCGTCAACATCGACGTGACCGACCGTCGTCGCGCCGAGGACGCGCTGCGCGACAGCGAGGCCCGGCTGCGCACGCTCAGCGACAACCTGCCGTCGGCGATGATCTACCAGATCGCGGTGCCGGAGGACGGCCTCGACCGCCGTTTCCTCTACGTCTCGGGCCGCTGCGAGGAGCTGAACGGCGTGCCCGCGTCGGCGGTGATCGAGGACGCCGCCGCGCTCTATGGCCTCATCGCGCCCGAGGAGCGGGAGCGCGTCGGCGCCATCGAGGCGCGCTGTACGGTGGATCTGACGCCGTTCGACGTGGAGTGCCGCTTCGTGCTCGCGGACGGCCGCAGCCGCTGGTTCCGCCTGATCTCCGCGCCGCGCCGGATGCCAGGAGGCGGCACCATCTGGGACGGGCTGCAGATCGACGTCACCGATCAGCGCCAGGCCGAGCAGCGCCGCCGCCTGCTCACGGACGAGCTGAACCACCGGGTGAAGAACACCCTGGCGATCGTCCAGGCGCTCTCGGTGCAGACCTTCCGCGAGGACACCTCGTCCGCCGAGGCCCGCGCCCGCTTCGAGAGCCGGCTGGGCGCGCTCTCCACCGCCCACGACCTCCTCACCGAGGAGAACTGGGAGGGCGCGTCGCTGCAGCAGGTCGTGCAGTCGGCGCTCTCGGGACCGTTCGCCCCCGAGCGCGCCGACCGGCTCGTCATCGAAGGGCCTGACCACCGGCTGACGCCGAAAACCGCCGTCAGCCTCGCGATGGCGCTGCACGAGCTCGGCGCCAACGCCTCGAAGCACGGCGCATGGTCCGGCCCCGAGGGCCGTGTTCGGGTCGGCTGGACCCTCGCCTTCGTCCCGGACGGGCGCCGGATCGAACTGCGCTGGGAAGAGAGCGGCGGGCCCGAGGTCCGCCCGCCGTCTCGCCGCGGCTTCGGCTCGCGCCTGGTCGGCCGCGGCCTGGCGGCCGAGCTGGGCGGCGAGGTCGCGCTCGACTACGCGCCGGCCGGCGTGGTCTGCACCATCTCCGCCGTCCTGCGGAACGAAGACCTCGCGGCCGCTCGCAGCTGACCTGCGGCAGGGCCGCTGATCCACAGCTTCCGCGCCCCTCGTGGTTGACAGAACATAAGGGGAACGCACAACAGGCGGATGACCACGCCTTCCCAGATGCGCAAGGATAGCGGCGAGTACACGTGCGAGCGCCTGATCATCCAGGGCGAGCGCCTGGCCGCCACCAAGCTGCCGCCGGACCAGAAGCGCGAGAAGCGGCGCAGCATGGCTCGCCGGGCCTGGGAGGAGATCGAGGGGCTCATGCGGAACGGCTAGCCCGCTCTAGCTTGTGCCCAGTCAAGGCGCCGCCGCGGCGACCTTCACCGAAGCGTCCGGAACGTCACGGAATAGCGCAGCGCCGCCACCGCCGGGATGCTGTGCTCCCACTCGCTCCGCGCCGGCCCCTGTAGCGCGTAGGCCGCGCGGGGCTCGGCGATGAAGCTGTGGCGCTCCCACCCCGTTCCCTTGCGCCGCCTCAGGCGGAAGGTGCACGGGGACAGCAGCGACACCCCGACGACGTCGCCGAACTCCGGCCGGTCGCGATGCCAGCCGATGGGCGCGCCCGGCGCGTACTCCGTCACCAGCACGTGCGGCAGGGCCTCCGTCTGCACGCCGAGGAAGCTGGCCGCCTTCTCCCGCAGCGGCAGCAGGAAGGCCGGGATCGGCTCCGCCTCGCCGAGGCCCCGCCCGTCGAAGTCGTAGCGCCAGCCGAAGAACGCGACCCGGCGCTTTCCTTCGTACCCACGGAACTCGAACGGCTTGAGCGGCAGCCCGGCGATCGTCTCCACCAGCGCCCGTTCCTCGTCGGGCGAGATCAGTTCGCCCACGCGTCGAAGTCCCTCGGGCGCCGGCGGAGGCGTGTGGAACAGGTCGTTCTGCGACGATCTCATCGCCCGGCGCGCCCCTCGACACTCATGGGATCGGGTGAGAGGCTGATCGCGCGGCAGAGGGGAGCGGCGCCATGGGAACGCGGGGGCTAGGCGAGTTCAGCACCACCACGCAGAAGATCGCGTTGGCACGGCAGGAGAACGTCTGCGCGTCGTGCGGCGAGATCATTTCCGCGCGCGGCGCGGCGCACCAGGAGACGCACTTCTTCGGTGAGGCGGCGGAAGCGCACCACATCTCTCCGCTGGGGACCAAAAGGAGCGACTCCGGCCGGCTGAAGGCGTCGAGGGTCGAGAACTGCGTCGTGATCTGCAAAGCCTGTCACTACTGCGCGCACGGCGGCAACTACCGCTCCAGGATCCGGGCCACCGTCGCCGACTTCCCCTACTATAACGGCCCGAAGCGGCGCCGCTGAGCCGTTGTCCGCGGGAGTCGTTCCGGTCGACGACGGCGCCGTCCGCGGCTGGCTTCACGAGGGCGAAGGCCGCGACGGTCTGATCCTGACCCACGGCGCGGGGAGCAACTGCGAAGCGCCGCTGCTGGTCGAGGTCGCCCGCGTCTTCGCCGCTGAAGGCGTGACGGTGCTCCGCTGCGACCTCGCGTTCCGCGCCGCGCGCGCGTCCGGGCCGCCGCCGCGCGGGAGCGCCGCCGCCGACCAAGCGGGTCTGCGGGACGCGGCGGCCGCGCTCCGCCGGCACGCCTCCGGCCGCATATTCCTGGGTGGGCATTCTTACGGCGGGCGGCAAGCCAGCATGCTCGCCGCCGACGAACCGGACCTCGCGGACGGCCTGCTGCTGCTGTCCTATCCGCTGCATCCGCCGAAGCAGCCGGACAAGCTCCGGACCGAGCACTTGCCCCGCCTGCGCACGCCCGCGGTGTTCGTGCACGGGACCGCCGATGCCTTCGCCACGTCCGCCGAACTCGCCGCCGCCGTCTCGCTGATACCGGCGCGGACGCGGGTGATCTCGATCGAGGGCGCTGGCCACGATCTGCGCCGCGGCGGCATCCACCTTCCCGCCGTCGTCGCCGCTCTGCTGCAGAGCGCCTGACCCGCGCCTGCGCACCGGGTTCGCGCCGGGTTAGCCCGCGGGATCAACGGCCGCGCCGGGGCGCCCGCGAACTTGTCCCCCTCCCGCCGACCTGACGTATGATGGCGGCCGGAGCCTTCCGCCTGCGATGTGGGTTCCACCCCGAAAAGTGCACGATCTGCACGCAAAAAAGTTCGACGGAGCCGCCGCACCCGTGACCTACGTTTTCGAGCCGCCGCCCCGTCCCGTGGTCCAGGTCTCCGGCGAGGACGCCGCCTTCCCCGTCCACCGCATCTACTGCGTCGGTCGCAACTACGCCGCGCACGCCCGCGAAATGGGCGCGAACCCCGACGAGGAGCCGCCCTTCTTCTTCGCCAAGCCGGCCGACGCGGTGGTGCCCGGCGGCTCTCTGATCCCTTACCCGTCGGACACGGCCGACCTGCACCACGAGGTGGAGCTGGTGCTCGCCGTCGGGCGGGGCGGCGCCGACATCGGCGAGGCGCAGGCGCTCGACCACGTCTACGGCTACGCGGTGGGGCTCGACCTCACCCGCCGAGACCGCCAGGCCGAGGCCAAGGCGAAGGGCCGTCCCTGGGACGTGGCCAAGGGCTTCGACCGTTCCGCCCCGATCGGCCCGATCCTGCCGGCGCACGCGGGTACGCCGTCTGGGCGCATCCGCCTGCAGATCGACGGCGACACGCGGCAGGAGGCCGACCTCGACGACATGATCTGGAAGCCCGCGCAGGTGATCGCCTTCCTGTCGCGCTCGTTCGAGCTGCAGCCGGGCGACCTGATCTTCACCGGCACGCCCGAGGGCGTGGGTCCGGTGAAGCGCGGCGAGACGCTCACTGCCGAGATCGACGGCCTCGAGACGCTGAAGGTTACCCTCGCATGAGAGCTTTGCTCCGCGCCGGGCTGCTCGGCCTGACCCTCCTCGCGGGCTGCGCCACGACCGCCCCGCCGCACGCCGCGCCCCCCGCCGCTCCGCAGGCGCGCTGGTCGCTGGTGATCCACGGCGGCGCCGGGATCATCGAACGCTCGCAGATGAACGCGGAGACGGAGGCCGCCTACCGGGCGGCGATGAACGCGGCGCTCGACCGCGGCTCGGCCGTGCTGGAGCGCGGCGGCAGCTCGCTCGACGCCATCGAGGCGGTGATCCACGGGCTCGAGGACGACCCGCTGTTCAACGCCGGGCGGGGCGCCGTCTTCACCGCCGAAGGCCGCAACGAGCTCGACGCCTCGATCATGGACGGGTCGAACCTGAAGGCGGGCGCCGTCGCCGGCGTCACCATCGTGCGCCACCCGATCACGCTGGCGCGCCGGGTGATGGAGCAGTCGCCGCACGTCATGCTGATCGGGCACGGGGCGGAGACTTTCGCCCGCACCCAGAACCTCGAGCTGGTCGACAACGCCTGGTTCTTCACCGAGCGCC
Source organism: Caulobacteraceae bacterium (assembly GCA_036386655.1). Taxonomy (GTDB): domain Bacteria; phylum Pseudomonadota; class Alphaproteobacteria; order Caulobacterales; family Caulobacteraceae; genus JAHWJX01. Next base: position 25,334 of record DASVVG010000252.1, on the reverse strand, counting down.
GCTGGCGCGGCCTGGTCACCGAGCTGCAGAAGCGCGGCTGGCCAGTGCCGCCACGTCCGCCCGGCGCGCCGCCCACGCCCGCGGCGGCCCTGTCGGACGATTCAGACGACTCAGACGCGTTCGACCGCAAGTTCGGCACCGTGGGGGTGGTCGCCCTCGACACCCGCGGAAACCTCGCGGCGGGCACCTCCACCGGCGGCACCACGGCCAAGCGCTGGGGCCGCGTCGGCGACGCGCCGATCATCGGCGCAGGCACCTACGCATCGAACCGCTCCTGCGGCGTCTCCGCCACCGGCACCGGCGAGTTCTTCATCCGCCTCACGGTCGCGCGCGAGATCTGCGCCCTCGTTGAGCACCGCGGCATGAGCGTCCAGGCCGCGGCCGACGACGTCATCCAGCGCCAGCTGACTGCTATCGGGGGCGACGGCGGCGCGATCGTGCTCTCGCCGCGCGGCGAGGTCGCGTGGAGCTTTAATACGTCGGGGATGTATCGGGCCAGCGCCACTGCGGGCGGCGCCCGGCGGGTGGCCATCTTCAAGGACGAGCCCTAGGCGGCCGCTTCCTCGCCCTTCACCTGGGCGAGCTCGGCCAGCGCGCCCAGCAGCTCCGGCGCCGCGATCGGCTTGGTCAGGTGCTTGTCGGCGCCCGCCGCCAGCGAGGAGCGCGCGTGCTCCGGCATGGCGTTGGCGCTCAGCATGAACACGGTGGTCCGCGGCGCGCCAGTCTCCCGCTCCCGCCGCCGGATCGCCCGCAGGGCGTCCAGCCCGTCCATGACCGGCATCTGCATGTCCATCAGGACTACGTCGAAGCGGTCCGCGGCGACGGCCTTCACCGCCTCCTCCCCGTTCTCCACCGACTGCAGGTCCACGCCGGTCCCGCTCAGCATCATCTCGACCACCTGCCGGTTCACCGCGTGGTCGTCGGCCAGCAGGACCCGCAGCCGGGCGCCCTCGACGAGGGGCTTGCAGCCGGCCGTCGCCCCGCAGCGCTCCAGCGGCAGCTCCAGCACGAAGCTCGCTCCCTGGCCTGGAACCGAGGTGGCGTCGAGCGTCCCGCCCATCAGCTCCGCCAGCTCCCGCGAGATCGCCAGGCCCAGCCCCGTCCCGCCATAGCGGCGCGTGATCGAGCCGTCCTCCTGCTCGAAACGTCCGAACAGCCGCTCCTTGGCGGCGGGGTCGAAGCCCACGCCCGTATCCTCGACCTCGAACCGGAACAGCGCTCCCTGCGGGCCCCCCGGCATGGTCAGGCGCAGCGCCACGTGGCCCTGGGCGGTGAACTTCAGCGCGTTGCTCAGCAGGTTGAACAGGATCTGCTTCAGCCGCCCGCAGTCGCCGCGCACCTCGCCGGCCGCGGCAGGGTCGATCTCCAGCTCGAAGGCGACGCCCTTCTCCTGGGCGCGCAGCTCGCATAGCGCCGCGGTCGCCTTCACCTCCTGCACCAGGTCGAACGGCTCCTCCCGGATCTCGATGCGCCCCGACTCGACGCGGGCGAGGTCGAGCACGTCGGACAGGATACGCTCCAGCGTGTCGGCGGAGGAGGAGATGACACGCACCATCTCCTGCTGCTGCGGGTCGAGGTTCGTCCGCGCCAGCACCTGCGCCAGGCCCGCGACGCCGTTCAGCGGCGTGCGGATCTCGTGGCTCATGTTGGCCAGGAACTCGCTCTTGGCGCGGTTGGCGGCCTCGGCGTGGTCCCGCGCCAGCGCCATCGCCTCCTCGGCGCGCTTGCTCACCGTCACGTCGAACTGCGCCGACATGAACGCCGGCCGGTCCTCGTAGCGGAACGCCTGAACGTAAGGGCGTGCGAACAGCTCCGAGCCGTCCGCCTTGCGCTGCCGCCAGCTCCGCTCGCCCCGGTACGCCCCGTAGGTCGCGATCATCCCGGAGGTGTTGCGCAGCGCCTCGACCTCCTCCGGGAAGTAGAGGTCGGTCAGCTGCATCGAGAGGAACTGCTCGCGCGTGTAGCCGTAGTGGGCGATCGCGGCCTCGTTGACCGCCAGGAACTGCTGGGTCTCTCCGTCCACCACCCACATGGGGGCGGGGTTGCTTTCGAACATCAGCCGCAGCGACGCCTCGCGGCGCTTGAGGTCCGTGATGTCCTCGCACACGGAGATCACCCCGCCGTCGCGCGTGCGGCGGTCTTCGACGCGCAGCCAGCGGCCGTCCTCGAGCTGCTGCTCGTGCGTGCTGTGGCCGGCGCGGTGCAGCGCGAGCCGCTGCTCCACCCACGCCTCCTCGCAGCCGCGCGCTTCGGGGTAGACGCCCCGCTGGATGCCGGCGAGCAGGATGTCGCGGAAGGCCGATCCGGCGCGCAGCGCGTCGCCGCCCTCGGCCAGTTCGACGTAGCGCGTGTTCCAGATGATCAGCCGGTCGTCGAGGTCGTAGAAGGCAAGGCCTTCCGGCATGGCGTCGATGGCGTCGCGCAGGCGCTCCAGGGCGGGGTCGGGAGCGGCGGCGCGCAGGCGGCTGGCGCGGCTCCAGCCCAGGAACGCGCCGACGGCCGCGAGCGCGCAGACGACGCCGGCCAGGGGGACCAGCCGCCAGTCTTCGACCGCCGTTAACCGTGTCAGAAGGTCCAGCAAGGAGGCGTCTCTAAGGTGACGGCGAACCTTAGGCCGCCCCCCGTTAACAATCAGTCATGCCGCGCCGGAGCTTGCGACGTGTTGACTCAGGCACGCGCGAGGATCAGAACAAAAGCGGAACACAAGGACAGGCGCATGACGCCCGCTCGCGCATCGCAACTGCGCGCGCTGCGTGCGCGCGTGGCCCAGGCGGAAGGGGGCCGCCGCCACGGCGTGCTGCCGTTCGGGGACGGCCGCGTCGACGCCTGCTTCCCCGCCGGAGGCCTGCCGCTCGGCCGTTGGCATGAGCTGGCGGGGGAGGGAATTGAGGCCGAGACCGCCGCCTGCGTCGCCGCCTTTACGGCGGTCCTGGCGGCGCGGCTCGCGAAGACGGGCGAGGTCGTCTGGGTGCTGCAGCGGCCCGACCTGCACGCGCCCGGGGCCGCCGGGCTGGGGGTCGCGCCGGGGCGGCTGCTGTTCGTCGAGGCGGGGGACGACGCGGAGGCGCTCGCCGCGCTGGAGGACGCGCTGCGGGCCAGGGGGGTGGCCGCGGTGGTGGGCGAGGTCGACCGGCTCGACCTCGTCGCCGGGCGGCGGCTTCAGCTGGCCTGCGAAGGCAGCGGCGCGACGGGCTTCGTGCTGCGCCGGCGGGTGTTCGGCCGTCGCCGCGGGGAGAAGGAGGGCGGGCCTTCGGCGGCGACGACGCGCTGGCGCGTGGCCCCGGCTCCGAGCGAGCCGGCGGCGGGCGAGCCCGGGCTCGGCGCGCCTCGCTGGCGGGTGCGGCTCGACCGCTGCCGAGGCGGACGCGCGGGGGCGTGGATCATGGAGGCGAACGATGAGGCGGATCCTGTCCGCGTGGTCGCCGAACTGGCCGATCACGAGCTGGCGGCGGCGCCGGCCCGCCGCGCCGTCGGCTGAGCCGTTCGCGCTCGTCGAGTCGATCAAGGGGGCGCGCCGGCTGGCGGCGGTGAACGCCGCGGCGGAGGCTGAGGGCCTGTGGGCGGGCCAGAAGCTCGCCGACGCGATGGTGTTGCACCCGTCGCTGCTCACCGCCGACTTCGAGCCGGAGGCCGACGCGCAGGCGCTGGTGCGGCTGGCCGACTGGTGCGTGCGGTTCAGCCCCGCGGTGGCGGTCGACCCGCCCGACGGCCTGTTCCTCGACGTGACCGGCGCGGAGGCCCTCTGGGGCGGCGAGGCGGCCCTGCTGGACGATTTCGTCACCCGACTGGGCGCCGCGGACGTCCCGGTACGGGCGGCGATCGCCGACACCCCCGGCGCGGCCTGGGCGACGGCCCGGTACGGCGACGGCCGCGCCGTGCTGCCTTCGGGAGCGGCGGACCGGCTCGAGCCCCTGCCCGTCGCGGCTCTGCGGGTCGACGTGGAGACCGAAGCGTCCCTGAAGCGGCTCGGGCTGAAGACGGTCGGCGCGGTGCTCGACCTGCCGCGCGACCAGCTGGTCCGCCGCTTCGGCAAGGGCCTGCTGCTGCGGCTCGACCAGGCCGTGGGCATGGCCGAGGAGGCGCTGGTCTTCCGCCGCGCGCCGACGCCGTGGTTCGAGCGCCGCGCCTACGGCGAGCCGATCAGCTTGCTGGACGATTTCGTGCGTGCGCTGGAGGACGTCGCCGCCACGCTCTGCGTGCGGCTGGAGGCGGAGGGGAAGGGCGGCCGCCGGTTCGAGGCGATCTTCCACCGCGCCGACGGCGAGGCCTTCCCGGTGCGCATCGGCACGTCGCTGCCGAGCCGCGACCCTGCCCGTCTGGTGAAGCTGTTCGCGCCCCGGCTGGAGGCCATCGACCCCGGCTTCGGGATCGAGGCCGTGACGCTGACCGCCGGCCGGGTCGAGACTCTCGACTGTCGGCAGCAGACCCTCGACGCGCGAGAGGAGGAGGCTGAAGGGGTCGCCCTGCTGGTCGACCGCCTCAGCAACCGGCTCGGCGAGGACCGCGTGTGGCGGGCGACGCCGCATGAAAGCTGGACCCCCGAGCGGGCGGTGACACGCGCGCCGGCGATGTCGAAGCCGGACCGGTCATGGGACCCCGAGCGGCCGCGGCCGCTGCGCCTGTTCGCGCGCCCTGAGCCGATCGAGGCCATGGCCCCGGTGCCCGACGACCCGCCGGTCCGCTTCACCTGGCGCGGCGTGTCCCGCCGGGTCCGCCGCGCCGAGGGGCCGGAGCGCATCGCGCAGGAGTGGTGGCGAGACGCCGCGGCCGAGCCGGGGCCGGACCGTGTGCGCGACTACTACCGGGTCGAGGACGAGGAGGGCGGCCGCTTCTGGCTGTTCCGCGCCGGACTTTACGCCGCCGACCGGCCGCCGCGCTGGTTCGTGCACGGGCTGTTCGGATGACCGCCTACGCCGAGCTCCAGGTCACCAGCAACTTCTCCTTCCTGCGCGGGGCCTCGCATCCCCAGGAGCTGGTGTTCACCGCCGCCGCCCTTGGGCACGCGGCGATCGGGATCACCGACCGCAACTCGCTGGCCGGCGTGGTGCGGGCGTGGACCGAGGCCAAGGCGTCGAGGATCCGCTTGCTGGTCGGCTGCCGCCTCGACTTCGCGGACGGGACCCCGAGCGTGCTCTGCTACCCGACGGATCGCGAGGCCTACGGCCGCCTTACCCGGCTGCTCAGCGCCGGCCAGCTGCGCGCGAAGAAGGGCGAGTGCCGCCTGACCTACGCCGACCTGCTGGAGCATGGGGAGGGCCAGGTGCTGATCGTGGTCGCCCCGGCCATGCTCGACGCGCGGTTCGAAGCCGACCTGGAGCGCTTGGCCCGGGACTTCCGCGGGAGCGTCTACCTCGCCGCGGCACGCTCCTACGCGGCGCAGGACGCCAGGGGGCTGCACCGGCTCAACGTGCTGGCGCGCGCGCACCGTGCACCGATGGTGGCGGTCAACGACGTGCTCTACCACGCGCCGGAGCGCCGGCCTCTGCAGGACGTCGTCACCTGCGTCCGCGAGAAGTGCACCCTGGCTGCGGCCGGCCTGAGGCTCGAGCCCAACGGCGAGCGTCACCTCAAGCCTCCGGCCGAGATGGCGCGGCTGTTCAAAGGCTGGCCCGACGCGCTGGCGCGGACGCTGGAGATCGTCGGCCGGTGCCGCTTCGATCTCTCGCAGCTGAAGTACGAGTACCCGGACGAGCCGGTGCCGCCCGGCTGGACGGCCATCCAGCACCTGACGCGGCTGGCCTGGGACGGGGCCAAGTGGCGCTACCCGGACGGCGTTCCGAAGAAGGTCGAGGAGCTCCTCCGCAAGGAGCTCAGGCTGATCAAGGAGCTGAACTACCCCAACTACTTCCTCACGGTGCATGACATCGTGAAGTGGGCGCGGTCGCAGGAGGAGCCGATCCTCTGCCAGGGGCGCGGCTCGGCGGCGAACTCGATCGTCTGCTTCTGCCTGGGGGTCACCGCGGTCGATCCGACCAAGCCCGACCAGGACCTGCTCTTCGCCCGCTTCCTGTCGAAGGAGCGCAGCGAGCCGCCCGACATCGACGTCGACTTCGAGCACGAGCGGCGCGAGGAGGTGATGCAGTACGTGTTCGGCCGCTACGGCCGGCATCGGGCCGCCATCTGCGCCACGGTCATCCACTACCGGCCGAGGAGCGCCAGCCGGGAGGTGGGCAAGGCGCTGGGGCTGACCGAGGACGTCACCGCCGCGCTGGCCGACACCGTCTGGGGCAGCTGGGGCGACGAGATGCCGGAGGGGCACGTGCGCCAGGCCGGGTTCGATCCGGCGAACCCGGAGATCGCGCGCGCGGTCGACCTCGCCAACCAGCTGCTGGGCTTCCCGCGCCACCTTTCGCAACACGTCGGCGGCTTCGTGCTGACCAAGCGGCGGCTCGACGAAACGGTCCCGATCGGGAACGGCGCGATGAAGGACCGGACTTTCATCGAGTGGGACAAGGACGACATCGACGAGCTCGGCCTGATGAAGGTCGACGTGCTGGCGCTGGGGATGCTGAGCTGCATCCGGCGCGCGTTCGACCTGCTGCGGAGCGGGCACGGGATCGACTTCCCGGACCTCGCGGCCGTGCCGCAGGAGTGCCCGAAGGTCTACGAGATGCTGTCGGCGGCGGACTCGGTCGGCGTGTTCCAGGTGGAGAGCCGGGCGCAGATGTCGATGCTGCCGCGGCTGAGGCCGAGGCGGTTCTACGACCTGGTGATCGAGGTCGCGATCGTGCGGCCGGGGCCGATCCAGGGGGACATGGTCCACCCCTACCTGAAGCGGCGGGAGGGGCGGGAGCCGGTCGAGTATCCCAGCCCCGCGCCGCCGCATGATCCGAACGAGCTGCGCGAGGTGCTGGGCAAGACGCTGGGCGTGCCGCTGTTCCAGGAGCAGGCCATGCGGCTGGCCATCGAGGCGGCGAAGTTCACCGACGAGGAGGCGAACGGCCTCCGGCGGGCCATGGCCACCTTCAAGCATCTGGGCGACCTCTCCGATTATCGGGAGAAGTTCATCGGCGGCATGGTGGCGCGCGGCTACGAAGAGGACTTCGCCCGGCGCTGCTTCAAGCAGATCGAGGGGTTCGGCTCCTACGGCTTCCCGGAGAGCCACGCGATCAGCTTCGCGATCCTGGTCTACGTCTCGGCCTGGCTGAAGTGCTGGTGGCCGGACGTGTTCTGCGCCGCGATCCTGAACAGCCAGCCGATGGGCTTCTACCAGCCGGCCCAGCTGGTGCGCGACGCGCGCGAGCACGGCGTGGAGGTGCGCGCGCCCGACATCCTGCACAGCGACTGGGACTGCACGCTGGAGGACCCCACCGGGCGGCTGCGCGCCGTGCGCCTGGGCCTGCGTTCGGTGAAGGGCCTGCCGGAGGCGCACGCGCAGGCGATCGTCGAGGCACGACAGGCGGGCGCGCGCACGTTGGCGGAGCTGGCGCGCGGGTCTCGGGCGCCGCGGCACGTGTTCGAGCGGCTGGCGGACGCGGACGCCTTCCGCTCGCTCGGCATGGACCGGCGCGCGGCGCTGTGGGCCGTGAAGGGGCTGGAGACGGCGGACGAGGGCCTGCTCGACCAGGCGGCGCGCAAGGACGCGCCCGTGCAGCTGCCGCTGATGCCGCTGCCGGAACACGTGGCGGAGGACTACCGAACGATCAGCCTGTCGCTGAAGGCGCACCCGGTCGGCTTCTTCCGGCCGATGCTGAAGGCGCGGAAGGTGGTCACGGCGGAGGAGCTGAAGCAGCCGCGCCTGCGCGACGGACGGCGCGTGACGGTGGCGGGGCTGGTGCTGATCCGGCAGCGACCGGGCACGGCCAAGGGGGTCACCTTCCTTACGCTGGAGGACGAGACGGGATCGCTGAACCTGATCGTCTGGCAGGACCGGTTCGAGGCGCGGCGGAAGACCTGGATGACCGGCTCGTTCCTTCTGGTGCGGGGCGTGCTGCAGAAGGCGAACGGCGTGATCCACGTCGTCTCGGAAGAGGTGGAGGACCTGAGCCACGTCCTCTCCGACCTCCGCTCAGCCGAGGCGGAGCCCCCGCGGATCCGGTCGGACGTGCAGGGCCGGCTGCTGCGCAGCCGCGACTTCCACTAGAAGCGGTACGCCACTCCGGCCCGGAAGTTTCGGCCGGGCAGCGGCGCCAGCTCCTTCAGGAACGAGGCGTGCTCGCGCGCCTCCACGTTCCCGAGGTTCCGCCCCTCCACGTAGATGACCACGTTCTTCAACGCCGCCGGCCGGTAGGAGAGGAAGGCGTTCACCAGGGTGTAGGCGTCCGTCGGCAGCTCGAACTCGGCGACCCGGTCCTGCTCGGCCACATGGCGCACCTCGAGGTGGCCCTCCAGAGCGTCGGTCTCGTAGGCGAGCCGGCCGGTCAGCGACCAAGGCGGAATGCGCGCCGGCGCGCCCAGGTCGGTGTCGCCGCGCACGTAGTCGAAGGCGCCCTCGACGCGGACCTCGCGCAGGCCTTCCTCCCAAACCGTGTAGCTCGCCTCGGCTTCCACGCCGCGGAAGTTCGCGTCGGTCTGACGGTAGCCGAAGATCTGGACCTCCTCCTCGGTCTCTTCGCCGGTGGGCCGGAGGTCGATGAAGCCCTCGTAGCGAGCCGCGAACAGGTGCAGGTCCGCGTCCAGGCGGCCCCGGTCGTAGTGCATGGCGGCTTCGACGGACCACGCAACCTCGGAGTCCAGGTCCACGTCGCCGACTTCGAAGGCCCGCGTCGCCGCGTGCTCGCCGAAGGCGAAGAGCTCCGCCTCGGTCGGCGCCCGCTGGTTGCGCGACAGGCTGAGGCCCATGAACAGCCCCTCCGCCGGGCGCGAGAACACCCCGGCCGAAGCCGACCAGTTGGTGAAGCCGCGCGAGGCGACATCGCTCGTCAGCTCGCGCCGATCCAGGCGCAGCCCGCCCTCGAACCCCCACGCGTCGTAGTCCCAGCGCTGCACCGTGAAGAGACCGGCCTCGCCAATCTCGGTGGACGGCACGTACGCCTCTTCGCCGATCGCCGAGAGCTCGCGCGAGAGGGCCTGCACGCCCAGCGCGCCGCTCCAGTCTCCACGCTCGCGCTGGACCAGTTCGAAGCGGCCTTCGACCCCGCTGGACTCGAAGCGCGTGCCGACCTCGCCGCCTTCGAACTCAGTATGCTCGTATTCGGCGAAGGCGACGGAGCCCCGCGCCCGAGAGAAGGGCCCGAAGTCGCCGTCGACCTCTCCGCGGAGGTCCAGTCGAGTCTGAACGAGGTCGATCACCACGTCCCCGTGCTCCTCCTCGTCGCCTTCGGCGCCTTCCTCATGGTGCCCGTGGCCGGGGACGCCGTACTGCGTCTCGGTCCGCTTCAGCGAGGCGCCGCCGAAGCCGCGGTCGGTCACGTAGGAGAGGCCGGCGCCGTAGGTGGCTAGTTCGACGGCGGTGTTCTCGACGCGGTCGGCGGGTTCGGGGTCCTCGCCCTCCAGCGCGGCCTGACGGCGTGACTCGGGCGGAACCGGCACGGTGTAGTCGTCGCTCTCGCGCCACAACGCATCGGCGGTGAACACGAGCGGGCCACGGCCGACCTTCACGGCACCGGAGACCTGACGACCCTCGTCCACCGACGAGAGTTGCGCGCCGAAGCGGCCGTCCAGGCCGTCCTCCGCCGGCGTCGCAGGGATGCGGTCGTCGATGATGTTGACCACGCCGCCGATGGCGGAGCCGCCGTAGAGCAGGGCCGAGGGGCCGCGCAGCACCTCGATCTGGCGCGCCTCGGCCGGGTCGGTGGCGACCTGGTGGTCCGGCGACAGGGCGCTCGCGTCGATCTGGCCGACGCCGTTGGTCAGCACCAGAACGCGCGGGCCGGCGAGGCCGCGGATCACGGGGCGGCTGGCGCCCGGCCCGAAGAAGGTGGAACGCAGGCCGGGCACGCCGGTCAGCAGATCGCCCAGACCTTGCGCGGCAGCGACGTCCAGCTGGTCGCGGCCGACGACCTCGACGTTGCTGATCAGCGCGTCGGCCGAGATGGCGAGCGGAGACGCGGTGACGACGACGCCCTGGACGGTCGCTTCCTCTTCACGGCCGTGCGCGGGGACCGGCGTCTGCGCGAGGGCGGCGCCCGCCTGCAGCGCGGCGAGCGTGACGCCGCTGGCGGCGACGAGGAGCTTGGCGCGGCGCATGGGTCTCACCTCCGGTTCCGATTGCTGTTATGAAATAACATAACGCACGGTCAACCCTCCTTGCACGTGCGGCGGAACGGAGCTAGCGCCGAGCCATGAAGACGAGCTGCGCGCACGACGGCGAAGCGGCGGGGCTGAACAAGGGCGAGCTCGCGACCGCGCTCGCCGACGCCGAAGCCCGTTGCGTGACCGCGGAGGAGCGCCTGACTGGTCCGCGCCGCCGGGTGCTGGAACTGCTGCTCGCGTCCGGAACGCCGGTGAAGGCCTACGACCTCATCGCGGCCTTCGGCACTGAAGGCGAGGCGGCCAAGCCCCCCACGGTCTATCGCGCGCTGGAGTTCCTCGAGCGCCTCGGCTTCGCGCACCGGCTGGAGAGCCTCAACGCCTATGTGGCCTGCCGGCGCTCGGACGAAGGGCACGCGGCCGCCTTCCTGATCTGCGACTGCTGCGGGGCCACGGAAGAGTTCGAGCCGGAGGTCGCCTCCGCCGTGCAGCGGGCGGCTGGCGCTCGGGACTACGTCGTGGAGCGCGTCACGCTGGAAGCACACGGCCGCTGTCCGGCCTGCCGATGAGCGGCCTGCTCGTCGAGGTCGCGGAGGGCGTCGCCCAGCTGAAGCTGAACCGCCCCGACGCCGGGAACGCCATGGACGCGCCGTTCTGGCGCGACTTCCCTGAGGAAGTCCGGCGGCTCGACGCCAGGGGCGACGTCCGTTCTCTGGTGATCTCGGGCGAGGGGCGGCACTTCTCCACCGGCATGGACCTGTCGGTGTTCATGAGCCCCGAAGCGCCCTCGCCCCGCGGGCCGGATCCCGCGATCGCCGCGGAGTCGTTCCGCCGGCTGATCCTGCAGCTGCAGGACACCTTCAGCTGCCTCGAGCAGGCGCGCTTTCCAGTGCTGGCGGCTGTGCAGGGCGCCTGCGTCGGGGCGGGGGTCGACCTGATCGCGGCTTGCGACATGCGGTACGCGAGCGCGAACGCCTTCTTCCAGGTGCAGGAGATCAATCTCGGCATGGTCGCCGACGTGGGCACCTTCCCACGCCTGTGCCGGCTGATCCCGGACGGAAAGGTGCGGGAACTGGCCTACACCGGGCGTCGCCTGCGGGCCGAGGCCGCGCTGCAGCTGGGCCTGGTGAACGCGGTCTACGACACGCCGGAGGCCCTCCTCGAGGGGGTGACGGCGATCGCACGGGAGATCGCGGGTAAGTCGCCGCTGGCCGTTTCAGGATCCAAGCGGATGATCAACTACGCGCGGGAGCACGCCACCGCGGACGCGCTCGATTACGTCGCCACCTGGAACGCGGCGATGTTCTCGCCGGAGCACATGGCCGAGGCGTTCCGGGCCCAGCAGGAGAAGCGGGCCGCAGCCTACCGGACCTGAAACCGCCGCCGGAAAGTCTCTAGGAGGGCAGCTCGGCGCCCTTGAGGTCGGCTCCTTCGAGCTGGGCGCCGGTGAAGTCCGCTTCGAGGAAGCGCGCGCGGCGGGCGGAAGCGCCTCTGAGATCGGCGCCGCGCAGGCTGGCGCGGGTGAGGTCCGCCCGGACGTAGCGCCCACCCGGGATCTCCAGCGGACCCATCCGGGCGTGACGGAGGTCGGCAGCGCCGAACTCGGCGCCGATCAGCTTCGCGCCCCGAAGGTCGGCGTCGCGCAGGTCGGCGCGCCGAAAGTCGCAGCCGGAGAGGTCCGCGCCCTGCAGCTGCACCCCCTGCAGGTTCATGTTGTAGAAGATCGAGCTGGGCGCTTGCAGTGCCGTCAGCCGGCGGCGTGTCAGCGTGCGGAGGGGCCGGAAGTCCACCTCGCTGAGGTCTCCAGCGGTGGCCCCGTGCTGCCCTTCCGTGTCGCACCAGAGTTCGTGGGCCTCGACCACCTCGCCCAAGGGGTCGTCGTCGATGAAGACGGACGGCGGCGGAGCGCGAACCGCTCCTGTAAGATCGGCGCCCGTGATGAGCGCGTCGTCGATGTTGGCGCCCATGAGCACGACCTTCGACATCAGGGCGCCAGAGAAATCGGCGTTGTAGAGGTGCGCGGAGCTCAGGTCCGCCCGAACCAGGCGGGCGTTGTGGAGCTTCGCGCCCCCGAGCACGACCTCCCGCATGTCGGCGTCGCTGCAGTCGGCGGGGGAGTCCACCTCCTGCATCATGCGCACGGAATCGAAGTTGGCGCCCTCGACCACCGCGTAGTCGAGTTCGTTGTCACGCGCGTCGGGCTTCAGGATGCGCAGCCCCTCGTCCTTGTCGTAGAGCGCGATGCGGCCTTCGCGCAGGTCCGCGCGCGAGAGGTCGGCGCCCCGGAGGTTCGCGCCGCGCAGGCAGACGCCCTTCATGTCGACGGCCACCAGGGAAGCCCCCCGGAGGTCGGCATTCCGCAGGTCGCACCCGTACAGGACGGCCTTGTCGAGCTTGGCGCCGGCGAGACAGGCCGCGAAGAGGCGGGCGCCGGTGAACTCCGCCTCGCGCAGGTCCACGCCTTCGAACCCGACGTGGGAGAGGTCGACGTAGCTGAAGTTGGCGCGGCGGCCTCCGCTGTGCCCCGAGAGGAACCGCCGGTGTGCCTCGAGCTGCGAGAGCAGCGCGTCGTGCCTCAGGGGCCGCAGGACTTTCGCGGGGTTCATGGCGGCTCGGTTCGAGGGCGCGAAGCTTTACGAACGTGGCTTACGCCGCTTAAGGAAGCGTTCCGCCCGCCCGGACCTTCCGATGGACATCACCAAAATCCCGACGGGGGTGAACCCTCCGTACGACGTCAACGCCGTCATCGAGATCCCGCAGGGCGGCGAGCCGGTGAAGTACGAGATGGACAAGGATTCCGGGGCGCTGTTCGTCGATCGCTTCCTGCACACGGCGATGTTCTATCCGGGCAACTACGGCTTCATCCCGCACACGCTGGCGGACGACGGTGACCCCTGCGATGTGCTGGTGGTGGGCCCGACCGCTGTGGTCCCGGGCGCCGTGGTGCGCTGCCGGCCGATCGGGGCGCTGATGATGGAGGACGAGGCGGGCGGGGACGAGAAGATCCTGGCCGTGCCCGTGGACGCGCTGCACCCGTTCTACCTGGGCGTGGCGTCATGGCGGCAGCTGCCGACGATCCTGACCGAGCAGGTCGCCCACTTCTTCCAGCACTACAAGGACCTGGAGAAGGGCAAGGAGACCCGCATCACCCGCTGGGCCGACGCCGAAGAGGCGGCCGAGCTGATCCGGGCGGGGATGCTGCGCAACCAGCAGGCGGGGCCCGCCGCGCCCACCTGACGCGGGTTTGCCCCTGCGCGTCTGCTCGACTACAAGCCTCGCCGACCTTTTTCCCGACCTTCGGACGGCCATGGAACAGACCAACATCTCGGGCGACGCGGCGCTGACCGGCTCCGTGCTCTTCTATTCGAAGCCGGAACCGCTCTCTCGCGAGATGCACGGCGGCTTGGGCCTGAAGCAGCTGGAGAACCCGTTCCGCTTCGCGGCGCAGACGCATGTCATCCCGCTGGTGGTGACGGAGTTCGCGCCTGCGGCGCTGTCCTACCCGATCATCTTCGTGGGCGAGCAGCGGATGCCCGTCGCGGTCATGGGCGTGAACCAGGGCGAGAACCTGTTCGCCGATGAGAAGGGGGTGTTCGACGTCGACGCCTACCTGCCCGCCTACATGCGGCGGTACCCGTTCGTGTTCGCCAACGACGAGTCGCAGAGCCGGATGATCGTGTGCATCGACCGCGACGCGGAGATGATCACCGAATCCCCGGAGACCCCGTTCTTCGAGAACGGCGAGCCGACCGAGTACACCAAGAACGCGATCAAGTTCTGCGAGAACTTCGAGACCGAGCGCCGGCGCACCGAAGCGTTCGTCAAGATGCTGAAGGACGCGGACATGTTCGAGGTGAAGCGCGCGACCTTCACGCCGCGCGCCCCCGACGGGACCACCGGCGAGCCGCAGCTCATCGCCGAGTACTACGCCGTCTCGGAGACGAAGATGGCGGCGCTGACGGGCGAGCAGCTCGAGCAGTTCCACAAGACCGGCGCGCTATCGCAGATCTACGCGCACTTCGTGTCGCTCGTGGGCTGGGAGCGCCTGATCGCCCGCGCCCTCATGCGGGCGCAGAAGCGGGTGGACGCGACCAGCCACTGATTGAGGGCGTGGTCGTCCCACGCCTGTGGCAGGCCGGTCAGGCGGCCGGCGGCGGCGTAGCGGGACCAGGCGGGGCAGTGACGACCTCGACGTTGTCGTTCAGGAGGTAGCCCATTTCCTTCAGCGCGGTTTCCCGAGCGGCCGGGTCCGACGCTTTGGCCAGGTCCTCCAGCCGCTTGGGCAGATCCTCGGCGATCCCCTTGAGGATGCACTTCAGGTCGCCGTCCACGTTGCGCGCCTTGAGGTCGTAGTGGCCCTGCATGTCGAGCGCGGCGAGCGCGTCGACCTCGGCCTTCAAGGCCTGCAGTTCGGACGGGCTGACGGCGCGGGTCGTGCTGACGCGCAGGTGCAGGCCCTTGGCCCGGGCGACGATCTCGGCGTAGAGCGGCTCCTGCACGAGGTTCGCAGGCGCGGCCGCGGCGGCCAGGGTGACCGGAACGGTCGCCGCAGGGGCGTCCGTGGCCACGAGGGCGAGAGCTAGAGCCAGACCACAAGACATGCGGCGTCCCTTTCTGGATCGGCGAAACGTACCGATCCGGGGCGGTGCAAATCGCGCGCCGGGCGAATTCGGCGGTCGGCGGAGACGGTAGTGAGCGCCAGCAGGGAAGCTTGGGATGCGCTGCGCAGGGAGGCCGAGGCATCGGCCCAAACCGGCCCTGCTGCGTCGTTCGCGGCGGAGCCGGCCCGGCTCGAGACGCTGACGCTGGACGCGGCCGGGCTGCACCTCGACCTCTCCAAGCAGGCTTGGAGCTTGGCCGGGCTCGAAACGGCGCTGGCGCTGGCGCGGAGCACCGGAGTGGAAGGCGCGCGGGACGCGCTGTTCGCCGGCGAGCCGATCAACGCCTCAGAAGATCGGGCGGTGCTGCATCCCGCCCTGCGCGCGGCCGACGGCGCGCAGTTCCGCGCCCGCGGCGAACCGGTGTCCGGCGAGGTGGAAGCGGTGCGCGGGCGCATGCGCGGGTTCGCGGAGGCGGTTCGCTCCGGCGACATTGTTGGGGCGACCGGACGGCGGTTCCGGTCCGTACTGCACATCGGCATCGGCGGCTCGGACCTCGGGCCGCGGCTTCTGTGGGACGCGCTGCGGCCGCTGCGTCCCGATATCGAGCTGCGGTTCGTGGCGAACGTGGACGGCGCCGAGTTCGCGCTGACGACCGCGGACCTGAACCCGGCCGAGACGCTGGTGGTCGTGGTCTCCAAGACGTTCACCACGCAGGAAACAATGGCCAACGCGGCCGCGGCCCGCGCGTGGCTGCGGGCCGTCGTGGGCGAGGAAGGCGTCGGGGCACACCTGGCGGCGGTCTCCACTGCGCTCGACCGCACGAGTGCCTTCGGGGTCTCGGACGAGCGGGTCTTCGGGTTCTGGGACTGGGTCGGCGGCCGGTACTCCCTGTGGTCCGCGGTGGGGCTGTCCACGGCGATAGCCTTGGGGTGGGACGCGTTCGAGCGGCTGCTCGCCGGCGGCGCGGCGATGGACGCCCACTTCCGCGAGGCGCCGCTCGAGCGTAACGCGCCGGTGCTGCTGGCTTTGGCGCAGGTGTTCAACCGGAACGGCCTGGACCGGCGCGCCCGCTCGGTCGTGCCCTACGCCCACCGGCTGCGGCGGCTGCCCGACTTCCTGCAGCAGCTGGAGATGGAGTCGAACGGGAAGCGGGCCGGCCGTGAGGGGCGGCCGGCAGCGGAGGCGACCTGCCCCGTCGTCTTCGGGGGCGAGGGCACGAACGTGCAGCACGCCTACTTCCAGCAGATGCACCAGGGCACGGACGTGACGCCGCTGGAGTTCGTGGCCGTGGCGCGGTCCGACGAGAGCCCGCCGGACATGCAGGCCAAGCTGCTGTCGAACGTGCTGGCTCAAGCCGAGGCGCTGATGGTCGGGCGCTCCGAAGAGGAAGTGCGGGAGGAGCTGGCGGCGAAGGGGCTCTCCTCCGATCAAATCGATACGCTCGCGCCGCAGCGGGCCTTCCCCGGCGGCCGACCGTCGACGCTGATCCTGCTGGATCGGCTGACGCCGGAGACGCTCGGGGCGCTCATCGCGCTCTATGAGCACAAGACCTTCGTCGAGGGGGTCATCTGGGGGATCAACAGCTTCGACCAGTGGGGCGTCGAGCTGGGGAAGGCGCTGGCTAGCCGGATCCTGCCGGAGCTGGAGGGCACGGCCGCCAACCCGCACGACGCGTCGACGGCGGCGCTCATCGACCGCCTCGGAGCCCGACATCGCGGCGGCTGAGCCCGCGACTCCGAACGCCGTTCCCGCTAAACCCCACCCGCAAGATCATGACCGACATCAGCACCCGCCCCGAAGCGCGCGCGCCGCGCGGCTTCATCGACCTTCGCGCCCGCGACGTGCGGGCCGGCCGCCGCATCGTGGAGGCGGTCTCGACCGTGTACGAACTCTTCGGCTTCGAGCCGCTGGACACGGCGGCGTTCGAGTACGTCGACGCGCTCGGCAAGTTCCTGCCCGACACGGACCGGCCCAACGAGGGCGTTTTCGCCCTGCGCGATGATGACGAGCAGTGGGTCGCGCTGCGGTACGACCTGACGGCGCCGCTGGCCCGCTTCGCGGCGCAGAACTGGGACACGCTGCCCAAGCCCTTCCGGCGCTACGCCTTCGGCACGGTGTGGCGCAACGAGAAGCCCGGGCCGGGCCGCTACCGCGAGTTCGTCCAGTGCGACGCCGACACGGTGGGCTCGGCCCGGCCGGAGGCGGATGCGGAGATCATCGCGCTGGCCGGCGCGGGCCTTCAGGCGGCCGGGCTGCGGCCAGGCGACTACGCGGTGAAGATCAACAACCGCAAGCTCCTGAACGGGCTCCTGGCCTCCGCCGGGGTAAGCCAGGAGAGCCAGCGCCTCGGCGTGCTCCGCGCCGTGGACAAGCTCGACCGGCTTGGGATCGAGGGCGTGCGCCTGTTGCTCGGGCAGGGCCGCCGCGACGAGTCGGGCGCCTTTACCCCTGGCGCGGAGCTCTCCACCGATGGAATCGACGCGGTGCTCGCCTTCGTCCAGGCGGGGGGCGGCGACCGGTCGACGGTGCTCGACCGGCTCTCGGGCGTGGTGGGCGGCTCGTCTGAGGGCGTGGAAGGGCTCGAGGAGCTCCGGCGCATCGGCGAGGCCCTGAAGGGGCTCGGCGTGTCCGAGGGGCAGGCCGTGTTCGATCCCGCCGTGGTGCGGGGGCTCGAGTACTACACGGGCCCCGTGTTCGAGGCCGAGCTGACGATCGACACGGTGGACGAGCGCGGCGCTGCGGTCCGCTTCGGGTCGGTCGGCGGCGGCGGTCGCTACGACGACCTGATCGCCCGGTTCACGGGGCAGGCGGTGCCCGCGACCGGCTTCTCGTTCGGCGTGAGCCGGCTGGCCGCGGCGCTCCGGGCCGCCGGCCGCGAGCCGGGCGGAGAAGGGCGTGGCCCGGTGGTCGTGCTGGCCTTCGGCGAGCAGGCCATGACCGAATACTTCGCCGCCGCCGGAGAGCTCCGGGCCGCCGGGATTTCCGCAGAGGTCTACCTCGGGTCCTCGGGCCTGAAGGCGCAGATGAAGTACGCCGATCGCCGCTTCAGCCCCGCCGCAGTGATCATGGGGGACGACGAACTGGCCGCCGGGACAGTGACGGTGAAGGACCTCGACCTCGGCCGCGCCCTCGCGCAGGGCGTGCAGGACAATCGCGAGTGGCGGGAGGGCCGGCCCGGGCAGGTCACCGTGCCGAGGGGAGAGCTGGTCTCCGCGGTGAGGGGAATCCTAACGCGCGAAGCCTCGTCCGGTTGACTCCCGGCCCGCATTAACGTCTTTTTCGTGTCAGGAAGGCGCGGTTTCGGCCAGCGCCTCCGGCGTTTCGGGGAGGGAACGCCCGCTCGGATCGAGCCAGTGGGCCCGCCGCAGGTACCTGCGGCGGGTTCATTCGTTTTCCGGCTACCAGATGCGCACGCGCCGCTCGGGCGGCAGGTAGAGGTCGTCGTCCGGCGTGACGCCGAACGCCTCGTACCAGGCGTCGATGTTGCGGACGACGCCGTCGACCCGGAACTGGGCCGGCGAGTGGGGGTCGGTGACCACCTGCTGGCGCAGCGCCTCGTCCCGCGCCTTGGTGCGCCAGACCTGCGCCCAGCCGAGGAACACCCGCTGGTCGCCGGTGAGGCCGTCGATCACGGGCGCCGGCTTGCCGTCGAGCGACAGCCGGTACGCGTCCAGCGCCATCAGCAGGCCCCCGAGGTCGCCGATGTTCTCGCCCATGGTCAGCTTGCCGTTGACCTTCACGGCCGGGTCTCCTGGGATCGGGGTGTAGGTGTCGTACTGGGCGCCCAGCCGGTCGGCCTGCACCTGGAACTTGGCCGCGTCCTCGGCCGTCCACCAGTCGCGCAACACGCCGTTCCCGTCGACCTTGCGGCCCTGGTCGTCGAAACCGTGGCTGATCTCGTGCCCGATCACGCCGCCGATGCCGCCGTAGTTCACGGCCGGATCCGCCTCAGGATCGAAGAACGGCGGCTGCAGGATCGCGGCGGGGAAGGTGATGTCGTTGTGGTTGGCCCGGTACCAGGCGTTCACCGTCTGCGGCGGGCGGCCCCAGTCGTTCGGGTCCACCGGCCGTTGCAGCCGCCCGCTGTTCCAGACCCACTCGTGCGCCTGGCTGCGCTTGATGTTCCCGTAGAGGTCGGTCGGGTCCACCTGCAGGTCGGCGTAGTCCCGCACGAGCGGCGAGTAGCCGATGTTGACGTTGAACTTGGCGAGCTTGTCCTGGGCCTGGACCTTGGTCTCCGGGCTCATCCAGGCGAGGCCGTCGATGCGGACCTTCAGCGCCGCCTTCAGGTCGGCGACCAGCGCCTCCATCTTCGCCTTGGACTCAGGCGGGAAGTAGCGGGCGGTGTAGAGCCGGCCCAGCGGGTCGCCGAGCGCCGCGTCCGTCGCGGTGACCGCCCGCTTTACGCGCGAGCGCTGCTCCGGCTGGCCGGACAGGGTCTTCTGGCGGAACTCCCAGTTCGCGTTGACGAACCGGTTCGACAGGTAGGGCGCGGCCGAATCCACCGTGTGGAAGGCCTGCCACGCCTGCAGCGTCTCGACGGGCGTGTCGGCGAAGATCGCCGCGAGCTTCGGGAAGGCGGTGCTCTGGCTGAGGATGATGCGGTCGCCGCCCTGCAGGTTCGCGGCCTGCAGGAATGGCCGCCACGCGAAGGCGGGGGCGAGGCGCTGCAGCTCGGCGACGGTGACGGGGTTGTAGGTCTTGTCGCGGTCGCGGCTCTCCGCCCGCGTCCAGCTCGCCTCGGCGATGCGCGTCTCGAGCGCCAGGATGTCCGCCGCGCGAGCCTTCGCGTCCGGCCAGGCCGCCATGGTCAGCATGCGCTGGACGTAGTCCTGGTAGGCGGCGCGCTGCGTCTTGAACCGGTCGACCAGGTAGTAGTCGCGGTCCGGCAGGCCCAGGCCGGACTGGCTCATGAAAACAACGTTTATGTTCGGGCGCTTGGAGTCTTCGTTGACGAACGCACTGAAGAACGAGCGGCCGAAGCCGCCGAGGGAGCGTCCCATCAGCTGCGCCAGCTCCGAACGTGTGTCGGCCTCGCGGATCGCGCGGAGGTCGGCCGCGAGCGGGGCGGCGTCGAGGCGCTCGACCCGTTCGGCATCCATGAAGCTGCGGTAGAAGTCGGCAATCTTCGCTTCGTCGCCGGTCGCGTTCGGCTTCGCCGCGAGTTCGTCGATCAGCGCGCGGATGCGGTTGTCCGACAGCTCGCGCAGCGCGGCGAAGGACCCCCAGCTGGTTCGGTCGGCCGGGATGACGAGGGTGTCGAGGCCCTTGCCGTTCGCGAACCGGTTGAAGCTGTCGCCGGGATCGGCGGCCCGATCCATCGCGGCGACGTCGACGCCCCACGTCCCGAACTTAGGCGTGGCAGTGTCTACCGTCTCGGCCGCCGCGGAGTCGGAATCGAGGTCCAGGATGGAGACCGTGCTGCAGGTCTGGTCGAGGCAGACCTCGTGCTCCTGAGCGTTCGCTGCGGTGGTCAGAGCGGACGCCGCCACGGCGGCCAGCCAAAGTCGCTTCATCAGGCGTTTTCCTTCGAGGCGTGAAGCGCCTCTTGCGTGTAGGTGTCGTTCGCGGCGGGCCGCGAATGCGCCAGATAATTATTCGATCGGCCGCCGCTGAGGCGAATAAACGCCGCACCCCGCTCTACAATGAGGGACCTCGCAGAAGGAAGCCGCTTGGAACCTGCCGTCGACACCACCGAGTACAAGAACGTCCTGCT
This sequence comes from Caulobacteraceae bacterium, assembly GCA_036386655.1. Lineage (GTDB taxonomy): Bacteria > Pseudomonadota > Alphaproteobacteria > Caulobacterales > Caulobacteraceae > JAHWJX01. The sequence continues at coordinate 4,886 of DASVVG010000252.1, read as the reverse complement.
GTTCCTGGCCACCGCCGCGATCCTGGTGCCGCTGTTCCAGAGGTTCAGGATCAGCCCCGTGCTGGGCTTCCTGACCGCCGGGGCCGCGCTGGGCCCCTACGGGCTGGGCAGCCTGGCCGACGAGGCGCCGTGGCTGGCCTCGTTCACGATCTCCGAGGCCGAGCAGTTCCGGGTGCTCGGCGAGTTCGGGGTCGTCTTCCTGCTGTTCATGATCGGGCTGGAGCTCTCGTGGGAGCGGCTCCGGAGCATGCGGCGGCTGGTGTTCGGCCTCGGGCTTCTGCAGGTGGCGGTGTGCGCGATCGTCCTCGGCGCGGCGGTGATGCTGCTCGGGCGGCCGCTGGGAGCGGCCGCGGCGATCGGAGCCGCGCTCAGCCTCTCCTCCACCGCGATCGTGACGCAGGTGCTCGCGGAGCGACGGCGGCTGCAGACCCCGGCGGGCCGAGCCAGCTTCTCGGTGCTGCTGGCGCAGGACATCGCGGTGGCGCCGCTGCTGTTCACCGTGATGGTGCTCGCCGGTGGAGGCGAGGGGAATATCGGGCGCGACCTCGTGATGACGCTCGCGCCCGCGCTGGCCGGCGTCCTCCTCTTGGTGGCCGTGGGCCGGCTCGTGTTCCGCCGCATGATGCGCTCGGTGGCGCGGACGAAGAGCCAGGAGCTCTTCATGGCGGCCTGCCTGCTGGTCATCATCCTCTCCGGGCTGGTCTCCGCGGCGGCGGGGCTCTCGATGGCCATCGGCGCCTTCATCGCCGGGCTTCTGCTGGCGGAGACCGAGTACCGCCGGGAGGTCGAGACGGTGATCGAGCCGTTCAAAGGCCTGCTGCTGGGCCTGTTCTTCGTCTCCGTCGGCCTGCAGCTCGACCTTTCGCAGGTGGTCGAGCGCCCGGGCGCGATCCTCGGCATCGGAGTCGCTCTGGTCGCCATCAAGATCGGCGTCATCTTCGGGCTCGCCCGCGCGTTCGGCGTCGCCACCAGGCCGGCGCTCGAAACCGCCCTGGTGCTCGGACCGGCGGGCGAGTTCGCCTTCGTGATCCTGAGCGCCGCGCTGGCCGACGGGCTGGTGGACCGCACGGCCGGATCGGCGGTGCTCGTCTCCGCCACCCTGTCGATGTTCGCCATCCCGCTCCTGACGATGCTCGGCGCGCGCATCAACCGGCGCGAGGAGTCCAACGACGTCGCCCAGGTGCAGAATACGCCGGGGCCGGAAGACCCGGACAGGCCACTGGTGCTGATCGCGGGGTTCGGCCGCGTCGGCCGGCTGGTTTCGGACATGCTCAGCCGGCACGAGGTGGCCTGGGTGGCCGTGGACAATGACGCCAAGGTGGTCGAGCAGGCCCGCGCCGAGGGCGTGCCGATCTGGTTCGGCGACGCTGGCCGGGCGGAGTTCCTGAAGCGCTGCGGCGTGGAGACGGCGCCGGCGCTCGTGGTCACGATGGACGCCGCCAAGAAGGTGGAAGACGTGGTGACCTGCGCCCGCGCCCTGCGCCCGGACCTGACGATCGTCGCCCGGGCCCGGGACCACAAGCACGCCGCCCGGCTCTACGAACTCGGCGTCACCGACGCGGTGCCGGAGACCATCGAGGCCAGCCTGCAGCTCGCCGAGAACGCGCTGGTGGACATCGGCATCCCCATGGGCCCGGTGATCGCCTCGATCCACGAGCGGCGCGACGAGTTCCGCCGCCTCTTCCGGGAGAAGACGGAGGGGGACCGGGAGCCGCGCGCTCTCCGTCCGGCGGGAACGGCGGCCGTCCGCGACTAGCCCGCTGGTTGAAAGCCCCTCATTTGATGGAACGACCGTCGAGCTTCGCTGTTTCAGCAGCAGGTAAGACGGAGACATGAGATGGCGACGGAACGCGTGACGGAGCGGAACGACGGCGTGACCGCCGAGCGGACGGTCGAGCGGCAGGACACGGGCGGGACCACGGTGGTCGAGCGGCGTGGCGGCGGCGGGGCCGGCACCATCCTGGCGATCGTCGCCCTGATCGCGCTGGTGGCGATCGTCGCCTACTTCCTGATGAACGCGAACCGGCAGGAGGCCCTGCAGACCGACGCGGTCACCGATGCGGCGGCCAGCGTGTCGGAGTCGGCCTCGAACGCGGCGGAGAACGTCTCCGAAGCGGCCGAGCGCGCGGTGCCCCCGGCGCAGTAAGGCTTCTGAGCGGGGGCCTTCGGGCCCCCGCGTCGCTTCAGGCCTCGTCCCGGAAGTAGGGCTCGACCGGGCCCTGCAGCTTGACCGTCAGCGGCTGACCGCGACGGTCGACCTTCTTGCCGACGGCGAGGCGCACCCAGCCCTCGCTGACGCAGTATTCCTCGACGTTGGTCTTCTCCTCGCCCTTGAAGCGGATCCCCACGCCGCGCGTCATCGCCTCCTCGTCGTAGAAGGGGCTGTCGGGGTCGGCGGAGAGACGGTCGGGCGGGGTTTCGCTCATGCTGCTCGGTACCGAGCGTCAACGATCCGTTCAAGCACGTGGTTACCGGCACGGTTCCTGCTCTGGGGGAATTCGAGACAGCCCGAGGACCCGTTATGAGCGAACTGCAAGCCCGTGAAGCCGCCCCGCTGCGCGTCGTTGACCGCGCCCCCCTCGCCCCGGCTCCGATGCCGGCGTCGCAGACGCTGATCGACGCCGTCACCCAGCTCGAAGCCAACAAGAAGGACCTGACGCCGAAGGGCTTCCAGAAGCGCCTGCAGCTGTCCTACGCGATCTTCGACCAGGCCCAGATGATGGTCCAGGAAATCGAGACCCAGCACGCCAAGCTGGTCAGCGATCTGGTCGCGGTCGAGCGGCGCAGCCCGCTGCAGCAGGCCGCCCGCAAGTAAGCGCGCACGAGACGAAGGGACGGGGAGCCCGGGCGCGGTCGCCGCGCCCGGGCTTTTTCATGCCCGCGTCTTCGGCGTCAGGCGTGGAGGAACTTGGCGACGTTGCGCGGCAGGCCCGGAGGGGCGAAGCGCAGCGAGGTGATGATGAAGTGGTTGAGCGCGCCGGGGATGACCACGGCCTTGTTCCGCTCCAGCGCCCTGAGACCGGCCCAGACCACCGGCTCCGGCCGGCGGCCCATGTACTTCACCAGGCGTGACTCGCGGATACCCGCGAGGTCGACCAGCTCGGTTTCGGTCGGTCCCGGGCAGAGGCAGGTGACGTGGATCCCGTCCTTCCGGACCTCCTCGTGCAGGCCCTCGGAGAAGGACAGCACGAACGCCTTGGTGGCGTAGTAGACCGTCATCATGGGGCCGGCCTGGAAGGCCGCCATGGAGGCCACGTTCAGGATCCCGCCGTGACCCACCGCGCGCATCGCGGGCAGGAGGCGGTAGGTCAGCTCGACCGTCGGCTCCATGTTGAGCCGCATCATCTGCATCTGGTCCGGGAGGGACATCTCTGCGAACCGGCCGTGCAGGGCGGCGCCGGCGTTGTTCACCAGGGTGCCGACGTGGGCGCCGATCTTGGCCACCTCGTCCATGACCAGGTCGACGCCGCCGTCGACGGTGAGGTCGGCCGGGACCGTGTGGACGTGGACGCCGTAGGCGTTCTCCAGCGCCTCGGCGAGCGCGCGCAGGCGCGCCGCCCGGCGAGCCACCAGGATCAGGGGCCAGCCGTGGGCGGCCAGTTCGCGGGCGAAGATCTCGCCCAGGCCGCTCGATGCGCCGGTGATCAGCGCGTATTCGGACTTCTTCTCGACCTGCTCGGTCATACTCCAGCGCCCCCGACGAGGTCCGCGCGGGACCCGCTCGCCGCGAAGCTCGGCTCCCCCGGGCGTTCGCGCAAGTGGGCCCATGCACGGGCCGTGCCTTTCGGCGTGGCGGTCCAGCGCCCCTCCCGGGCGGCGCGTTAACCGCGGGCGGGTTCCCAAGGCGCGGAGGCTGGCGTAGTCCCCGCAGCCGTTCGACTGCCGGAGCCCCCATGGACGAAGACGAGATCGCCCGCGCCAACGCCGCCCAGGTGGCGTCGCCCTCCTACCGGCTGGCGGCGCAGGACCCGGACTTCCTGATGGGCGACACCATGCGCGGCGTGCGCTTCCTGCTCGAGTTCAGCAAGGTCGAGGAGGCCCTGAACACCTGGGGCGTGCGCTCCACCATCGTGGTGTTCGGCTCTGCGCGGGTGAAGCCCGGGACTCCCTGGTACGAAGGCGCCCGCGAATTCGGCCGGATCGCCTCCGAGCGCGGCGGGGCCATCATGTCGACCCCGGGGCATCCCCGGGACAACGTCATCGCCACCGGCGGCGGACCGGGGATCATGGAGGCGGCCAACCGGGGGGCCCTCGAGGCGGGGGCCCCGACCATCGGGTTCAACATCACGCTGCCGCACGAGCAGTTCCCGAATCCCTACTCCACGCCGGAGCTGACCTTCCGCTTCCACTACTTCGCGATGCGCAAGATGCACCTGGCGATGCGGGCCAACGCGCTGGTGGTGTTCCCCGGCGGGTTCGGGACCCTGGACGAGCTGTTCGAGATCCTGACCCTGCGGCAGTCGGGCAAGGCCCCGCCAATCCCGATCGTGCTCTTCGACGAGGGTTACTGGCGCTCGGTGGTGAACTTCGAGGCGCTGGTCGAGCACGGGATGATCGCCGCGGGCGACCTCGAGCTGTTCAGCTTCGCGGAGGAGGCGGAGGCGGTGTGGGCGCGGCTGCTCGAGCACGGCCTGCGACCGCACCAGGACATCGTCGGCGCCCCTGAGGGCGGCGGCGTCCGTTAGGCGTTCGGCGGCTGCGGGATCGTTCGCTCGACCACGGCGCCGAGCGTCTGCGACCGGAACTTGGTCTCGTCGCTGATCTGACGGCAGAGCTCGCGTACGCCGAGCGGCAGGTCGCCGGCGCGGCTGGCGGCCCCCGCGATCTCGGTCAGATGCCCGAGCAGGCTCTGAACGGTCAGCAGCTGGTCGCGCGCCAGCAGGCGG
>DASVVG010000251.1:0-2086 GCA_036386655.1 Caulobacteraceae bacterium | reverse complement strand
CGTGGCCGAGCCCGCCCAGCACGCGAGCCCAGTGATGGGCCGAACCGCAGGCCTCCATGGCCACGGTGCAGCGCGGCTGTCGCTCGAAGAAGGCGACCAGCTCGTCGCGCCGCAGCTTGCGCTTGAGCTGCACCTTTCCGCTCGCGTCGATGCCGTGGAGCTGGAACACGGACTTGGCTGCGTCGATGCCGATCATGCTGATGCTCATCGCTGGCAGCTCCCTTGATGCGGATCCTGACGACCGCACCTTGGCAAATCGATGCCGTTGGGGGCCGTCCACCCTGTACCCTCCAGGGACGTCTGGTCGGCCAAGTCGTAAGCTGACCAGGCGGGCCGGTCCGTCGGGAGCGACCACCGTCCACCCCGTGCTTCGAGCACCAAGATGGGACATGTGCCCCGACGGATTGGCCACGGCGGATGCCCAGTGGGAAGTCGCGCCATCGAGCGCCGGTACAGGGATCGGCAGGCCGTCGTGGCGGCTCGTGTGATACGGGAGGACAAGGACCATGACGAGCGAGATGAGGCGCTGGTTCGCCGGCGTCGACTGGGGTTCGGAGAAGCACCAGGTCTGCCTGCTCGACGACGCTGGCGCGGTTGTGGGCGAGCGGGCGTTCCGGCACGACGCTGCGGGCCTCGCCGCGCTCTGCGACTGGTTGGTGTCGATCGCGGGCGATGCCGGCGCCGTGGCGGTGGCGATCGAGGTGCCGCACGGGCCGGTGGTGGATGTGCTGTTGGACCGCGGCTTCGCCGTGCATGCCATCAACCCGAAGCAGCTCGACCGCCTGCGCGACCGCTTCAGCGTGGCCGGCGCCAAGGACGACCGGCGCGACGCCCGGGTCGCGGCCGCCGGGCTGCGCACCGACCCGCACCTGTTCCGTCCCCTGCAGGTCGGCGACCCGGGCGTGATCGAGTTGCGCGAGTGGTCGCGCCTGGCCGAGGAACTGCAGCAAGAGCGCGTGCGCCTGGCCAGCCGCATCCGCCAGCAGCTCTGGCGCTACTACCCGCACCTGCTCGCGCTTGCTGATGACCTCACCGCCGAGTGGATCCTGGAGCTCTGGAGCATCGCGCCGACCCCGGCCGAGGCGGCGCGCCTGCGCGAGGCGACCATCGCCGAGCTGCTCCGGCGGCACCGTATCCGGCGGCTCGATGCCGCGAGCGTGCTGGAGGTCCTGCGGCAGGCTGCCATCACGGTGGCCGCGGGCGTCACCGAGGCCGCCGTCTTGCACCTGCGCTCCTTGGTGGCCCGGCTGCGCCTGGCCAACGCCGAGTTCCGCCAGGCCGAGCGAAAACTCGGCGAACTCTGCGCCGGGCTGAGCCAGGATGCCGCCGCGACGACAGGCAGTCCGTGCGATGCGGACATCCTCCGCTCGTTGCCGGGGGTCGGCACGGTCGTACTCGCCACCCTGCTCACAGAAGCGGGCGACCCGCTCGCACGCCGCGACTACGCTGCCCTGCGGACCCTCTCGGGCGTGGCGCCGGTGACCAAGCGCAGCGGCAAGACCCGCATCGTCGTCATGCGCTACGCCGCCCAGGTCCGGCTGCGCCAGGCCGTGTTCCATTGGGCCCGCGTGGCCATCCTGCACGACCCCAAGAGCCGCGGCCGCTACGAGGCCTTGCGGCAACGCGGATGCTCCTATGGCCGCGCCCTGCGCGGCGTGGCCGACCGACTGCTGGGGGTTGCCTGCGCCATGTTGCGGCGGCAGGTGCTGTTCGAACCCGATCATGGCGTGGCGAAGGCGGCATAGACCGCGGCTATCCCTTGGTTCGACTACAGCGGCCATCCCTTCGTCCCGACCGGCCTGCCGCGCAGCGCCGCGCGCAAGCGCTGTCCAGGAGGCCGCATCGCGGCCCCGGCGCTCCGCGCCGGCGCGCAGCGTCCTGGACAGCGCGAGCACGGCGCTATGCTCGATACGTCGGGAAGCGCACGGCACAAAAGTCACTTGACTGGGGGTAGGAAGTCCAGTCTCGCGGCAGTCCCATCGCTGGGCTGAAAGGAGCCTGCAAAAACAGTCGCTTATCAGTTTCGTCCGCGCACCATGCGGCGTGGTTTCCATAACTGAAGTGGCTCTTACCGGGATCCGGGGTG
>DASVVG010000250.1:0-2671 GCA_036386655.1 Caulobacteraceae bacterium | reverse complement strand
CGTCCGTTCGGCGGCCGCCGCTTCGACGTGGTGATCGACACCCAGATGAACGTGCGACGGAGCCTGGTGGCTCGCCGCGCCGCCGCTCAGGTGTTCGTCTCAGGCGCGGCCGGAGGGCGGCTCTCGCAGAGGCCAGTGGGCGAGCTCCCAGACCATCTGGTGGATCGCCTCTGCGGCTTGGTCGGCGCGGCGGCGGGACGCCCATGCCCGCCTCGCCCCATCGAGTTGCGCGACCCTCGCGCAGCCGCGGCGGCGAACGCGCTGCTGCCAGAGGGGCGTCGCTACGTGGGCTTTGCCCCGGGAGCCGGGGGCGAGAGCCGGCGGTGGCCGTTGGAGCGGTATCTGGAGCTGGCGGCTCGGCAGCCAGGGAGGGGACGCACCCCCGTGTTCCTGCTCGGGCCGCAGGAGGCCGGCTGGGCCGATCGTATCCGGGCAGCCGTTCCCGAAGCGCTGATGCCCGAACTCGGTCGCACGGATGACTTCCCTAACGTCCGGGGACCGCTGCTCGCCATCGCGCTCGCAGGCCGCCTCACGGGCGCCGTGGCGAACGACGCTGGCCCGGGGCACATGCTCGCCGCGGGCGGCGCGCCGCTGCTCAGCCTGCAGCAGCATCGACGCAAGGTTGCGAAGTTCCGGCCCGCCGCGCGGCGTCTTGAGATGCTGGTGGCGGAGGACTACGGAAGCGCCTCGATGGACTCCATCCCCGTCGACGCAGCGGACGAGCGGCTGGAGGCGCTTCTCACCGCCCCGTAAAGGCGGGCGGGCGCTTCTTCAGGAACGAGGCGATACCCTCGAGGAAGTCCTGCGTGCGCGAGGCCGCCTGCTGCCCGGCGCGCTCCGCGTCGAGCTGCTCTTCCCACCCGGCGTCCAGGCTGGACCAGATGAGGCGGCGGGTGATCCCGAGGGAGTTCGGCCCCTCCGCCAGCCGCCGCGCCAGCCCCAGCGCCTCGTCCATCAGCCCGGCGGCCGTCGTCACCCGGTTGACCAGGCCCCACTCTAGCGCGGTGCGGGCGGGCAGCCGGTCGCCCAGCAGCGCCATCTCCATCGCCCGCGCCTTGCCGACTGCGCGCGGCAGCAGCCACGTGGATCCGCCGTCGGGCACCAGCCCGATGTGGCGGAAGGCCTGGAGGAAGTAGGCCTCCTCCGACGCGACGACGAGGTCGCCGAGCAGGGCCAGAGAGCAGCCCACCCCCGCCGCGCCGCCGTTCACCGCGGTGACTAGCGGCACCGGCAGGTCGCGCAGGCGGCTCACCAGCGGATTGTAGTGGCTGACGAGCGCGAGGCTTGCGTCCGGCGGCTGCCCGGGCGGAGCTGCGCGCGCCGCGTCCGTGAGGTTCGCCCCGGAGCAGAAGCCGCGTCCCTCTCCGGTCAGCACGACTGCGCGAAAATCGGAACCATCGGCCGCCACCCGCTCCAGCGCGTCGACGAGCTCGTCCACCATCGCCAGGCTGGCGGCGTTCAGCGTGGCGGGGTCCGCGAGTGTGACGACCGCCACGGGGCCGTCCGCTTCGAGCCGGATCTTGCTGTAGGTCATGCGGCCAGCTTTAGGCCGCCGGGGCCGCAGCGCGCCAGCGCCCGCGATGTCAAGCGGCGGCGGGAACGGCTTCGGCGTTGGTGACGCAGTTGCGGCCGGCGTGCTTCGACGCATAGAGCGCCGCGTCGGCCCGGTCGGTGATCGAGGCGCCGGTTTCGCCGGGGCGGAACTGGGCCAGGCCGCTCGAGATGGTCACCGCGCCCAGATCCTCGTTGGTGGAGCGCCGCTTGAGGGCGCGCGAGCCGATCTCCTGCCGGACTTCGTCCAGCGCGGCGGCGACGGCGGCGGCGTCCTCGCCGGGGAACAGTACGGCGAACTCCTCCCCGCCGTAGCGAGCGGCGAAGCGGGGCCGCTCGGCCATCCGGCCGATCACGGCGGCGACGTAGCGCAGGACCTGGTCGCCCGTCTGGTGACCCCAGGTGTCGTTGAACGACTTGAAGTGATCGATGTCGATCAGGGCGAGGGTGAAGCCGCGGCCCTGGCCGGCGTCGGCGACGGCGCTCTGGAGCTGCTCGTCGAAGGACTTGCGGTTGGCGAGATTGGTCAGCGCGTCGGTCATCGCGTCGCGCCGCGCCTGCTCGAGGTGACCCTTCAGGCGGGTCACTTCCGACGTCGACTCGTGCAGCCGGTCCTCCAGCGTCTTGCTGGCGCGCTCCACCTTGCGGGTGGCGTCCGTCAGCGTGTCGACCAGCCTCTTGAGCGCGGGGGCGTCCGTCTTGGGCGAACTCAGGTCCTCGCTCGCCCCGGCGAGGGTCTTGCCGTAGGCGACGTGGTCGTGACGGGCGGTCTCGATGACCTTGGTCACCGCCAGCAGCTCCCTGGTCAGCTGGTCGCCGGCGTCGCGGATCTGCTCGTTGAGCTTGTTGCGCGGCAGGTACTCGAGCGCGAGTTGCTCGCTGACGTCCTCGGTGACCGGGCCGGTCTTCAGGATCCGCTGGATTTCCTGGCCGAGGGCGCCTTCCGGCTGGGCGGCGTAGTGCACCCACAGCTCGAAGTTCAGCGGGGTCGGCCAGACCTTGGCCTCCTGCATGAGCTTCAGGGCCGCCTGGGCCAGCGTGTAGGCGCTGGGTCCCCGGAGGGTGTTTTCGACGTCGTCCGCCATCGTCGGTCCTGCAGGCGCACCCGGTTCGGGGACCG
>DASVVG010000249.1:0-6117 GCA_036386655.1 Caulobacteraceae bacterium | reverse complement strand
CTCGACGACGACGGCTGCGGACGTGACGACGGGCTCGCTGGCGGCGGACCGCGACGTGGGCGTGCGCTCGACGACGGGCTCGGTGAGCACCGGATCGGTGGCGGCGGGCGACGACGTGGTGCTGCGGGCGCTGACCGACGTCAGCGTCACGGGTGCTCTGACCGCCTCCGGCGGTCCGGACGGCGCCGGGGCAGACCAGGCCGGGGAGCTGCTGTTCGCGGCCAATCCGACCGTGCTGAACTCGCCTGTCAACACGTTCGACCTCGCGGGCTCCAACGTCGATGTGAAGACCACGAACGGCGCCGTCTCGGCCACAGGCTCAACCCAAGCTGGCCGTGACGCACGCTTCCAGGCGGGCGGAACGGCGACGGTCGCCGCAGTGACCGCAGGCCGTGACGTGCTGGTGGACGCGACGGCCTCGACGACTGGAGCGCTGACCGCTTCCCGCGACATCGCATTGCGTGCGCGCAGCGGGGCGGCCGCGATCGCCTCTGCGTCGGCCGGCGACGATGTGGCGATCCTCGCCCCCGCGGGCGCCGTCACGGTGACCGGGGTCCTCGTTTCCGGGACCGCCCCCGTATCAGACGCGCTCGGTGTGGCCGACGCGCTGCTCGCGGTCGGCGAATCGGGCCCGACGACCATCGCGGGCGTCACCTTTGATCTGACCGGCTCCGACGTGGACGTGCGGGCGGGGACCACGATCAACGTGGGCGCCGCCACCACAGCCGAAGGGCGTCCCGGTACGGCCCCCGTCGGATCGGACGCGCGGTTCGTCGCCGGAGGCGCCGTGACGCTCGCAGCGGTCACTGCTGAGCGGGATGTGCTGGTCGACGGGTCCACCTCTGCCGATGGCGCAGTCGCGATCGGTGCGGTGAGCGCCGGTCGTGACGTCGGCCTGCGCGCAAATCGCGGTGCGTTGAACCTCACTTCGGGTTCCGCAGGCGACGACCTCGTGCTGCGTGCGCGTGACGCCATCGCCGTGAGCGGAGCGCTGACCACCGGCGGCTTCGCCGGCGCCACGACGGAACAGGCCGCGGACGGAATGTTCGCCCAGAACCAGACTGTCCTGAACGGCGCTTTCTCGATCACCGACGGCGCGCACGTCGACGTGCGCAACACGGGCGGCGGGATCACCGTGGGCGGGGCGACGACGGCGGCGGGCGACGCCCGCTTCCAGGCCGCCGGGGCGGTCCAGGTGGCGGCGGTGACTGCCGGACGCGACGTATTCGCAGACGGTACGACGGCGAGCACGGGCGCGCTGGTCGGGACGCGGGACGTCGCGGTGCGGGCCCGCACGGGGGCGCTTAGCGCCGCCTCCGCGTCCGCCGGCGACGACGTCGCCCTCCGCGCCCTCGGCGGCTCCGTGACGGTCGCCGGAGAGCTCCGCTCCGGGACCGCGCCCAGCGCGGCGGCCGAAGACGCGACGGGCGCGGCCAATCGGCTGGTCGCCTCGGGAGAATCCGGTGCGATCACGATCGCCGGCGTGACCGGCGACCTCACCGGCCACGACGTGGATGTGAGAGCCGGCACGACCATCAATATCGCAGGCGCGACGACCGCCGAAGGGCGGCCCGGCACCGCGCCGTTCGGCTCCGACGCCCGCTATCAGGCGGGCGGGGCAGTCACGCTGGCGGCGGTGACGGCCGAGCGGGACGCGTTGGTCGACGGTTCCACGACGGTCGACGGCGCGGTCACCACCGGCGCTCTGTCGGCGGGACGCGACATCGGCGTGCGCGCCGGCCGTGGCTCGCTGACCGTGGCGTCGGCTTCGGCCGGCGACGACGTCATCCTCCGGGCTCGCGACAGCCTCACCGCCTCGGGCACGCTCACCGCGTCCAACACCGGAAGCGCAGGGACCGCAGAGGAGACCGCCGACGCGATCGCCGCGGCCGATCCCATCCGCGGGCAGGGCGACCTGGCCTTCCTGCACACCGGCGGGGCGGACGTGAGCGTGAAGGCCGGCGGGAACGTGACGCTGAACGGCGTCTCGGCCCAGCGGGACATCCTCGTCGACACTGGCGCGGTCGCCGGCTTCAACGGGGCGACGAACTCCAGCGCCGGCAACCTCTTCGCCATCGTGCGTGACGTGCAGTTCGCGGGCACGGTGAACGTGGCCGAGGACGTGATCCTCTACTCGCGGGCTGCGAACGTGCAGGTCGGCGGCAGCGCGGCCGACGCGGGCACGCTGTTCAACCTGAGCAGCGCCGAGATCAACGGGATCACGGCGGATTCGGTGAACGTCTTCGGCGGTCTGCCGACGGGCGGCTCCGCGCCGATCACGGTGGGCAACGTGACGCTCTCCGGCCAGATGGCGGCGATGCGCGTCTACACGACCGGCGACATCACCATCAGCGGCACGATCCTCGGCAACGCGAACTCGGTGTTCGTCGCCGGCGCCGCGGCGACGCAGTATTCGACCCCGACCCCCGGCATCGGCGGCGATGCCCCGGTGTTCGAGGTGGGCACGCGCAGCTGGAATCTGAGCACCGGCTGGACGCCTGGAACGATCCGCCTGACGGGGGTCATCGGCGGTCCGGCGAACACGGACGGCGACACCTTGGGCGCGGGCGACGCATGGCTCGGCCTCGTCTCGCTGGCCGCCAACCGGGTGTTGATCTTCCCGTCGGAGGATACGGCGCTGCTGAGCGTCGGCGGCTTCGAGGAGGCGACCGGCGGACCTGACGGAGACGACCCCGCGCGGCTCTTCGCCTACAGCGGCAATCTCGATCACCAGATCGTCGCCGACACCCTGGCCATCCGCGCATCGGACGAGATCCTGCAGCGGAACCTCGACACCGCGGTGCCCGGCTCCACCGACGGACGCGGCCTAGTCGCCGGCCGGCTCTTGGTCGACACCCTGACCGACGGCGGGACCGTACCGACGCGGCTGAGCCTGTTCGGCCAACTGGCGTCGGATCTCAACGGCCTGCACGCGGGGGTCACGCTGGTGGACGGCCCCGGGGCGGCGACGCTGGTCCGCGACGAGGGCGCCGGGGCGTCCGCCTCGGTCCGGTTCAACGCCCCGCCGGGCACGTACCGCTTCAACGGTTGCGAGATCGGCACCGGCGGCGGCTGCCTGACGGTGCGGGTCGATCCCACCCTGCCCCCGATCGACGCCATCTCGTCCATCGGCAACCTGCTCGACCGCTTCGCCACCATCGAGGACGAGCCGGTCACCAACCCTGGTATCGAATTGTTCTGGTTCGCGCGTCCCGACGATGAAGACGAAGACGAGGACGCCGAAGAGGAGGAGAAGAAGTGAGAGTAGCGGGTAAACTCCTCTTCGCCGGGAGCGCTGTGCTGGCGCTCGCCGGGGCCGGTTGCGCCAGCACCCCCGCGCCGGTCGCGCAGCAGCAGGCGGCCACCGACGTCAGGACGCTCAAGAGCATCCGCAGCCGCAACGAGGCCGAAGCTCTGGAGACCGAGGCGTACCAGCGGACCACGCGCTGGTGGTTCCCCGGGGCCGAGGGTTTCTACCGCGATCTGTCCAGCGCGGAGCTCGACGTCGCTGGCGCGGAGCGGACGGTGGCGGCGAAAGTCGGCCTCGCGGTGGTGCTCGCGAACCAGGGACGCCTCGACGAGGCGACCGGGCAGCTCGACGAAGCCGAGAAGCGCGTCAGTGAGCTCGGCGGGACCGGAACCCTGCGGGCCCGTGTGGCGCTCGGCCGCGCGATCACCGCAGGGCAACGCGCGTTGCGGGCGAGCGGACCTGCGAGCACGGCCGCGTTCGAAGCCAGCCTGGCGCACAGCCGGGCGGCGGTGGCCGCCGTCCAGGACGGCGGCACGTCCAGCGCGGCTTCGGCGACGGTCGACCCGAGCGGCGCCGTGGTGATCAGCCCGCTCGCCGCCGCGCGCTACAACGATACCCGCGGCCGCGGCGATCTCGGCTCCATCCTCCGCCGCCCGATGACGGAAGGCGAGCGCGCCGCGATCCTGCGTGCGCACGGCCACCACCTGCAGGCGGCGGCGCTGGCCGGCCTGGGACGCTTCGAGGAAGCGGATGCGGCCGACGTGGCGAGCCTGCGCGCGCTCGATGGCGCACCGCGCCAGGCGACGCCGTGGCTTCGGGCGCAGTTGCCCGCCCACCGGGCGCAGATCGCGCTCGAGGCCGGGGACGCCGCCCGCTCGGAAGCTCTCTTCGAAGAGGCTCACGACTACCTGAAGACCACCACCCTGACCGGCACCCGCCTGGAAGCGGCGCTGCTGCGCGGGAAGGCACGGGCCCAGATGGCGCGGGGCGACCGCGCAGCTGCGAAGGCTTCGTCCCGCGCGTCGTTCGAAGTGCTCGCGGCGCAGGTCGACGGCGAGCCGATCCCGCGCTCCGAGGTCGACGACTACCTGTCGCTTCTGGCTCCCGCCGCGGCGTCGGGCGACGCCAAGGAGCTCGCCGAGTACGTGCGAGCTTCTTCGCTCGCCGTGGAGACCGCGACCGCCCGCACCATGGCGGGCGTCGCTGCGCAGTTCTCGGCCGGCGACAACGAGCAGGCCGCCGCGATCCGGCGGCTGCAGGAGACCGATGCCGCGCTGAAGCGGGCACGCGCCCGTCTGGCGGCCGTCAACCGCGCCGACTCCGACGCCACTGCGGATGAGAAGGCGTTCGCGGAAGCCGAAGAACGGAGCCGCCGCGCCGACTACGAGACGGCGCAGGAGCGCGCCCGCGCGTTCGGCAGCCGTGTCGAGGCGGTCCTGAACGATCCCGTGTCCCTGGAGCAGGTCCAGCAGGCGCTGGCCCCGGAGGAGGCCTATGTCCGCTACATCTTCGTGGGCGGGCGGCTGCATGCCTGGGTCGCCACGCGGGAGCGAGCGAACCTCTACCTGCTGCCCGTCGCGGAATCCGAAGCCGGAGCCCTGGTGGATGGGCTGAGGCGGCTGGTGCGCACCGTCGCGGTGACCGACGCCGGCGGGACCACGAGCCAGCGCTTGCCGCCTTACAATCTGACCCGTGCCCGTACCGTCTACGAGCGCCTGGTCGCGCCGCTGGAGCCCGCCCTGGGCTCCGCGAAACGGGTCGTCATTGAGCCTGCGGGCCCGTTGTTCAGCCTGCCGTTCGCGGCGCTCGTCTCCGCACCGCTGGACGCGGACATCGAGCGGCGTCGCACCGCCGACATCGGCGACTACACGGGGGTGAAGTGGCTGGGCAACGAGCGGGCGATCCGCCTCTCGCCGGGCACCAACGCCTTCCTGCAGATGCGCAAGGCCAAGCCCTCGCAGGCCGCCAACCCGCTCCTCGCCTTCGCCGATCCGCAGCCTTCGGTGGGTCCGGGCACCGGCTCGGCCGAGATCGTCCGCATGCGGCAGGCGATCGGCGGCGGGAACGGGCGTGACCCTGAACTCTGCGTCCGGGAGGATCGGGTGGTGCTGGGCTTCGCGCCGTTGCCCGACACCTCCGCAGAGGCCAACGCAGTTGCGCAGGCGCTCGGTGCGGCGCCCGGGACGTCGGTGGTCTCGGGCGGTGCGTTCACCGATGTGGCGGTGAAGCAGCGCCAGGATCTGGCGGGCTACAAGATCCTGTACTTCGCGACGCACGGGATGCTGCCGAACCGCTTCTCCTGCTGGCCGGATCCGCTGCTCTCCACCTCCGTGACGGAGGGCGGCGACGGCGCTCTGGACGCGCGGGAGATCGCGGCCCTGAGCCTCGACGCGGACCTGGTGGTGCTGTCGGCCTGCGACACTGCGGGCGCGGGCGCGGCCGACGATCCGCAAGGCGCCGGGCAGGCGCTCGGCGGCCTGGCTCAGAGCTTCGCTTTCGCGGGCAGCCGCGGGTTGCTCGTCAGCCACTGGGCCGTGAACTCGCAGGCGACCTCGCAGCTGATGTCGACCCTGTTCCGGGTGCGCGGCGGCGGCGGCGGCACGGCGGAGGCTCTGGCCACCGCACAGACCACGCTGCGCAACCAGGCGGAGACCTCGCACCCCTATTACTGGGCGGCCTTCACGCTGGTGGGGGAGGGCGGCGACGCCCCTCTCGTCCGCGCGGAAGCCCCGAAGGCGGCGCGCAAGGCGGAGTAGCCGCCAGCCTACCGTCCAGACGAAAGAAGGGCGTCCCTCGCGGGACGCCCTTTTTGCATCCGCCGTCTGGAAGCCCGGGAGGCCGAGGCTGTCGCCTCGACCTCCCGGCCG
>DASVVG010000248.1:0-11354 GCA_036386655.1 Caulobacteraceae bacterium | reverse complement strand
GCCTGCCTGGCCGCGGTGGCGCGTCCCAGCCGGGTGGCGGGGCTCGTGCTGGTCGCCCCGGCGGCTGACTTCACCTCGGCTCTCATGGAGCCGGCCTTCGACCAGGACGCGAGGTGGGCGCTTGAGACCGACGGGCGCTGGGTGCAGCCGTCGGAGTACGGCGAGCCGTACCCTATCACGCGCGCGTTGCTGGAGGACGGGCGACGCTGGTCCGTCCTGCCCGGGCCCGTCCCGATCGGTGTTCCGGTCCGGGTGCTGCAGGGCGGCCGGGATTCGGACGTTCCCTGGCGACACGCGCTCGCCTTGGCCGAGGCGATCGAGAGCGACGACCTGGTGTTCACGCTCATCAAGGACGGCGATCACCGCCTGTCGCGCCCGCAGGACCTTCAGCGGCTGGCGGCGGCCGTGGACGAGCTGGCGATCGCCGCCAGCCCCTCGCGGTAGCTGGGATAGGTCGGCCGCCAGCCGAGCTCCGCCTTCAGCCGGGCGTTCGAGACCCGGCGGCACTCGTGCCAGAAGCGCCGCGCCTCCTCGGAGAGACCGGCGTCGTCGAAGGGGACCAGTTCGGGAGGGGGCGCTCCCCTTAGGCCGGCTGCGTAGCTCGTGACCTCGTGCGCAGGCGAGGGCTCGTCGTCCACCACGTTGTAGACGGCGCAAGGCTCTGGCCGCACCATCGAGGCGGCCAGCCCCGCGGCGATGTCGTCGACGTGCGCGCGGCTGAAGACCTGCCCGGGCTTCACCATCGTCCGCTCAGGCAGGCGATCGAGCGCGGAGCGACCGGACCCGTAGATGGCGCCCAGCCGGAAGACCGCGACCGTCAGGCCCATGCCCCGGCCGAGTTCCAGCCAGTCGCGCTCGGCCGCAGTCCGGCGGGCCGCCTGCACCGACTTGCCCCTGAGCGGCGAGGACTCGAAGGCCCAGCGCCCCGCCAGGTCGCCGTAGACCGACGTCGACGACAGGTAGCCGATCCAGTCCGGGTAGGCGCGGGTGCGGCCGAGCGCCGGCGCCAGCGCCGCCAGCCCGGGGCAGCCGCGCTCCCCGGGCGGCGCCGAGACCAGCACCGCGTCGACCCCGTGCACCACTTCGTCCAGCGCGGTCGCGTCGGCGGGGTCGACGGCGTCGATCCCACGATCCCCCAGGAGCGCGCGCTTGTCAGCGTCACGAGCGGTGGCGGTGGTGCTCCAGCCTTCGAGGGCGAGCCGGCGGGCGAGCGCGTCGGCGACGAAGCCGTGGCCGAAGGTCAGCAGCCTCAAGTCGGGCTCAGCCCACCGCCCGGCGCTTCGTCTCCCCGGCGGGCGGGATCGGGGCGAGGCCGCCGCCGGCTTCCGCGCGCTCCCGGTTCCAATGGGAGACGCAGGGAATCTTCGCGAGGTCGGCTCGACCGGCGTAGCGGCGGGCGATCTCCGTGACCTCCTGCAGCAGGCCGGACTCCAGCGTGATCGGGTTCAGGCCCATGCCGAGGAAGCCCTGGTTCATCACCGCCAGGTCGTTCTCCGCCGCCTCGTTGCGTGGGTTCTCGATGTAGGCGACCTCGGCGCCGGACACGCGCGAGACGATCTCCGCCAGATCGCGCACCCGGTGCGTCTCGGTCATCTGGTTGAGGATGCGGACGCGGTCGCCCTTCTGCGGTGGGCTGGTCAGCGCCAGCTCGACGCAGCGGACGGTGTCCTGGATATGGATGAAGGCGCGGGTCTGCCCGCCGGTGCCGTGCACGGTCAGCGGGTATCCCACCGCCGCCTGCATCAGGAACCGGTTCAGCACCGTGCCGTAGTCCCCGTCGTAGTCGAAGCGGTTGATCAGCGCCTCGTCGGCGCGCGTCTCGCTGGTCTGCGTGCCCCAGACGATGCCCTGGTGGAGGTCGGTGATCCGGAGCTTGTCGTTCCGGGCGTAGAACTGGAAGAGCAGGGCGTCCTGCGTCTTGGTCATGTGGTAGATCGAGCCCGGGTTGGCCGGGTACAGGATCTCCTGGTCCGCCCAGCCCGCCGGCGTCTCCACCCGCACCTTCAGGTAGCCCTCCGGGATCTTCATCCCGGCCGTGCCGTACCCGTACACGCCCATTGTGCCGAGGTGGGCCAGGTGAATGTCCAGCCCGCTCTCCACGATCGCGGCGAGCACGTCGTTGGTGGCGTTCAGGTTGTTGTCGACCGTGTAGCGCTTGTGGCGCGCCGACTTCATCGAATAGGGCGCTGCGCGCTGCTCGGCGAAGTGGACCACGGCCTCGGGCCGCCAGCTCCTGAACAGGGCGACAAGCTGGTCGAAGTCCTTGCCGACGGTGAAGTTGTGAACGTCGATGTCGCGGCCTGAGACGGCCTTCCAGGCGCGCACCCGCTCGCCAAGGGGGCGGATGGGCGTGAGGGAGGAGACCTCGAGCTCGTTGTCGATGTTGCGGCGCGACAGGTTGTCGACGATCGCCACGTCCCAGCCCTGGGCCGACAGGTGCAGGGCGGTCGGCCAGCCGCAGAAACCATCGCCACCGAGTACGACTACGCGCATTTCACCTCGCCTCGACCGGCGGGGCGCCGGACGCTCATTCTTTCAACGGTTAATCGACAGGAGCGTTGCTGCACAACTGGGGCGGAGTCAGGGCCGGCCCACGCTGGCGTAAGCGAAGCCTGCGTTGCGCATCTCGTCGGGGCGGTAGACGTTCCGCAGGTCCACGAGCACGGGCGACCGCATCAGCAGCTTCACTCGGTCGAGATCGAGGGCGCGGAAGGCGTTCCATTCCGTCAGGATCACCAGCGCGTCGGCGCCCGCCGCCGCGTCGTAGGGTCCTTCAAGGAAACGGACGTCCTTCAGCAGCTTCGCGGCCTCCTGCATCCCCTCGGGGTCGTATGCCTGGACCACGGCGCCCTGCGCCTGCAACGCCGGAATGATCTCCAGCGAGGCGCTGTCGCGCATGTCGTCGGTGTCGGGCTTGAAGGTGAGGCCGAGGATGCCGACCGTCTTGCCCGAGACGTCGCCGCCGAGGGCGTCCACGACCTTCTGCGCCATCGCCTTCTTGCGCGCGTCGTTGATCTCCACGGTCGTCTCGATCAGGCGCACGGGCGCGCCGAAGTCCGAGGCCGTACGGACCAGCGCCAGCGTGTCCTTCGGGAAGCACGAGCCTCCGTAGCCGGGCCCCGGGTGCAGGAACTTGGCCCCGATGCGGGCGTCGAGGCCGATGCCGCGGGCGACCTGCTGCACGTCGGCGCCGACGGCCTCGCAGAGGTCCGCCATCTCGTTGATGAAGGTGATCTTCATGGCGAGGAAGGCGTTCGCCGCGTACTTGATCAGCTCGCTGGTCCGCCGGTTGGTGAACACGATCGGCGTCTCGTTCAGATAGAGCGGCCGGTAGAGCGCGCGCATCACCTCGCGGGCGGGCTCGCTGTCGGTGCCGACGACGACCCGGTCGGGACGCTTGAAGTCGTTGATCGCGGCGCCTTCGCGCAGGAACTCCGGATTGGACACGACCGCGAAGTCGGCGTCGGGCCGCCGCTCGCGAATGATGCGCTCGATCTCGTCGCCGGTGCCCACCGGGACCGTGGACTTGGTCACCACGACCGTGAAGCCGTCCATCAGATCGGCCACTTCCTCGGCCGCCCCGTAGACGTAGGAGAGGTCGGCGTGGCCGTCGCCGCGGCGGGAGGGCGTGCCCACGGCGATGAACACAGCGTCCGCTTCTCGCACCGCCTCGGCGGCCTCGGTCGCGAAAAACAACCGACCCTCGCGGACGTTGGTCTCCACCAGCGTCTCGAGCCCCGGCTCGTAGATCGGCATGATCCCCTGCTGGAGGCGCTCGATCTTCGAGGCGTCCTTGTCGATGCAGGTCACCTCGTGGCCGAAGTCCGCGAAGCAGGCCCCTGACACCAGGCCCACGTAGCCGGTGCCGATCATCGCGACGCGCACGGCTCAGATCTCCTGGTTGTAGGCGCCGACGCGCCCTGCCAGGCGCGGCCTCACCTCTTCACGGAAGAGGGCGCGCATGTCGTCCTCCGACCGCATGCTCTCCACCACCACGACCAGCTCGGGCTTGTTGGACGAGGCGCGGACCAGGACCCAGGAGCCGTCCTCCAGGTGCACCCGCACGCCGTTGACGGTGATCACCTCGACGATCTTCCGACCCAGGATTGAGCCGCCGGAGGCGGCGAGCTGTTCGTACTCGCGCACGACGTCGTCGACGGTGGCGTACTTCGTCTCGTCCGCGCAGTGCGGAGACATCGTCAGCGAGGTGTGGGCCACCGGCAGCGCGCGCTTCAGCTCGCTCAGCTTGCTGTCGGGGTTGCGGTTCATCATCGCCAGGATGGCCGACGCGGCGACGATGCCGTCGTCGTAGCCGCGGCCCAGCGGCGCGTTGAAGAAGAAGTGGCCGGACTTCTCGAAGCCAGCGAGCGCGCCGAGCTCGGCGGTCTTGCGCTTGATGTAGCTGTGGCCGGTCTTCCAGTAGACGGTGGTTGCCCCGTTTTCTTTCAGTACCTCGTCGGTCTTGTAGAGGCCGGTCGATTTCACATCGACGACGAAGGTGGCGTTCTCGTGCAGCGCGGAGAGGTCGCGTGCCAGCATCAGGCCGATCTTGTCGGCGAAGATCTCCTCGCCGGTGTCATCGACGACGCCGCAGCGGTCGCCGTCTCCGTCGAAGCCGAGCGCCAGGTCAGCGCCGTGCTCCCGGACGGCCTTGGCCATCTCGACCAACATCTCGTGGTCTTCGGGGTTCGGGTTGTAGCGTGGGAAGGTGTAGTCGAGCTCGGCGTCCATCGGGATCACCTCGGCACCCATGCGCCGGAGCGCCTCGGGCGCGAAGGCCCCGGCGGTGCCGTTGCCGCAGGCGGCGACCACCCTCAGGGGCCGCGTCAGCTTCACCTTGGACGAAGCATCGGCGATGTATCGCTCCGCCATGCCTTCGACGTGCACGACACGGCCGCCCGGGCGCTCGACGCCCTGGCCCTGCAGCACGATCTCCTTCAGCCGGCCGATCTCCTCCGGCCCGAAGGTGAGGGGCCTGTTCGCGCCCATCTTCACGCCCGTCCAGCCGTTCTCGTTGTGGCTGGCGGTCACCATGGCGACGCAGGGCGCGTCGAGGTCGAACTGGGCGAAATAGGCCATCGGCGACAGCGCGAGCCCGATGTCCAGCACCTCGCAGCCCGCGGCGACGAGGCCGAGCGACAGTGCGTGCTTCACCGAAACGGAGTAGCTGCGGAAGTCGTGGCCGACGACCACCCGCGGCTTCACCCCCACCTCCTGCACGTAGGTGCCGAGGCCGAGGCCCAGCGCCTGGATTCCGAGGAGGTTGATCTCCTTCTCCAGGATCCAGCGGGCGTCGTACTCGCGGAAGCCGGAGGCCTTCACCAGCGGGACGGTCTCGTACTCGTAGGTGTTCGGGACGAGGTCGGCGCGCGGGGTCGGAAGCATCAGGGGACCGGTTCTACGAGGAAGCGGGTGTTTAGACGCCGCGTTCCCGCCGGGCAAATAACCTAGAGCACACCGGCCCGCAGGAGGTCGTGGACGTGAAGGATGCCGACGGGCCGGCCCTTCTCGACCACGAACAGCACGGTGATCCGCGCGTCGTTCATGATCTTCAGCGCTTCGGCGGCGAGCATGCCGGGGGCGGCCGTCTTCGGCCCGGTGGTCATCACCTCGCCGGCGGTGTGGCCGAGCAGGCCCTCCATATGGCGGCGGAGGTCGCCGTCGGTGACGACGCCCACCAGCCGGGCGTCCGCGTCGACGACTCCCACCACGCCGAACCGCTTCTCCGTCATCACGATGAGCGCGCGCTGCATCGGCGCGTCGGGCGGCACCAGCGGGAGCTCGACGCCGGAATGCATCAGGTCGCGCGCGGTGCGCAGGGCAGATCCGAGCTGGCCCCCGGGGTGGAAGGCGCTGAAGTCGGTGGCCGTAAAGCCCCGGCGCTCCAGCAGGGCGACTGCGAGCGCGTCACCTAGGGCCATCTGCAGCGTGGTGGAGGTGGTCGGCGCGTTCACCGCGTCGGCGGCCTCGGGCGCGTCGGGTATGAGCAGGCGCACGTCCGCCGCGCGCCCCAGGGCGCTGCCCGGATTGGACGTGATCGCGAGCAGCGGGATCGAGAACCGGCGCGTGTAGGCGACCACGTCGGCCAGCTCGCGGGTTTCGCCCGACTTCGACAGCGCCACCACCACGTCGCCCGTGCCGATCATGCCCAGGTCGCCGTGGCTGGCTTCCGTCGCGTGCACGAAGAGCGCGGGCGTACCTGTGGAGGCTAGGGTGGCGGCGATCTTGCGCCCGACGTGGCCGCTTTTCCCGACGCCCGTGCAGACGATGCGGCCCTGAGCCTGCGACAGCACCTCTACCGCCTGCTCGAACGCTTCTCCCAAGCCTTCGGCCATGTGCCGGAGGGCCTCGGCCTCGGTCAGTAGGACGCGGCGGCCGACGGAGGCGGCGTGGAAGGCGCGCTTCACTGGATGGGCACTTCGGACGGCTTCGCCGGCGGGGGCTGCGCCAGCGGCTCACCGAACGGCCCGGGCGAGCGCGCGCCGAAGCCCTGCGGCCAGACCAGCGCGAGCGCCACCAGCCCTGCGGCCAGCGCGATCATGATCGAGAAGAACACCCGGTCCGACATGGCCGCGATGTAGCCCAGCCGGCGGCGACCGTCACCTCGGCTTGACCGTACCCGGCGGCCCGTCTAGCCCGCCCCCATGCCGACGCTCGTCCTGCTCCGCCACGGCCAGAGCCGCTGGAACCTCGAGAACCGCTTCACCGGCTGGGTGGACGTGGACCTCACCCCTGAGGGCGAAGCGCAGGCGCGCCGCGGCGGCGAGCTGATCCGCGAGTGCGGCGTTCGTTTCGCGAGGGCCTACACCTCGGTGCTGACGCGGGCGATCCGCACGCTGCAGATCGCGCTGGAGGCGGCCGGTCAGACCGGTATTCCCGTCGACCGGGACTGGCGGCTGAACGAGCGGCATTACGGCGGGCTGACCGGCCTCAACAAGGCCGAGACCGCTGAGAAGCACGGCGAGGAGCAGGTGAAGGTATGGCGGCGGTCATACGACGTGCCGCCGCCGCCGCTGGCCCCCGGCGGGGAGCATGACTTCGCGTCCGACCCCCGCTACGCCGGCAAGGCCATACCCGATACGGAGAGCCTGAAGACGACCCTCGAGCGGGTGCTGCCGTACTGGGACGGCGAGATCGCGCCGCGGCTTCGCGCCGGCGAGGACATCCTGGTCGCCGCGCACGGTAATTCCCTGCGCGCGATCGTGAAGCACCTGTTCGGTGTCGGAGAGGACCAGATCGTCGGCGTGGAGATCCCCACGGGCAACCCGCTGCTGATCGAGTTGGACGAGCAGCTGCGGCCCCGGTCGGCGCGCTACCTCGACGCGGCCCGCGCCCGGGCGCTGCCGCAGGCCGCGTGAGCCCCGACGACGAAGCCGGCATGCGGCGGGCGATCGCGGTCGCCCGCACCACCCTTGGGCTGACCGTCCCGAACCCCGCCGTCGGGTGCGTCCTGATGAAGGACGGCGGCGTGCTCGCGGAAGCCGCCACCGCGCCGGGAGGGCGACCCCACGCCGAGGAGCAGGCCCTAGCGGCCGCCGGTGAGGGGGCGAGGGGAGCAACTGCGTACGTGACGCTCGAGCCGTGCGGGGCGCGCTCATCCGGCGCGCCGTCCTGCGCGCAGCGGCTGGCGGAAGCCGGGGTGGTCCGGGTGGTCGTCGCCTGCGAGGACCCTTCCCCCTTCGCCTCGGGCCAAGGGCTGCACCGGCTGGCGCAGGCGGGCGTAGAGGTCGCGAGCGGCGTCCTGGCCCCCGAGGCGGCCGAGCTGTCCGCCGAGTTCGTCGCCGGGCTGAACGCCGCCCGGCGCCCCTGAAGTTTCGGGGGTCCGGGAAGCTTTGCGTTAACTGTAACCGCCCATGATGCTCCACTGGACCACCCACGGGGGCAGACCATGGCGGCGTCTCGCCGCGAGATTGCGTACCGCCGCCTGACCCAGGCGGACGCGGACGCGATCTGCGCCAAGCATGATCGACTGTGGGCTGCGAAGCCCGGCGGCGCCCGTGCGGTCTTCACCTTCTGCGACGTCAGCGGCCTCGATTTCCGCGGGCGCAACCTGTGCGACGCCGACTTCAGCGGCTGCCTGGGCGTGAAGGCGCTGTTCAGCGGCGCTCGACTCGACGCCGCCAGCTTCTTCGGGGCCGACTTGGAGGAGGCGAAGTTCCGCGACGCCAGCATGCGGCGGGCCGACCTGCGCGGCGCCTCGTTGCGCGGCGCCGACCTGAGCGGAGCCGACCTGTTCGAAGCAGACATGCGCGAAGGCGCGATCGCCACTTCCGACCGGCAGAGGGGCCTCCGCGTCATCGACCCGACCCGGCGTGAGGCCAACGCCACCGGCACGTCGCTGGTGGGCGCCAATCTGGAGCGCTCGAAGCTTTCCGGCGTCGTGGCGATGCGGGCCGACTTCAGCGACGCGATCCTCAAGAACGCCAAGATGATCCGGGCCCACCTGAAGCAGGCCTCCTTCAGGAACGCGGTGATGGCGGGCTGCGACCTCTCGGGCGCGGACCTGTCCGGCGCGAACCTGCGCAACGCGGTGCTCGTCGGCGCCAAGACGATGATGGCCGACCTGACCGACGCCGACATGACCGGCGTGCTGACCGACAAGCCGCTCGGCCTCGACGTCCGGACGATGCCCTACGAGGAGATGCTGCGGGCGCACGCGCTCTGGTGCGAGACTGCGGGCGGGCAGGGGAAGCCGGCTGTGTTCGACGGCGCGGACCTGCGTTCTCTGGAATCGATCAAAGGCCACAACCTGACCGCCCTCTCGGCCAAGGGCGCGACCTTCTACGGCCTCGATATGGAAGGCGTGCAGCTTCAGGGCGCCCACCTGGAGGGGGCCGACCTGCGCAACTGCAACCTGCGGCGGGCCGACCTCCGCGGCGCCCGACTGCGCGACTGCCGGCTGATGGGCACGGACCTGCGGGAGGCCCTGCTCGGACCTTTGCTGATCACCGAGGACCGGATGCTGCCGGTGGACCTCAGCGGCGCCTGCCTGCGCTACGCCGACCTCTCCGGCGCGGACATGCGCCGGGCGGTGCTCGAGGGCGCCGATTTAGATAAGGCCAACCTTTCGGGCGCACTGCTCGGCCTCGACCCGACCGCCGAGTAGCAGGAGGAGCGCCCGTGAGCCTGAACCCCGCGAACGGTCGCCGTCGCCTGACGCAGGCCGAGGCCGAGGTCTTCGTCAGCGCTCACGAGAAGTTCGTCACCGGCAAGCAAGGCGGCAAGCGCGCCGTGCTCCGCTTCCTCGACCTCTCCGGCCTCGATCTGACCGGCCGCAACCTGACCGACGCCGACTTCACGGGCTCCGTATTCGACGGCGCGCGGATGGCGAAGGTGCAGATGGAGCGCGCAGCCCTGTTCGGCTGCGAGATGCGCAAGGCCGACCTGCGCCACGCCAATCTGCGTCGCGCCGACCTGCGCGGGGTCTCGCTACGCGGCGCCAACCTCAGCATGGCCGACCTCACCGGCGCCGACTTTCGCGAGGGCCGGATCGGCATCCCGCACCCGCGCAAAGGGCTGGACGTACTCACCCACGAGGACCGTGCCGCCTCGATGGAGAACACGCTGTTTCGGGGCGCGAAGCTCGACGAGTCCCAGATGGAGGGCGTCACCGCCTTCAAGGCCGACTTCAGCGACTGCTCGCTCAAAGGCGCCAAGCTGACCAACGCCAACCTGAAGGAGGCGAACCTCTCCGGCGCGCTGCTTTCCGGCGCCCAGCTGAGCGGCACGAACCTGGCCGGGGCCAGCCTCCAGAACGCCGTGCTCGCCGGCGTGAACATCGAGGTGGCGATGATCGTCGGCGCCAATCTCGCCGGCTGTCTGCGCGATCCGACAGACGAGGCGCGGGAGCAGGCCGCCGGGCTTTTTGCCCAGGCGCAGGCCGCGCACACCTGGTGCGAGAGCAAGGGGACGCAGGGCGCCCGCGCCGTGTTCGACGGCCAGGACCTCCGGCCGCTCGGCGGCAAGATGAAGGGGCTGCGGCTGACGGGCCTCTCGGCGCGCGGCGCCTGCTGCGTCGGCATCGATTTCAGCGGCTGCCAACTGCAGGGGGCGAACTTCGAGGCCTCCGACCTCCGCGGCGCGAACTTCGCCGGCGCGGATCTGACGGGCGCCCGCTTCACCGGCGCTAACCTGACCAACACGCAGCTGCGCGAGGCGATCCTGCGGCCGCTGCCGCTGGTCACCGGGCGCACGGCGCCGGTGAACCTGCACAGCGCCCGCGCGCGCTACGCCAATTTCTACGCCGCCGACCTGCGGGAGGCGGTGCTGGAGTCCGCCGACCTGCGCGGGGCCAACCTCACCAGCGCGCGGCTCGACAAGGCTAACCTCAAGCAGACCAACCTCGACGGCGCCATCGGTCTTCCCGAGCACCTCGCGCCCGCGGCCGCGGCATAGAAAAAGGCGGCGCGGAAGCTCCGCGCCGCCCCCGAAGTGTGCGCCTGGACCGGCCTCAGGCCGCCCGGGCTTCGCCTTCGATCAGCTGGCCCTGGGAGGCCGAGCCGTTCTTGATTTCGATCCGCCGGGGCTTCATCGCCTCGGGGAGTTCCCGCTTCAGCGAGATGCAGAGCAGCCCGTCGGCCAGCTGCGCGTCCGTCACGAAGACGTAGTCAGCGAGCTGGAAGCGCCGCTCGAAGTTCCGCTCGGCGAGGCCGCGGTGCAGGTACCGCTTCTGGTCGTCGTTGGCGGACTTGCGGCCGCTGACGGTCAGGGTGTTCTCCTTGACCTCGACGTTCAGCTCGTCCGGCTTGAAGCCGGCTACCGCGATCTCGACGCGGTATTCGTTCTCACCCGTGGTTTCGATGTTGTAGGGCGGCCAGTTCGACGCGCTCTCCGTCTTGGAAGCGGCCTCGAGCAGGCTGGCGAGATGATCGAACCCCACCATCGAGCGGTACAGGGGGGAGAAGTCCACGCTACGCATCACTTACCTCCTTCAGTCAGCAAGGTTGTGGGGAGGATCGGGAGCGAGCCTGACGGCCTCGCCGTGATCCCCGAAGGCCCGGTTCCACAGCGCCTTCAGCGGCCTAGTTAGGAAGGCACGAACCGGCGTCAAGGCCCGGCCCAGCTTCGGCTTGCGCCGGCTCCGCCGACGTGGAAAGCAGAGCCGACTCAAGGAGATGCCGATGGTCCGTCCCGCCGTGCTTTGTGCTGCCGTGCTGGTTCTCACGGGGTGCGCCCAGGCCGAGCGCCCAGGCTGGACCGGTGACCTGCCGGCGGTCCGCCCGTCCGGCGACGCGGCCCTGCAGGCGGCGGTGGACGCAGACTGGCGCTCACCCGAGGCGCGCGCCCGGGATGCGTTCCGACACCCGGTGGAGAGCCTTCAGTTCTGGGGGCTCAGGCCGGGGATGACCGTGGTC
>DASVVG010000247.1:0-7224 GCA_036386655.1 Caulobacteraceae bacterium | reverse complement strand
GGCCCGCCGGTGACGGCGCAGCTCGCCTACGAGGGCGCGGGCGACCAGCTGGCGCTGGCGGCGCCGATGCAGGCCCAGGAGGCCGACACGACGATCGACATCGCCCGCATCGAGGGACAGGTGAAGGCGTCGTCGGTGAAGAAGGTCTCGGAGTTCGTCGAGAAGCACCCTGACGCGTCGGTCTCCATCCTCCGCGGCTGGCTGCACGAGACCGGCTGATGAGCGTCGCCCGCATCAAGAAGAACACGGTCGAGGACTCCGCGAAGCTGTCGGGCGCGGAGAAGGCCGCCATCGTGCTGCTGGCGCTGGGCGAAGAGCACCATCAGCTGTGGCAATCGCTGGACGAAGAGGAGATCAAGGAGATCTCCCAGGCCATGTCGACGCTCGGCACCGTCACCGCGAACGTCGTCGAGCAGCTGCTGGTCGAGTTCGTCTCGGGGATGAGCTCGGGCGGCTCGGTGATGGGCTCGTTCGAGCAGACCCAGCGGCTGCTGGGCTCCTTCCTGCCCGAGGGCAAGGTCGAGCAGCTCATGGAGGAGATCCGCGGTCCGGCGGGTCGGACCATGTGGGACAAGCTCGGCAACGTGAACGAGGCCGTGCTCGCCGCCTACCTGAAGAACGAGTACCCGCAGACGGTCGCGGTGGTGCTTTCCAAGATCAAGCCGGACCACGCCAGCCGCGTGCTGTCGAACCTGCCCGAGGACTTCGCGCTCGAGTGCGTGATGCGCATGCTGCGCATGGAGCCCGTGCAGCGGGACATCCTGGACAAGATCGAGCAGACGCTGCGCGTCGAGTTCATGAGCAACCTGGCGCGCACGTCCAAGCGCGACAGCCATGAGCAGATGGCCGACATCTTCAACAACTTCGACCGGCAGACCGAGCAGCGCTTCATCGGCGCGCTGGAGGAGCGGTCGCGCGAGGCGGCCGAGCGCATCCGGGCGCTGATGTTCGTGTTCGAGGACCTGCTGCGGCTCGACCCGGGCGGCATGCAGACGCTGCTGCGCGCGGTGGAGAAGGACCAGCTGGCGCTGGCGCTGAAGGGCGCCTCCGACGCGCTGCGCGAGCTGGTGTTCGAGAACATGAGCGAGCGCGCCGGCAAGATCCTGCGCGAGGACATGGAGAACATGGGCCCCGTCCGGCTGAAGGACGTGGACGCCGCGCAGGTCGCCATGGTGCAGGCCGCCAAGGACCTCGCCGCCAAGGGCGAGATCATGCTGGCCGGCCAGGGCGGCGAAGACGAGCTGGTGTACTGATGAGCAGCCAGCCCGCCCCCCTCCAGCGTTTCGACTTCGGCACCGTGTTCGACGGCCAGGGCGACATCGCCTACGCGCCGCCGCGGGTGAAGCGCACCTTCACCGTCGACGAGATGGAGGCCGTCAAGCAGCAGGCCTTCCGCGAGGGCGAGCGCTCCACCGTGGCCGCCGCCGAGGCGAAGATGGCGATGGCGCTGAAGGAGATCGCGCAGGCGGTCGGCCGCGCGCTGCCGACGCTCGCCCAGGTGGCGCACGAGCACAAGGCGGGCTGCGCCGAACTGAGCCTGACCTGCGCGCGCAAGATCGCGGACGCGGCGCTGGACGCCTTTCCGGCGGCTCCCGCGGCGGCGGCCCTGCAGTCGCTGGTGCGCGAGGTGGAAGCCGCGCCGCGCATCGTCGTGCGCACCGGCGCCGAGGACGTGGAGCGGGTGCGCGAGGCGCTGGAGCGCGTCTCCGCCGACGCCGGCCTCCCCGGCCAGATCACCGTGAAGGCCGAGCCGGGGATCGCCCGCGCCGCCTTCGTTTTCGACTGGGGCGACGGCAAGGCCGCCTTCGATCCCGAAGCCGCGGCCGCTCGCGTGCACGAAGCCCTGCAGGCGGCGCTCGCCGCCGAGGGCCTGCACGGCGACCCCATTCCCTCGCTGGAGGACTGAGCCATGGACGACATGCCCCTCGAGGAGTTCGAGTCCGAGCCCAGCGGCGCCGACATCCTGGCCGACGCCATCGAGGCAGGCGACGACAAGAGCGCGACCGACCTCGCGCCGGTGTTCGACGTGCCCGTCAGCATCTCCGCGGTGCTGGGCAAGGCGCACATGAGCGTGGCGCAGCTGCTGAAGCTGAACCAGGGCTCGGTGCTCGAGCTCGACCGCAAGGTCGGCGAGGCCATCGACATCTACGTCAACAACCGGCTGGTCGCCCGGGGCGAGGTCGTCATCGTCGACGAGCGCCTGGGCGTGACCATGACGGAAATCATCAAGAGCGAGGACGCGTGATGCGGCTGCTGGTCGTAGGCCGCCTGAACGGGCAACTCTCCACCGCGGTGCGCATGGCCATGCAGGCCGGCGCCAAGGTCCACCACGTGGAGACCACGGCGGCGGCGACCGCGGCGCTCCGCGCCGGCCAGGGCGCGGACCTGCTGATGGTCGACTACGACCTCGACATCCGCGGGCTGATCGCCGCCAACGAGGCGGAGCGGATCACCGTGCCGGTCGTCGCCTGCGGCGTGGGCGCGGACCCCAAGAAAGCCGCCGACGCCATCCGCCAGGGCGCGCAGGAATTCATCCCCCTGCCCCCGGAAGCCGAGCTGATCGCCGCCGTGCTGGCGGCGGTGGCCAACGACGACCGGACGCTGGTGACCAAGGACGCAGGGATGCGCGCGGTCATCAAGCTGGCCGACCAGATCGCGATGTCCGAAGCGTCGATCCTGATCACGGGCGAGAGCGGCGTCGGCAAGGAGGTGATGGCGCGCTACGTCCACGCCAACTCGCGGCGGAAGGACAAGCCCTTCGTCTCGGTCAACTGCGCCGCGATCCCGGAGAACCTGCTCGAGAGCGAGCTGTTCGGCCACGAGAAGGGCGCGTTCACCGGCGCGCTGGCGCGGCGGATCGGCAAGTTCGAGGAGGCCTCGGGCGGCACGCTGCTGATGGACGAGATCAGCGAGATGGACGTGCGGCTGCAGGCGAAGCTGCTGCGTGCGCTGCAGGAGCGCGAGATCGACCGCGTCGGCGGCGGCAAGCCGGTGAAGGTCGACATCCGCGTGATCGCGACGTCGAACCGCGACCTGGCGCAGGGCGTGCGCGACGGCACGTTCCGCGAGGACCTGCTGTACCGGCTGAACGTGGTGAACCTGCGCCTGCCGGCTCTGCGCGAGCGGCCGGACGACATCCTGGCGCTGGCCGAGCACTTCGCGAAGAAGTACGCGGCGGCGAACGGCGTGGCGGAGCGACCGCTGGGCGCGGCGGCGCGGGAGCGGCTGCTCTCGCATCGCTGGCCCGGCAATGTGCGCGAGCTGGAGAACGCGATGCACCGGGCGGTGCTGCTCTCGAGCGGCGCCGAGGTGGACCCGGAGTCGATCCGGCTGCCGGACGGACAGTCGCTGGGCGCCGCGCCGCTGCAGGAGACGGCGAGCCGGGCGGCCCAGGTCGCGGACGCGGCGACGCGCTCGCTGGTCGGACGGACGGTCGCGGAGGTGGAGCAGCAGCTCATCCTCGAGACGCTGACGCACTGCTTCGGCAACCGCACGCACGCGGCCAACATCCTCGGCATCTCGATCCGCACGCTGCGCAACAAGCTGAAGGAATACAGCGACCTGGGGCTGTCGGTGCCGGCGCCCCAGTCGGGCCTGAGCGCGGCCTGAGGGCCGTGAACTAGATGGCCGAACTCGGCATCCAGGCGGGCACGACCGGCCGCACGTCCGCCAGGGACGTGTGGGGCTGGGTGATGCGTGGGGAGGTGGCGCTGGCGCTCGGCGTCATCGGCATCGTCGTGCTGCTCATCCTGCCGATGCCAAAGTTCCTGCTGGACCTTCTGCTGGCGCTGTCGCTGATCTCGTCGGTGCTGGTGCTGATGACGGCGCTTCTGATCAAGAAGCCGCTGGAGTTCACCGCCTTCCCGACCGTCCTGCTGGTGGCGACGCTGTTCCGGCTGGGCCTGAACCTCGCCTCGACGCGGCTGATCCTGAGCCACGGCCACGAAGGCCACGACGCCGCCGGCAAGGTGATCGAGTCGTTCGGCCGGCTGATGATGGGCGGCAGCTTCGTCATCGGGGTGATCGTGTTCGCGATCCTGGTGATCGTGAACTTCGTGGTCATCACCAAGGGCTCGAGCCGCATCGCCGAAGTGGCGGCACGGTTCACGCTGGACTCGATGCCCGGCAAGCAGATGGCGATCGACGCCGACCTGTCCTCGGGCCTGATCGACGAGACCGAAGCCAAGAAGCGCCGCAAGGAGCTGGAGCAGGAGTCGACCTTCTTCGGCGCCATGGACGGCGCCTCGAAGTTCGTGCGCGGCGACGCCGTCGCGGGCCTGATCATCACCTTCATCAACGTCGTGGGCGGCATCCTGATCGGGGTGCTGCAGCACGACGTGAGCTTCGGCGAGGCGGCCAACGTCTACACGGTGCTGACCATCGGCGACGGGCTGGTGACGCAGGTGCCGGCGCTGATCGTGTCGATCGCCGCGGGCTTCCTGGTGTCGAAGGCGGGCGTCGAAGGGTCGGCCGACAAGGCGCTGGTGGCGCAGCTGGCCACCAACCCGATCAGCCTGGGGATGGTGTCGGCGGCGTCGGGCGTGATGGTCCTGGTGCCGGGGATGCCGATCATCCCGTTCGCGCTGATCTCGCTGGGCACGGGGTACCTGGCGTTCCGCACCGCGCGCAAAGGCCCCGAGGAAGCGGCGGCCGCGGCCGCGGCGCTGGAGGCGGCGAAGGCGCCGGCGGAGGACGCCGAGGAGCCGATCGCGCAGGCGCTGGCCATCGACGACGTGAAGATCGAGCTGGGCTACGGGCTGCTCAGCCTGATCAACGACCTGGAGGGCCGCCGGCTCACCGACCAGATCAAGGCCCTGCGCCGGACGCTGGCGGCGGAGTTCGGCTTCGTGATGCCGCCGGTGCGCATCCTCGACAACATGCGCCTGCCGAACCAGGGCTACGCCATCCGCATCAAGGAGATGGAGGCCGGCGCCGGCGAGGTGCGGCTGAACTCCCTGATGGCCATGGACCCGACCGGGCGGCAGGTGGAGCTGCCGGGCGAGCACGTGAAGGAGCCGGCGTTCGGCCTGCCCGCCACCTGGATCGACGACGCGCTCCGCGAAGAGGCGACGTTCCGCGGCTACACGCTGGTCGACCCCGCGACGGTGCTGACCACGCACCTGACGGAGATCCTGAAGGAGAACATGGCGGACCTGCTCTCCTACGCCGAGGTGCAGAAGCTGCTGAAGGATCTCCCGGGCGAGCAGAAGAAGCTGGTCGAGGACCTGATCCCGGGCGTGGTGTCGGCGGCGACGGTGCAGCGCGTGCTGCAGTCGCTGCTGCGCGAGCGGGTGTCGATCCGCGACCTCGCCGCCATCCTGGAGGGCGTGGGCGAGGCGGCGCCGCACACGTCGAGCGTCGGCATGATCGTCGAGCACGTGCGCTCGCCGCTCGGCAAGCAGCTCTGCTGGCAGCACAAGGGCGACGACGGCGCGCTGCCGATCGTCACCCTGTCGCCGGATTGGGAGCAGGTGTTCCACGACGCGCTGATCGGGCCGGGCGAGGAGAAGCAGCTCGCGCTGGCGCCGTCGAAGCTGCAGGAGTTCATCCGGGCGGTGCGCGACGCGTTCGAGCGGGCGGCGCTGAACGGGGACGCCGCGGTGATGCTGACGAGCCCCGGCGTGCGGCCCTACGTGCGGTCGATCATCGAGCGCTTCCGCGGGCAGACGACGGTGATGAGCCAGAACGAAATCCATCCGAAGGCGCGGCTGAAGACAGTCGGGCAAATCTGACGCCGGCTTGAGCCGCGGCCCGGCGTGGGGTTCACTCGGCCGCGAAGGCCGGGGGGTGAGACGATGCTGAAGGTGCTGGCGGCGGTGGCGATCCTGGCGACGGCGTCCTCGGCGCTGGCCCAAACGCCGGCCGGAGTCACGGACAACTCCTACACGGAAGCCGACGGGGATCGGGTCATCCAGCTCTCGACGGTGGTCTCGGCCACGCCGGCGGAGGTCTGGCGGGCGCTCACGTCGGCGGAGGGGTGGCGGCGGCTGGGCGTGCAAAGCGCGACGATCGATTTCCGCGTAGGCGGCATGATCGAGACGAACTACCGGCCGGGCGTACCCGCTGGGGATCGCGCCAACATCAAGAACGAGATCGTGGCGTATGTGCCGGAGCGCGTGCTGGTGATCCGCAACGTTCAGGCGCCCCCGGGCTTCGCCTTTGCGGAAGAGTTCTCGCGGACGGCGACGGTCATCGAGCTGCGGCCGGAGGCGAACGGGACGCGGGTGACGCTGACCGGCACCGGCTTCGCGCCCGGCGCGGCCTACGACGACCTCTACGGCAAGTTCCGGGGCGGCAACGCCTACAGCCTGGATCTGCTCAGGAAGAGCTACGGTCCCCTCGCGGAGGCGGCCGTCGAGCCCTCGAAGCGGGTGACGGTGACCCTGAAGTAGCGCTCAGCCGTCGCTGCGGTCGGCGAGCAGGTCGTAGGCGGGGAAATCGAGGGCGTCCTCGGGATCGTCGAGGCAGGCCTCGCTGACCACCTGCCCGCGGACGCTGACCCCCGCGGCGTGGACGCTCTCGGGGTCGCCGGTCAGCAGGGGGTGCCAGGCCGGGAGCGGGCGGCCCTCGTGCAGGCGGCGGTAGGCGCAGCTGCGGGGCATCCACATCAGGTCGTCGATGTTGTCCGGCGTCAGCTTGATGCAGTCCGGGACCGTCGCCTTGCGGTTCGCATAGTCCTTGCAGCGGCAGGCGTCCGCGTCCAACAGCTGGCAGGAGACACGTGTCGGAATGATCTCGCCCGTGTCTTCATCCTCGAACCGGATCAGGCAGCAGAGGCCGCAGCCGTCGCACAGGCTCTCCCACTCCCGCGCGTTCATCGCGGCGAGCGGCTTTGTCTCCCAGAACGGTCTGCCCGCCGACCTCATCGCCCGGTCCTGAACCCGCCTTCTTCGTTAAGATTATCAGTCCCGTGACCCCGCCGCCGAGAAACGAGGCCCCCTCCCGGGCCGATCTGATGCACCGGCGGGCCATGCGCAACGCCTGGCGGCGCGCGCTGATCGTCGCGGGCGTGGCCGTGCTGCTGCTCGGCGTGCTGGTGGCGGCGCAGATCTACCGCGCGGTTTTCGTCGTCCTCCCCGAAATTCCGCCCAAGGCGCAGCTGTGGTCGCTGAACCGGCCGCCGGGCCTGACCTTCCTCGACCGCTATGGGGAGGTGATCGCCACGCGGGGGCCCAAGCACGGGCGCTCGGTGAGGCTGGAGGAGCTGCCGCCGTACCTGCCCCG
>DASVVG010000246.1:0-11262 GCA_036386655.1 Caulobacteraceae bacterium | reverse complement strand
AGAATTATCGCCGGTGAATTGCGGGAGGGAAGAACGCATGGGTCGCCGTCTGCGCCGCGGACGTGCGGGAGGTGGGCGGTCGCGCGAACTCCGGTGAATTGCGGGTTGGCGCGGGGGAGGGGCGCCCGCTAGGAAGGCGGCGCCGCAGCCGGGACCCCGATGCACGACGTCAAAGCCATCCGCGACGAACCCGAGGCGTACGCCCGCGGCTGGCGCGCGCGCGGGCTGGAGGATGCGGACGCGACCGTCGAGCGGGTCCTGCAGCTGGACCGCAAGCTGCGCGGCGCCCAGACGGCGCTGCAGGACTGCCAGTCGCGGC
The DNA here is from genome assembly GCA_036386655.1 of Caulobacteraceae bacterium. GTDB lineage: Bacteria > Pseudomonadota > Alphaproteobacteria > Caulobacterales > Caulobacteraceae > JAHWJX01. The sequence goes on along the minus strand of DASVVG010000246.1, from coordinate 10,943 downwards.
GCAACGAGGCGTCGAAGGCGATCGGCAGGGCGAAGGCGAACAAGGACGAGCCGACGGCCCAGCTGCTGATGGCCGAGGTCGAGACGCTGAAGGGCGAGATCGCCGCCTTCTTCGAAGAAGAGGGGGCGACCGGGCGCGAGCTGAAGGAGTTGCTCGCGGGGCTGCCGAACATCCCCGCGGCGGACGTGCCGGAGGGGGCGGACGAGAGCGGGAACGTGGAGGTCCCGACCGCGAGCGGAAAAAGCCTGGATCCCCGCTTTCGGGGGGATGAGCGGCCGGAGTGGGTGAAGGACCACGCCGACCTCGGCGAGGCGCTGGGGATGCTCGACTTCGAGGCGGCGGCGCGGATGAGCGGCGCGCGTTTCGTGGTCGTGAAGGGGCAGCTGGCGCGGCTGGAGCGCGCGATCGGACAATTCATGCTCGACCTGCAGACGCAGGAGCACGGCTACACCGAAGTGAACCCGCCGCTGCTGGTTCGCGACGAGGCCACCTTCGGAACCGGGCAGTTGCCGAAGTTCAAGAATGACCTTTTCGCCTCGTTCGCGATGGCTCCCTTCGATTGGGAGTCTTTCAGCTACGGGGGGATGTATAGCGAAACGCACCCTGACTGGATCGACCTGCACCTCGCGATCGAGAGCTTCTATCGGGAAAACAAGGTCGAGGACTTCGAGGACGGGGAGGACTTCATCCACATGTTCCGGGGCACCGTCCTTCGGAGCCTCGGTGCATACGATGTGCGCAGCCGCTGGTGGCTTATTCCCACCGCCGAGGTGTCGCTCACGAACCTCGTACGTGAGCAAATCACCGCCGAGGAGGAGCTGCCGCTTCGCGTGACCGCGCTCACTCCCTGCTTCCGTGCCGAAGCGGGTTCCGCAGGGAGAGACACCCGCGGGCTCATCCGGCAGCACCAGTTCCACAAGGTGGAGCTCGTCTCGATCACGACGCCGGAGCAGTCGGACGAGGAGCACGAGCGGATGACCGCTTGCGCCGAGGCCGTGCTGGAGCGGCTGGAGCTGCCGTATCGGCGCATGCTGCTGTGCACGGGCGACATGGGCTTCACCGCGCGCAAGACGTACGACCTCGAGGTGTGGCTGCCGTCGCAGGGGACGTACCGCGAAATCAGCTCGTGCTCGAACTGCGGGGACTTCCAGGCCCGGCGCATGGACGCGCGCATCCGCAAGGCGGGCGAGAAGGGGACGCGCTTCGCCCACACTCTGAACGGGTCGGGGCTTGCCGTCGGGCGTACGCTGGTGGCGGTGATGGAGAACTACCAGGACGAGGACGGGAAGATCGCCGTGCCCGCGGTGCTGCAGCCCTACATGGGCGGCCTGACGCAGATCGGCTGACATGCGCATCCTCCTGACCAACGACGACGGGATCAACGCCGAGGGGCTGGAGGCGCTGGAGCGCATCGCGCGCCAGTTGTCCGACGACGTCTGGGTGTGCGCGCCCGAGCAGGAGCAGTCGGGCGCCAGCCGGGCGCTGACGCTGTCCGACCCGCTGCGCATGCGCAGGCTGGGGGAGCGACGGTTCTCGCTGACCGGCACGCCCACCGACTGCGTCGTGGTGGCGGTGCAGGACCTGATGGAGAACGCCCGGCCGGACCTGGTGCTGTCGGGCGTGAACCGGGGGCAGAACCTCGCCGAGGACGTGACCTTCTCCGGCACCGTGGCGGGGGCGCTGGCGGGCATGGCGGCGGGGGTGCCGTCGATGGCGCTGAGCCAGGCGCTGGCGGTGTTCCACGACAGCCGCGTCGCGCGCTACGCCACGGCGGAGGCGTTCGCGCCGAACATCATCCGCGACCTGCTGGACACCGGCTGGCCCGAGGGCGTGGTGATCAACATCAACTTCCCGGACGTCGCCCCGGAGCAGGTCCAGGGCGTCGAAGTGACCCGACAGGGCCAGCGGGACGTGGCCCACATGCACGCGGTGAAGCGCGTGGACCTGAAGGGGCGCGACTACTACTGGATGGCCTTCCGCGGAGAGCCGGGCGATCCGCCGCAGGGCACCGACCTCCGCGCCGTGTACGAGGGGCGGGTGTCCGTGACGCCGCTGCACATCGACCTGACGCACCAGGAGACGCTGAAGCGGCTGAAGGGCCGGTTCGGGGCCTACGCCAGCAGCGCGCGCGCGCCGCTGCACCTGGAGGAAGCGCCGGAGGGGCGGGCCGATGGCTGAGCAGCTCAGCACGCCCACCGACACAGCGCGCCTGATCCTGGCGCTGCGCTCGCAGGGGGTGACCGACGCCAAGGTGCTGAACGCGCTGGAGCAGACGCCGCGCGACCTGTTCGTGCCGGAGCTGTTCCAGGAGCGGGCGTGGGAGGACTCGGCGCTGCCGATCGCCTGCGGCCAGACGATCAGCCAGCCGTACATCGTGGGGCTGATGACCCAGGCGCTGCAGGTGGAGTGGCGTCACCGGGTGCTCGAGATCGGCACGGGCTCCGGCTACCAGACGGCGGTGCTCGCGAAGCTGGTGCGCTACGTCTACTCGGTGGAGCGGTACCGGACGCTGCTGTCCGAGGCCGAGGCGCGGCTGAAGACGCTCGACATCCTCAACGTGATCACCCGCTTCGGCGACGGCGGCGAGGGGTGGCCGGAGCAGGCGCCCTTCGACCGCGTGATCGTGACCGCCGCGGCGCCGGGCGAGCCGAAGGCGCTTCTCGCGCAGCTGAAGCCGAACGGCATCCTGGTCGCGCCGATCGGCAAGGGGCCGGTGCAGTCCCTGCGGCGATATGTCGGGGACGGGCAGGGTGGCTTCCGGACGGAGGAGCTGTGCGACGTGCGCTTCGTGCCGCTGCTCGAGGGCGTGGCCAAGGAGCCCTGAGGCGAGCCCTGATTCATCCACAGCCGTGACCGCTCGTCGCGTTGGAGGTCCGGGCGGATCAGCTTAAGCCGGAGTTAAGGGGCGTTCACCGATTCCTCGTGTTCGCGAGCGGAGCGGCTGATGAAAACGATGATGATGTGCGCGGCCGCCGCGGCTGCGCTGACGACCTTCGCGGGGCCTGCGGGCGCCCAGCCGAAGCCGCGATTCCCGATCCACCGCGCGCCGCCGACGACGCAGGCCGCTCCGGCCATCGCGCCTGCGGCGAACGCTGCGCCCGCTGCCGTCGAGGTGCAGGCCGAGGCGCCCCCCGTCGCCGCTCCGGTGGGAGCGGTGGTCAGCACCGCATTGCCCGCGATCGAGACGGCGCCGGCCCAACCCGCCGCCGGCCCAGCCGAGCCCGCGCGGACGGAGGCCCCGACCGCGCCCGTGCTGACGCTGGCCTCAGCCACGATCCCGCCGCCGGCGGAGAGCATCGAGACCTCGGCCCCCGTCTACACGATGCAGTCCGGCGACACGCTGACCGGCGTGACGCGGCGGTTCAAGACGACCCTGGCGAAGCTGCAGGCGCTGAACGATCTGTCCAACGCCTCCGCCGTGAAGGCGGGGCAGAAGATCCGGCTGCCCACGGATGCCACGGACACAGGCGCGGAGCCCTTCGCGAAGGGCCCGGCTCCGAAGCTGTCGGCAGTTCGTCTCGTCGCCGCACCGGCGCGGCCCGTGCTCCCCCGTCCAACGCGACAGCCGCCCGCCGCCACGCCGAAGCCCGTCGTGACGGCGGCGGCCACCACCACCACGCCGGCGCCCATCGTGACGGCCATGGCGCCGACCACCACGCCCACGCTCGTGAAACCTGCGGCGCCCGTGATCGTGGCGGTTCCGCCTCCGTCCCCGGTCGCGGTCTCGACGCCGGCTCCAGCGCCCGTCGTCTTGGCGAGCGCGCCGCCCGCCGTCCGGCCGCCGGTGCGCAGCCTTGCTCCGGCCGTGAGGGCCCCCCTGGCGAGCGCCGCCGTCCCCGCGGCCACGGTCGCTTCCGCTTCGCCTGCCGTCGCCGTGGCGGCCGCGGCGGCGCCCACGGACCCGATCTCGGCCGCGCGCGGGCGCTTCGTCTGGCCGGTGCGGGGCGAGGTGATCTCCCCGTTCGGACCGAAGGGGCCGGGGCAGCGCAACGACGGGCTGAACATCGCCGCGCAGGAGGGCGACCCCGTCCGAGCCGCAGCCGACGGCGAGGTGGTCTACGCCGGCGACCAGGTGCCCGGCTTCGGCAAGCTGGTGCTGATCAAGCACGACGGAGGCTGGGTCACCGCCTACGCCCACCTGTCGGAGATCGGCGTCAAGATGAAGGACCGCGTCATCCAGAGCCGGGAGATCGGCAAGGCGGGGCGGACCGGGGCGGTGGCCTCGCCGCAGCTGCACTTCGAGGTGCGGTACGCGCCGAGCGCCAAGGACAAGGCGCGGCCCGTCGACCCGATGCCGCTGCTGCCGCAGTAGCGCGGGTCTGCAAGGGACGGGCGGCTGCGGCCGCGTTGCAAAAAGGGTGACTCGCCCCTAGGTTCCGCGCTCTTTCGCGCCGCCGCTTCGGCGGCGCACGCCGTTCCACGGAGACTCGATGTTCGCCTCTGAGGCCTTCGCCCAGACAGCCCCCGGCGCCGCCACGGGCGCGGGCGGGCCGCAGGACCTGCTGCTGCAGTTCCTGCCGCTCGTCGCGCTGATGGTGCTGTTCTACTTCCTGCTGATCCGGCCGCAGCAGCGGCGGGCCAAGCAGCACCGGGCGATGATCGAAGCCGTCAAGCGCGGCGACACTGTGGTGCTGTCGAGCGGCGTCATCGGCAAGGTGACCCGGGTCGACGAGACCGAGGTGCAGGTGGAGATCGCCACGGGCACCAACGTGCGGGTGATGAAGGGCATGATCGGCGACGTGCGCACGCGCGGCGAGCCGGCGCCCGCCAACGACTCGAAGGGCTGAGTCCCGCCCCATGCTCCACATCGGCCGCTGGAAGCTGGCGCTCGTCGCCCTGGCCGTCGTTTTCGGCGTGCTGTTCTCCGTGCCCAACCTGTTCCCGAAGGGGCAGACGCCGGGATGGCTGCCCGCGCGGCAGATGAACCTCGGTCTCGACCTGCAGGGCGGGTCCTACCTGCTGCTGGAGGTGGACACCCGGGGGCTGCGCCGCGAGCGGGTGCAGAACCTGCTCGAGGACGTGCGGCGGACGCTGCGCGAGGAGAAGATCGCGTTCACCGGGGCCGCCGCAACCCCGAACGGGGCGAGCGTGCGGATCGGGAACCCGGCCCAGGTCGAGGCTGCCGCGCGCGTCCTCGGCGGACTGGCGGTGCAGCTTCCGGCGGGCGGCGCCGACATGACGGTGCAACGCCTGCCCGACCAGCGGCTGGCCCTGGTGCTGTCGGAAGCCGGGCTGCGGGCGCAGGAGGAGCAGGCGATCGAGCAGTCGATCGAGGTCATCCGCCGCCGCCTCGACGAGACCGGGACGAAGGAAATCACGCCCGTCCGCCAGGGCCGCAACCGCATCGTGGTCACGGCGCCGGGCGAGGACGACCCCGAGCGGCTGAAGCGGCTGATCGGGCAGACCGCGCGGCTGACCTTCCAAATGGTCGACGACACCGTGACGCCCGAGGAAGCGGCCGCGGGCCGCGTGCCGCCGGGTTCGGCGATGTTCGAAGGCGCCGAGGGCAACAGCCCCGAGCTGCTGAAGCGGCGCGTGGAGTTCTCGGGCGAGAACCTGGTCGACGCGCGGCTGGGCTTCAACGAGCAGAACCAGCCGATCGTGTCCTTCCGGCTGGACAGCAAGGGCTCGCGCCGGTTCGCCAGCATCACGACGAACAACGTCAACAAGCGCTTCGCCATCGTGCTCGACGACAAGGTGATCTCGGCTCCGGTGATCAACGAGCCGATCACCGGCGGCCAGGCCCAGATCAGCGGCAACTTCACGCAGGAGACGGCGAACGAGCTGGCGGTGCTGCTGCGCGCGGGCGCCTTGCCGGCGCCGCTGAACGTCGAGGAGCAGCGCACCGTCGGGGCCGAGCTCGGGCAGGACGCCATCGAAGCGGGCAAGATTTCGACCGCGCTCGCGTTCGTGGCGGTGCTGGGCTTCATGGTGCTGGCCTACGGGCTGCTGTTCGGCGGCATCTCCATCGTGGCGCTGGTGGTGAACGGCCTGCTGATCATCGCGGCGCTGTCGTTGACGGGAGCGGCGCTGTCGCTGCCGGGGATCGCCGGACTGATTCTGACGCTGGCGGTGGCCGTGGACGCCAACGTGCTGATCTATGAGCGCATGCGGGAAGAGGTGCGCGCGGGCCGCACGCCGATGGCGGCCGCGGACGCGGGCTTCAGCCGCGCCATGGTGACCATCCTCGACGCCAACATCACGACGCTCGTGGCCGCGCTGATCATGTTCCAGTTCGGCTCGGGGCCGGTGCGCGGCTTCGCCTGGACCCTCAGCATCGGCGTGTTCACGTCGGTGTTCACGGCCGTCTACATCACCCAGATCCTTCTCGCCTGGTGGTTCAAGGCCGCCCGGCCGAAGAAGCTTCCGATCTCGTAAAGGCGCACGCCCATGGCCTGGCCTCTCATCAAGCACCTGCCGGACAAGACCAACCTCCGGTTCGTCCGCTACACCAAGGCGCTCGCGGTCATCTCGCTGCTGGCGGTGATCGCCTCGCTGTTCGCCACGCTCTACCCGCTGAAGCCCCCCTGCGGCGGCCTGAACTGCGGCGTGGATTTCCGCGGCGGGACGGTGCTCGAGGTGACGACCGCGCCGCGGCCGATCGACCTCGGCACGCTGCGCTCCACGCTCGGCGCCGGCAGCCTCCGCCTCGGCGACGTCCAGGTGCAGGAGTTCGGCAGCCCGAGCGAAGCGCTGGTGCGCTACGAAGCGCCGCCGGGCGCCGACGCGGCGCAGACTGTGACCAAGGTGCGGGCCGAGATCGAGCGCCGGATCCCCGGGCTGCGCGTCACCCGCAACGAAACCGTCGGGGCGAAGGTGTCCGGCGAGCTGCTGCGCAACGGCGTGATGGCGCTCGGCATCGCGATCGCGTTGATGCTGCTCTACATCTGGTTCCGCTTCGGCCTGAGCTTCGGGATGGGCGCCGTCGTGGCCCTGTTCCACGACGTGATCCTCACCTTCGGGCTGTTCGCGCTGACCAACCTGGAGTTCACGCTGACCGGCGTGGCGGCGATCCTGACGGTGATCGGCTACTCGATGAACGACACCGTGGTCGTGCTCGACCGCGTGCGGGAGAACCTGCGGAAGTACAAGAAGATGCCGCTGGGCGAGCTGATCGACCTGTCGGTCAACGAGACCCTGTCGCGCACCGTGGTCACGGGCGTGACCGGGATCATGGCGCTGGCCGTGATGGCCCTGTTCGGTGGGGAGACCCTGTTCCCGTTCGCGGTCGCCATGATCTTCGGCATCGTGGTCGGCACCTACTCGTCGATCTACGTGGCGGCCCCCGTCCTTCTGCTGCTGGGCGTGAAGCGCGGCGAGGAGGAGGCGAAGCCCGTCCGGATGCCCGGCACGCGCGCCACGGTGGAGCGACCCTGAGGGCGTGACGCAGCCGGGGTGAACCGCCTATAGGACTCGCTGGACGCGAATCCGCAGGAGGGACCCTGGATGGGCGGGCTGCTTCAGAACTTCCGCAACACGCTGATCGTCAGCGCCATTCTGGCCGTGGTCGTCATGGCCGGATACGCCACCCACGCTCCGGGGGGCACCGACGCCATCTTCTGGCAGGCGGTCCTGCGCTGGACGCACGTGCTGTCCGGCATCCTGTGGATCGGGCTGCTCTACTACTTCAACTTCGTGCAGATCCGGGTGATGCCCCAGATCCCGGCCGAGCTGAAGCCGGCGGTGTCGAAGCACATCGCCCCCGAGGCGCTGTTCTGGTTCCGGTGGTCGGCGCTCGCCACGGTGCTGACGGGCGCGGCGATCGCCATCATCCGCGGGTACTTCGTGGAGGCGGTCACGTTCGGCCTGGTCGGCGGGTTCGAGGACGGAGACGCGGCCTACGCCTTCATCGGGCTGGGCATGCACCTGGCCCTGATCATGTTCATCAACGTGTGGGTCTTCATCTGGCCGAACCAGAAGATCGCGCTCGGCCTCGTCGAAGGCGACGCCGACGCCAAGGCCAAGGCGGGGAGGACGGCCATGCTGTTCTCGCGCACCAACCTGCTGCTGTCGCTGCCGATGCTGGTGGCGATGACGATGAACCAGACGATCTTCGGCTAGCGGATTGGCGGAGGGGCCGGCGGAGGACCTCGACGCGCTGATCAAGCGCGTCGACCCGGACCGCTGGCTCTCCAGCCGCTTCATCGCCGACCCTGAGAAGCGGGCGGACGTGATCGCCCTCTACGCCTTCGACTATGAGCTGCGGCGGGCGGTCGAGGGCACCAGCAACCCCATAATGGCCGAGATCCGCCTGACCTGGTGGAGCGAGGCGCTCGACGAGATCTACGAGCGCCGGCCGGTGCGAAAGCACCCGACAGCGGAGGCGCTGGCGCGTGCGGTGGAGCGGCGCGGCCCGCCTCGCGACATGCTGGAGGAAATCTTGGAAGCTCGCTCGGCGCGGGCTCCCGCGGAGCCGCTGCTGGCGGAGGTCGCGGCCTTCCTGCTCGATCCCAACGTGGACCGGACGTCCGTACGCGCCGCGGTGACTGGCGACCGACGCTGCGCTCGCCGCGTCTCCGCGGGCGCCTTCCCTGCGGTGGCTCATGTTGCCGCTCGAGGCGCCGCCGGAGCGCTGCGCAAGCGGCTGCGGGTGACGTGGGCGGTACTGAGGGGCCGGCTGTGAGCTACTCCGCGGCCATCCTGGCGCCGCCGAGCCAGTTCTGCAGGTCCGCCACGGCGCGGTGGCTCATGGCGCGCTTCTTGGCGCGGCCGCGCTCCTGCGGCGGCAGCTTGCGGCCGTCGGCGTCCCGCTTCGGCGCCTCCATGGGCGGCAGCAGGCCGTAGTTGATGTTCATCGGCTGGAAGGCCCCGCCGACGTGGCCGCCGGTGACGTGGGCGAGCAGGGCGCCCAGCGCGGTGGTGGGCGGGGGAGCCTCGAGAGGAGCGCCGAGCCGCTCGGCGGCGGCCAGGCGGCCGGCGAGAAGGCCCATGGCGGCGGATTCGACGTAGCCTTCGACGCCGGTGATCTGGCCGGCGAAGCGCAGGCGCGGATCGGCCTTCAGGCGCAGCGAGCCGTCGAGCAGGCGCGGGCTGTTGAGGAAGGTATTGCGGTGGATGCCGCCGAGGCGGGCAAACACCGCGTTCTCCAGGCCGGGAATGGTGCGGAAGATGTCCGTCTGGGCTCCGTGCTTCAGCTTGGTCTGGAAGCCCACCATGTTGAACAGCGTGCCGAGCGCGTTGTCCTGGCGGAGCTGGACCACCGCGTAGGGCTTCACGTCCGGCCGGTGCGGGTTGGTGAGGCCAACCGGCTTCATCGGGCCGTAGCGGAGGGTCTCGACCCCGCGCTCGGCCATCACCTCGATAGGGAGGCAGCCCTCGAAGTAGGGGGTGTCGAGCTCCCAGTCCTTGAACTCGGCCTTCGGCGCATCGAGCAGCGCCTGTACGAAGGCGAAGTACTGCTCGCGCGTCATCGGGCAGTTGACGTAGGCCGCCGCGTCGCCGCCCGGGCCCTCCTTGTCGTAGCGCGACTGCCGCCACGCGACGGAGAAGTCGATGCTGTCCGCCTGCACGATCGGGGCGATGGCGTCGAAGAAGGCGAGCTGGCCCTCGCCGGTGAGCTGCAGGACGCCTTCGGCGAGCGCGGGCGAGGCGAGGGGGCCGGCGGCCACGATCACGCTGTCCCACGCCGGAGGCGGGAGGCCGGCGACCTCCTCGCGCACGATGGTGACCAGCGGGTGCTGCTCCAGCGCGGCGGTGACGGCGGCGGAGAATCCCTCGCGGTCGACCGCGAGCGCGCCGCCGGCGGGCACCTGGTGGGCGTCGCCGCACCGCATGATGATCGAGCCGCAGGCGCGCATCTCCGCGTGCAGCAGGCCGACGGCGTTGTGCTCCCAGTCGTCGGAGCGGAAGGAGTTCGAGCAGACCAGCTCCGCCAGGTTCCCGGTGTGGTGCGCGGGCGTGGCGCGGACCGGCCGCATCTCGTGGACGACGACGGGCACGCCGGCGGACGCGATCTGCCAGGCGGCTTCCGAGCCGGCGAGACCGCCGCCGACAATGTGGACGGGGGAAAGGGTCATCGGCGGCGTTCTAGCAGGCGCGCCGGAGGGGAGAAACGTTGAGCGCCAGGTACCGTCGCCCCTAGTATGCCGCGCGACGGGGTGAGTCCCCGTGGAGGGACAGGGTTGGCGCAGTCGAACGTTCCGGTGATGGAGGCCGCGCGCGCGGCGTACCGCTTCTGGCGCGAGGCGTGGCGGCCGACGCTCGGCGCGCTGCTGCTGCTCGCGGCCGCGGCGGCGCTCCAGTACTACTTCACGATGACCGGGCGGACGGGCCTGGGGCTGCTCGCGTCGCTCGGGGCGTTCGCGGCGTCGATGGTGGCGTACGGTGCGCTGTTCCGCCTGGCGTTCGCGGACCTGCGGCCCGAGGAGGCGGCGCGGACGGGGCCCGGCGGGCTGCAGTGGGGCGGCATGGAGACGCGGCTGCTGCTGGCCATGCTGCTGGTCTTCCTGCTGGCCTTCGTTGCGATGATCCTGTTCGTGTTCGTGTTCGTGATCGCGATCATGGTGGCGGCCGGCGGGGCCGCGGCCGGGCTCGAAGGCGCGGACAGCCCGCAGGAGGTCGCCGAAGCGCTGGGCCCGCGCGGGCTGATCACGCTCGGCGTGGTGTTCCTCGCGGCCGCGGTGCTGGCGATCTGGGTGTCGGTGCGACTCGTGCTGGTGCTGCCGGCCACCGCCGGGAGCGGCAAGGTGCAGGTGTTCGAGACCTGGCGGCTCACGAAGGGCCAGTTCTGGCGCATCTTCGCCGCCATGATAATCGCCTCCGCGCCGGCGATCCTCTGGTCGATGTTCAGTGGCGCGGTTGACGGGGCGATGGGCGAAGAGGGCGCGCGGGAGGGGACGCGTGTGCTGCCGCCCGCCGCCGCCGCGGTGATGGCCGTGCTGGGCGGCCTGGTCACCGGAGTGCTGCAGGCGCCGCTGACGGCGGGGCTGGGCGCCTTCCTCTAC
>DASVVG010000245.1:0-11602 GCA_036386655.1 Caulobacteraceae bacterium | reverse complement strand
CCTGCTCGACCGGCCGTCGCTGGTGGTCGTGTTCGCCACCGCCGCCGTGTTCGGAGCGGCGCGCGCCTTCATCATGCCGACCAGCACCTCCCTCGGCCCCATGCTCGTCCCGCGGGCGCTGCTGCCCCGCGCCATCGCGTTCAACTCGCTGGCGTTCCAGACCGCCTCGATCATGGGGCCGGCGCTCGGCGGCCTGCTGGTGGCCGGCTCGTCGGCGCTCTCGTACGGCGTCTCCGTCGGCCTCTACGGCGTGGGCGCCGTCCTGCTGCTGCTGATCCGCTCCAACACGCGCCCGGAGCGCCAGCCCGGCTCGAAGCTCGCGCTGATCCGCGAGGGCCTGTCCTACGTCTGGCGGCAGAAGATCGTCTTCGGCGCCATCTCGCTCGACCTCGCCGCCGTCCTGCTCGGCGGCGCCACCGCCCTCCTCCCGGTCTTCGCGCGCGACGTGCTGCACGCCGGACCCGACGTCTTCGGCATGCTCCGGGCGGCTCCCGCCGTCGGCGCGGCGCTGGTCGCCGTCGTGCTGGCCCGCCGTCCGATCCAGCGCTTCGCCGGGAGCTGGATGTTCGGCGCCGTGGCGGTGTTCGGCCTGGCGACTCTGCTGTTCGCCCTCTCGCGCCAGGTCTGGCTGTCGGTGCTGGCGCTGTCGGTGCTGGGCGCCGCCGACATGGTCTCGGTGTTCATCCGCCAGACGCTGATCCAGATCGTGACCCCAGACCCGATGCGGGGCCGCGTCGCCGCTGTCTCGACGCTGTTCATCGGGGCTTCGAACGAGCTCGGCGAGTTCGAAAGCGGCATCGCCGCCCGCTTCCTCGGGCCCGTCGGCGCCGCGATCTTCGGCGGAGCCGGCGCCCTCGCCGTCACCGGCCTCTGGGCCTGGATGTTCCCGGACCTGCGCAGGGCGGACAAGCTGGAGTGAGGCGCTTGGCCGCTACGCCGTAAGGTTGACTTAAGACCCCTCGCTGATACCGCCAAGCATAGGAGATGAGCTCCTGATTCCCGGAGGGGGGAACTACATGACGACCACGAAGAAGATCGCCGGACTGGGCCTCACGGCCCTGCTCGCGGTGGCCGCCACCGCCTGCGCCAGCACCACCAAGGTTTCGGTGCAGCAGCCGACCGACGCCGCGCTCTCCTGCGCCGGCCTGAACGCCGAGTTCGCGAAGCTCGACGCCATCATGCAGGAAGCCGACAAGAACAAGGGCGTGAACGGCGCCAACGTCGCCGCCGCCTTCCTCTTCCCGCTCGCCATCGTCGGCAACTACATGGACGCCGACAAGGCCGAAGACCTGGTCGAGAAGCGCCGCACCCACCTGATGGCCATCCATCAGAAGAAGGGCTGCGAAACCACCGCGGCTTGACGCGAACGAAGGGCGGCCCGCACGGTCGCCCTTCTTTTTGCGGGTATCTGTAACTACGTCTGTGCCTGAACGCGGGAGGAACCGATGATCGAACGCAGACCCTTCGACAGCCTGGGCGGCGCGGACCACGGCTGGCTCAAGGCCAAGCACCACTTCTCGTTCGCGAGCTACGCCGATCCGAAGCGGATGGGCTGGGGCTCCCTGCGCGTCTGGAACGACGACGAGATCGCCGCGAAATCAGGCTTCCCGCCGCACCCGCACGCCGACATGGAGATCATCACCTACGTCCGCGAAGGCGCGATCACCCACGAGGATTCCATGGGCAACAAGGGCCGCACCGAGGCCGGCGACGTGCAGGTGATGAGCGCCGGCACGGGCGTCCGCCACGCCGAGTACAACCTCGAGGGCGAGACCACCCGCATCTTCCAGATCTGGATCCTGCCCGGGCAGCGCGGCGGCCCCCCCGCCTGGGGCGCGAAGCCCTTCCCGAAGGGCGACCGCGCCGGCCGGTTCGTCCCCCTCGCCTCCGGCTTCGACAGCGACGCCGAGGAAGCCCTGCAGATCCGCACCCCCGCCCGCGTCGCCGGCGCCACCATCGCCGCCGGTCAGACCGCCAGCTACGACCTCGGCGCCGGCCGCCACGCCTACCTAGTTCCCGCCAAGGGCGTCGTGGAGGTCAACGGCGTCCGGCTGGAGGCCCGGGACGGCGCCGCCATCAAGGACGAGCTCGTGGTGACGGTGAAGGCGCTCGAGGACGCCGAGGTCGTCCTGGTCGACGCTGCCTAGGGCAGGAAGAACGCTCCCGCGAGCGAGAGCCCGCCAGCGAGGATGCTCAGCGGCACGAACGCCAGGAAGCTGACCAGCACGAGCACGGCGCCCTTGGCCACAGCTCCCGTCCGGGTGCGCCACCAGCGGCCCCGGCCGAACACGGCGTAGACGATGGGAATACTCAGGAACATGACCGCGACGCTGAGCAGCATCATCAGGTCGTTCGACAGCAGGAACATCGAGACCAGGCCGAACGGCAGGGTCCAGAGGGTCCAGGCGTTGAGGAACGTGAAGGTCTGGTTGAAGTCCTGACGGTCGTCCGCAGGGCTCCACTTCCGGAAGAGCAGAAACAGGGCGCCGCCGAAGATCAACGCGTACAGCGGCAGCATGACCAGCGACATCCACTGCTCCAGGTCGGCGGAGAACTCCTCAACGGTCTTGCCGGCGCGCCCAGCGAGCCACTCGAGATCTTCGCGTGTGGCTCCGCTTTGGCTGACTTGCAGGGACCGCTCCAGTCCCCCGGCCAACGCGGTCAGCAGGAGGTACAGCCCGTTGATGGTGGCCCAGTAGCGCAGGGGCCGGGGATAGAGCCCTCCGGCCGTGGACCCATGCGCATCATAGACGTCCATGACGGCCCGGGGCCGGCGGAGGAGGTCGCGGGTCAGTCGCAACTCGGCCGCGCCGAACCCAATCGCGTCCTCAGCGACTTCTCTGAGGGCCTCGCCCCGCTTGGGGGCGCCGGGCGTTTCGGTCGTCACTCTCGATCTCCCCCTCTCCGCGAAAGCTATCAGGAGAATCCGAAAAGGACACAATCAGCGGCAAGACTCGGGCAACCCTCTCGAACCGACACTTCCCTGCCGATCAGGATCTCCCCATGACCCGCCCGCTCGTGCTCTCCGCCGCCCTGCTGCTCGCGAGCACGGGCCTCTCCGGCTGCTTGGTGCTCAGCGTCGCCGACGCCGCGACCGATGTGGCGGTGGGCACCGCCAAGGTCGGCGCCAAGGCCGTCGGCGCGGGCGTGGACGTGGTCACCACGTCGGACCGGGAGCGCTGCCTGAAGGACGCGAAGCGCGAGGGCTTCGACAAAAAGGTGTGCTACGAGCGCTAGTCGACGGAAAGCGTGCAGCTTTCCTTCACCGTCGGCCGCCTCACGGTCACGCGGCTGAGCGCCGGGAAGTCCGCCTTCAGCCGCTCGGCGAACCACAGGCACAGCCGCTCCAGCGTGGGGCTCTCCAGCCCCGGCTTCTCGTTGAGGTAGCCGTGGTCCAGCTCGGCCGCCGCGCCTTTCAGCGCCCGCTCGAGTTCGCCGAGGTCCGCCACCCACGGCTCTCCGGGACGAAGGCCTCCGCGCACCGTCGCCTCGACCTCGAACGAGTGGCCGTGCAGGCGCCGGTACCGGTCGTCGGCGGGACCGACGTCCAGGTGGTGCGCGGCGTCGAAGGACGCGGCCTTGGTGATCTCGAACACGGTCTGGGTCATCGTCCGGGCTAGGCCAGGCCGAGGTATTTATGCGTCTGCACGCTGAGGCGCCAGCGGGGGTGCTCCAGGCAGTATGCCACGGCCGCCGCCGTGTTCGCCTCCCGCTCCGGCCCGTCCATCGGCTGCAGGTAGAACCGTTCGAAGTCGAGGCAGGCGAACCGCTCCGGCGGCGCGTCCGCCTGCGGGAACACCAGCTTCAGCTCCTGTCCGGAGGTCTGCACCACCGGGTTGGCCGCCTTAGGGCTAACGCAAACCCAGTCGATCCCCTGCGGCGCCGGCAGTGTCCCGTTGGTCTCCACCGCGATCTCGAACCCGCGCGCCTTGAACGCGCCGATCAGCGCCGCGTCGAGCTGCAGCAGCGGCTCGCCCCCGGTGAACACCACCAGCCGAGCGCCCTCGCCCCGCCACAGCGCCTCCGCCGCGGCCGCCACCTCGTCCGGCGAGGCGAACCGCCCGCCCCCCGGCCCGTCCATGCCCACGAAGTCGGTGTCACAGAAGGTGCAGGCCGCCGTCGCCCGGTCCTGCTCCCGCCCGCTCCACAGGTTGCACCCGGCGAACCGGCAGAACACCGCCGCGCGGCCCGCCTGCCCGCCCTCGCCCTGCAGGGTCAGGAACAGCTCCTTGACCGCGTAGCTCACACCAGCCTCCGCCACTCGGCGAAACCGCGCTCGCGCAGCTCGCAGGCCGGGCAGCCGCCGCAGCCGTAGCCCCAGTCGTGCCGGTGTTTCCGCTCCCCGAGGTAGCAGGTGGCGCTCTCCTCCACGATCAGGCCCACCAGCTCGCGCCCGCCGAGCTCCTCCGCCAGCGCCCAGGTCTGCGCCTTCGTGAGCCGCATCAGCGGCGTGTCAACCCGGAAGTCCCGGGCCATCCCGAGGTTCAGGGCCCGCTCCATCGCGTCCAGCGCCTCGCGCCGGCAGTCGGGGTAGCCCGAGTAGTCGGTCTCGCACATGCCGCCCACCAGCACGTCTATCCCCCGGCGGTCCGCCAGCGCCGCCGCATAGGTCAGGAACACCAGGTTTCGCCCCGGGACGAACGTCGTCGGCAGCCCGCGCGCGTCCGTCTCGATCGCCCGCGCCTCGGTCATCGCGGTCTCGCCGATTCCCCCGAACGCTGTGATGTCCAGCACATGATCCGGCCCGAGCCGCCCCGCCCAGCGCGGGAACGCCTCCGCCAGCCGCTCCCGCAGCCGCACCCGCGCCTGCAGCTCCACGGCGTGCCGCTGCCCGTAGTCGAACCCGACGGTCTCCACGCGCGCGTACCGCTCCAGCGCCCACGCCAGGCAGGTCGCGGAGTCCTGCCCGCCCGAGAACAGCACCAGGGCGGCGCTCGCGTCGGCTTCTGCTGGGGGATATTCGGTCATCTCGTAAGGGCCAGGTCCGGCCTGCCAGATAGGAGTTCGCGCGGCCGTGAGCGACGCCCTTCTCGTCTACACGACCTGGCCCGACCCCGAGAGCGCCCGCGCCTTCGCACGCGAGGCGGTGGCGGCCTCGCTCGCCGCCTGCGTGCACGTCCTGCCCCCGATCGCCTCCGTCTACCGCTGGGAAGGCGCCGTCGAGGAGGCGCAGGAAACCCCCATGTGGATCAAGACCACCCGGTCCGCCGCCGCCGCGCTCCGGGCCCTGCTGACCGAGCGCCACCCCTACGACCTGCCCGCCTTCACCGCCGTCGCGGCGGACGCGCTCGCCTCCTCGCCGGAGTTCCTGGCGTGGGTCGGAGAGGCGACGGCGACCGAAAGCCGCTGATTTTCAGCAGGTTCCCGACTTAACCCCCCCGCAAGCTTCCCCGTTCATGATCCTTGCGCCCCCACGGACGCGTGCATGAGCCCTGTTGACCCGCCGACCGACGCCGCCCCCTCCCGCGCCTCTGCGCGGGACGGCGACGCGCAGTCGCTCCGCCAGCAGACCGAGCACCTGGCGGCCATCAGCCACCAGATCCGCAGTCCGCTGAACGGGGTGCTGGCGCTGGCCGACCTGCTCAGCAAGCAGCCGCTGCCCGGCGACGGCCCGTCCTACGTCCGCACCATCCGCGACAGCGTCGAGCACGTGGTCGGCATCCTCTCCGAGGCCATCGACCACTACCGCACCGAGTGCGTCGGCATGGAGCTGTCGCCCGCGCCCTCCCAGCTCCGCGGCCTCATGGACGACATCCAGGCCCTCTGGCTCGCCCCGGCCCAGCAGGTCGGCGTCAGCCTGAACGTCTCCTTCGAAGGCGGCGACGACGCGGTCCTGATCGATGCCGCCCGCCTGAAGCAGGTGTTCGGCAACCTGATCGGCAACGCACTCAAGTTCACCCGCCGCGGCGGCATCGAGGCCAGCCTGCGCGTCGTCCAGGCCGACGGCCGCGCCCGCCTGCGCGGCCTGGTGCGCGACACCGGCCCCGGCATCGCCCCCGAGAAGCTCGCCACGATCTTCGAGCCCTTCCTGCAGGACGCCCGCGGCGAGCAGACCGGCGAGACCGGCCTCGGCCTCTCCATCTGCCGCCAGGTCATGCAGGCCATGGGCGGCCGCATCTGGGCCGAGGCCAACCGCGGCGCCGGCGCGGTCTTTTACTTCGAGCTGGAAGCCCCCATCGCGAGGGCCCAGGCGCCCGCGCCCGGTCCCGCCGAAGAGCCCGCGATGCGCGGACACGTCCTGATCGTCGACGACAACCGCATGAACCGCATGGTGGCCGAGAAGCTCTGCGAGAGCTTCGGCTGCACCACGGAGACCGCCGAGGACGGCGTCGAGGCCGTCGAGGCCGTCCGCGCCCGCCCCTTCGACCTCGTCCTCATGGACATCAAGATGCCGCGCATGGACGGCGTCCAGGCCACCCGCGCCATCCGCGCGCTGCCCGGCCCGCAACGCGACCTCCCGATCATCGCGCTCACGGCCAACCCGGAAGCCGACGACGGCGGCTTCGGCGCCGCCGGCATGGGCTGGATCGTCGGCAAGCCCATCCGAGCCGAGCTGCTGTTCGAGGCCATGCGCGCCGCCCTGGCGCCCCCCGCCGAAGCGGCCCCGCAGGGCGACGTCGCCGCCGCCTGACGGCGCCCGCCGCTCCGCGACTCCATGCCTCACCTCGCTACATTGCCACGGGCCGCCGCAAAGCGTTTCTGAACGCTCCAGCTCGGACCCGGGGTGTCGGCTTTCGTACACACCATGGCGGGTCACGCTTGTAGACCCCTGTACCGGCTCGGCTTTCCGAGTCCCCGTTCACCCGCCGCCGACGCGGCCCGAGGAGTCGCCCCGTTGGCCGCTGACGACGATCGCGCCGCCGCCCAGCCGAGAGTGCTCGTCGTCGAGGACGAGATGCTCGTGCAGATGCTGGTGCTGGACGTGGTGGGCGACCTCGGCCTCGAAGCGCTCGAGGCCAACGACGCGCCGTCGGCGCTGCGCGTGCTCGCCGAGGGTCCGATCGACCTCATGGTGACCGACGTGGGCCTCCCCGGGATGAACGGCCGCCAGTTGGCCGAGGCGGCGCGCGCGCTACGCCCCGGCCTGAAGATCATCTTCGTCACCGGCTACGGGGAGGGCCTCGACCTCGACGGCCTCGGCGACGGCGTCGACATGATCACCAAGCCCTTCGCGCTCGACGACCTCTCGCAGAAGATCGCCGCCATGCTGCAGCGGGCCTGAGGGACGAACCTGGGGGAAGGCCTCCGGGCTGGTGGCTGGGGGCGGGATCGAACCGCCGACCTGTGGGTTATGAATCCACCGCTCTAACCACCTGAGCTACCCAGCCCCCGAAGGGTCCGCCCAGCCCGGAAGGCCGGGAGGTATAGGGGCGCGAGGGCCGCCCTTCAAGCCGCCGCCGGATACCGCTAAGGGGTGGTTCGGCATGAGCGTCCTGCACCTTCTCGGCTCGTCGAACGACGGCGGCGCGGAGACCTATTTCACCAGCCTAGTCACCGCCCTGCAGCACACCGACGTGCGCCAGGCCGCGGCCGTCCGCGCCCACCCCGTCCGCGAGCAGGCGCTGGCCCGGGCCGGCGTCTCCGTCAGCGTCCTCCCGTTCGGCGGCCTGTTCGACCGCGGCACCCGCCGCCGCGTCGACAAGCTCGCGAAGACGCAGGGCGCGCACGTGCTGCTGGCCTGGATGAACCGCGCCGCCCGCCACTCGCCGCCGGGCGAGTGGGCCCGCATCGGCCGCCTCGGCGGCTACTACGACCTCAAGTACTACCGCGGCTTCGACGCGCTGGTGGGCAACACCCCCGACATCCGCGAGTGGATCGTGCGCCAGGGCTGGCCCGCCGAGACGGCGCTCTACATCCCCAACTTCGCCTCCGACCAGAAGGCCTCGCCGCTCCTGCGCGAGGAGTTCGACACGCCGGAGAAGGTCCCGCTCCTGCTCTCGATGGGCCGCCTGCATCCCGCCAAGGCGCACGACGTCACCCTGCGCGCGCTCACGGAGATCCCGGACGCGTGGCTGTGGATCGCCGGCTCCGGCCCGCTGGAGGCGAACCTGAAGGCGCTCGCTCGCGACCTCGGCGTCCACGACCGCGTGCGCTTCCTCGGCTGGCGCGAGGACGCCGCCGCCCTCTACCGGACCGCCGACGTCTGCGTCTTCCCGTCGCGCTACGAGCCCCTCGGCAACGTGGTGATCCAGGCCTGGGCGCAGGGCGCCCCCGTCGTCGCCGCCGCCAGCCAGGGCCCCGCCGCCCTCATCTGCCACGGCGAGGACGGCCTGCTCTTCCCCGTCGACGACCCGCGCGCGCTCGCCCGCGAGGTCCGCCGCGTGCTCGACGAGCGCCCGCTGCGCTTCCAGCTCGTCGAGAACGGCCGCGGCCGCGTCGAGGCCGAGTTCTCCGAGGCCGGCGTCGTGCAGCAGTGGCGCGAGCTGTTCGCCTCCTTCGGAGCCGGCTGATGTGCGGCATCGCGGGCGTGATTCACGGCGGGCGCGACGCCGACTCTCAGGCTCGGGCCCTGATTGAGCCGCTGCAGCACCGTGGTCCCGACGGCGTCCGCGTTGAGCGCGCCGGCGAGGCCGTGCTCGCCCACGCTCGCCTCTCGATCATCGACCTGGAGTGCGGCTGGCAGCCGCTCACCGCCGCCGGCTCCACCGTCATCGGCAATGGCGAAATCTATAATTACAAAGAGTTGATCGAGGAGTTTCAGCTGCACGATCAGCTGAAGACCGGCTCCGACTTCGAGCCCCTTCTCCACCTCTACGCCCACGAAGGCGAGCGCGCGTTCGAGCGCCTGCGCGGCATGTACGCCTTCTGCCTCGTCGGCCATGACGGCCGCACCTGGCTGGTGCGCGACCCCTTCGGCATCAAACCGCTGTACGCGGGCGTGGGCGCTGACCCGGATCCGAACGGCGACTGGATCTTCGCCTCGGAAATCCGGTCAATGCTCGCGAGACCCCTGGCGCCGCCGACGGACCTGCTCTCGCCGGAGCGCGTCGCCGAAACGCTCGCCCTCGGGTACGCGGTCGGCCGGTACAGCGTCTGGTACGAGACGGAGCGGGCGCGGCCGGGCGCGGTCCTCGAGGTCACCGGCGGCTGGATTCGGCCGTCGCCGAGCCGGCTGCAGGCGATCCCCCCTGCCGCGCCGCCTCCGGCGAGCGAGCACGAGGCGCTCGCAGCGCTCGATCGTGTCCTCGAGGACAGCGTCCGCGTTCACCAGCGCTCCGACGTCCCCTACGGCCTCTTCCTCTCCGGCGGGATCGACAGCGCCGCCATCGCCACGCTGATGGCGCGGCTCAACGAGCGGCCGGTCACCGCCTACACCTGCGGCTTCGACGCGCCCGGCGCACGCGACGAGCGCGCGGCGGCCGAGCGGGTGGCGCGGGCGCTGGACCTCGACTGGCGGGAGACCCGCTTCGGCGAGGAGGACTTCTGGCGCGTGCTGCCGGAGGTCGCTTGGGCGCTTGACGATCCGACGACCGACTACGCGACCCTGCCGACGTACAAGCTGGCGGAGGCCGCCCGCGGCACGCTCACCGTAGTGCTGACCGGAGAGGGCGGCGACGAGTTGTTCGGCGGCTACGGACGTTACCGCCGGAGCCTGCGCCCCCGCCTGCTGGGCGGCCGCCCCGCGCAGCCGCAGATCGACGCGCCGTTTCTGCAGGACGGCGGAGCCGACGCCCTCGAGCACTGGCGCGAAGAAGCGCAGCCGCCCGTGGGGCTCACCCGACTCCAACAGGCGCAGTACGCCGACATCGTCACCTGGCTTCCCAACGACCTGCTGCTGAAGCTCGACCGCTGCCTCATGGCGCACGGTCTGGAAGGCCGCACGCCCTTCCTCGACCGCGAGGTGGCCGCCTTCGCCTTCCACCTCCCCGACCGCATGAAAATCCGCGGCCGCTACGGCAAGTGGATCCTGCGCAAGTGGCTGGAGCGGCACTGCCCCGCCGCCGAGCCGTGGGCGAAGAAGAAGGGCTTCACCGTCCCCGTCGCCGCCTGGATCGCGCCCCGCGCCGCCGATCTCGCCACGACCATCGGCCGCCACGAAGGTCTCGCCCAGGTCTGCGACATGGAGCGCGTCCGCGCCGTCTTCACCGACGACTCCCAGGCCCACAACCGCTGGCCCCTCCTCTTCTACGCCGTCTGGTGGAACATCCACGTCGCGGGCATGAGTCGGCACGAAGCCGCCGCCGCCGCAGGAGCCGCCGCATGAGCGTCATCGGAGAACCGCCCCCGGCCGCCCGAGCGCCTCTGCTCGACCGCGGCTGGATCCTCCGCGCCGTTCTCGAGTCCCTCCTGATCGTATTCAGCGTGCTGGTGGCGCTCGGCGTCGACGAATGGCGGGCAGAGCGTGAGACCGGGCAGCGCGTCGAGCAGGCGCGCGCCGCTCTCGTCCAGGAGATCCGCGCCAACCGCGAGCGACTGCTCCAGCCGCACCTCATGCCGTACCACCGCGCCCTCCACGCGCGGCTGAACACGCTGATGGCCGAGCAGGCGCCCGACGGTGCGGACTTCGAGCGCGCCTTCACCGGTTTCACCGGGGTGCATCCCTTCATCGGGCAGGACGCCGTCTGGGAGAGCGTCAACTCGGGCGACGTCGCCCAACACCTGCCCCGGGAAGAGCTGCTGCTGCTCTCGGCCATCTACAGCGGCCAGGAGGCGCTCGATGAACTTCATTTCGGCGTCCGCGCGGCGCTGATCCAGCCCAGCGTCGATTTCCGCGAACCGATGTACATGCTGAGCCAGGCCGAGATGATGCGCAGCTATCTCGGCGACGCCATCCCGGCCCAGCAGGAGCTGCTCGGCCTTTACGACCGCGCCTTGGCCCGGCTGGATCCGTCGAAGGAAGCCCGCAAGTGACCGACCCTCAGGCACCGCCTGCGCCCCGCAAGCGGCGCCGCCGGCTGCGCTGGCTGCCGCAGGCGATCTTCGAGTCGCTGCTGATCGTGTTCAGCCTGGTGCTGGCGATGGCCCTGGGCGAGTGGCACGAGGACCGCCAGCGCGACGAGCGGGTGCAGCAGGCCCGCGCTCACTTCATCCGCGAGATCTGCACCAATCGCGCCCGCCTGACCTCGAGCGACTACCTGCCGTATCACAAGCGGGCGCTCGACGCCTGGACCGAGCTGGTCGAGCTGGAGAACCCCACGAAGGCCGACCGCCTCCGCGCCGAACGGGTCGTCTGGACCGGCTTCCACCTGATCACCTTCCGCGACGCCGTCTGGCGCAGCGTCTCCGGCAGCACCCTGGTCGAGTACATGGAGCCCGAGGAGACCTTCGCGCTCGCGGACGTCTACCGGCAGCAGGAGATGATCGACACGCTCAACAACTCGATGATGCAGGCCTGGCGCATCTCCAGCGCCGACGCGGAGCATCCCGTCTATGTCCGCGAGTCCATCCAGACTACGAAGTACTGGCTCAGCGACGTCTACTCCGCCGAGATCATCCTGCAGGAGCTCTACGACGACGCGCTGAAGCGTCTCAGCCCCGGCCGCACGCCCTGCACGGGCGCCGATGCGGCCCGGACGCGTTACTCACAATAGGAGCGGCCGTCAGCCGCCCGTACCGCCTACCGGAGACTGACCATGCGCGTCCTGCTCGCCGTCGCCTCGCT
>DASVVG010000244.1:0-5633 GCA_036386655.1 Caulobacteraceae bacterium | reverse complement strand
CGGGCGGACCGCCGTGTGGCCGTCGCAGATCCCGCTGAAGGGGTGGAAGGACATTTTCTGGCGGCTGGTGTTCAGCTTCTTCGGCGACCGGCTGCCGTCGGTGGCCGGCGGGATCGCCTTCTTCCTGCTGCTGTCGATCTTCCCGGGGATCGCGGCCTTCGTGTCGCTCTACGGCCTGTTCGCCGACGTGGGCGTGGTGGGCGAGCAGCTGCAGTCCATGCGCGGCGTGCTGCCGCCCGACGTGCTGACCATCATCGGCGAGCAGATGACCCGCATCGCGGGCGCGGAGAAGGGCGGCCTGGGACTGGCCTTCTTCGGCAGCCTGCTGGTCGCGCTGTGGAGCGCCATGACGGGGGTGAAGGCCCTCTTCCAGGGCCTCAACGTCGCCTACCACGAGACCGAGCGGCGCAACCTGCTGAAGGTGAACCTCACGGCGCTGTGGTTCACCGTGGGGCTCTTCCTGTTCTCCGGCGTCGTGATCGGCGCGGTCATCGTGACGCCGGCGGTGCTGGGCTTCTGGGGCTACAACAGCGAGCAGGGCGTGGGGCTGCTGCGCTGGCCGATCCTGCTGGTGGCCAACGTGGCGGTGCTGTCCGTTCTCTATCGCTACGGACCTAGTCGGGAGCTGCCGCGCTGGCGATGGGTGACGTGGGGCGGCGTGATCTCGTCGTTCCTGTGGCTGGCCGCCTCGTGGGGCTTCAGCTGGTACCTTGCCAACATGGCGAACTACCAGGCGACGTACGGGTCGCTCGGCGCCTTCATGGGCTTCATGGTGTGGACGTGGCTATCCGTTCTCGTCGTGCTGATCGGCGCCGAGGTGAACGCCGAGATGGAGCACCAGACGGTCCGCGACACGACCACCGGCGCGGAGCGGCCGCTGGGCGAGCGGGGCGCGGTGGTGGCGGACACCATCGGCCCGCGCAAGGGCGTGCCCGGCGCGCAGTTCACGCAGGCCGCGCGCGAGGAGCTGGCCAAGCGGGCGGAGCTGCGTCGGTCGAAGAAAAAGCTGGCGGCGGCGAAGGCCGACGAGGGGCCGCGGGGCGACGAGCCGAACTAGTTGACGGTCTGGAGCGCGCCGAGCAGGTCTTCACGGTCGAACGGCTTCAGCACCAGGGCGGCGCCGGCCACGCCGTGGGTCTCGACCGTGGAGGGGTCGCCCCCGGTCACGTAGACGACCGGGACCGCGGGATTGAGCCGCCGGGCGTGGCGGGCCACGTCGAAGCCGGTGGTGCCCTTGCCCAGGTTGATGTCGATGATCAGGGCCTTGAAGCTGCGCGCCTCGGTCTGGAGCGTCTGGTAGGCCATGTCGTCGTTGCAGGCGCAGACGACCTCGTAGCCTTCCTGCCCGAGCTGCTGCTGGATGATGTCGCAGACTTCCGGCTCATCCTCGACCACCAGCACGCGGGCGGTCGGTCCGGTCATGTCGGTCATCGGAAGGTACTCACAAAAGTTAACACGGGCCCGCTCGGCCAACGCGGGACGATCAGGCGAGTTCCGCCTCGAGGGCGGCCAGCCGGGCGGCCTGGTCTTCGGCGACGAGCGCCTCGATCATCTCGTCGAGCCCGTCTCCCTCCATGATCTTCGGCAGGTTGTAGAGGGTCAAGTTGATCCTGTGGTCGGTAACGCGACCTTGAGGGAAGTTGTACGTCCGGATCCGCTCGGAACGGTCGCCGGAGCCGACCTGGCCTTTCCGCGCCTCGGCTCGCGCGGTGTCGAGCGCCTCGCGCTGCTGGTCGTAAAGGCGGGCCTTGAGCACCTTCATCGCCTTGGCGCGGTTCTGGTGCTGCGACTTCTCCGACGAGGTGACCACGATCCCGCTCGGGATGTGGGTGATGCGCACGGCGGAGTCGGTCTTGTTGACGTGCTGGCCGCCGGCGCCGGACGAGCGGTAGGTGTCGATGCGCAGGTCGGCGTCCTGGATGTCGATCTCGACGTCCTCGGCTTCCGGGAGGACGGCGACGGTGGCGGCGGAGGTGTGGATGCGGCCCTGCGTCTCGGTGTCGGGCACGCGCTGCACGCGGTGGACGCCGCTCTCGAACTTCATCCGGCCGAAGACGCCCTCCCCCGTGATCGAGGCGATGATCTCCTTGTAGCCGCCGACCTCCCCTTCGGAGACGCTGTCGACCTCCACGCGCCAGCCGCGCCCCTGGGCGTAGCGCTGGTACATGCGGAACAGGTCGCCCGCGAACAGGGCGGCCTCGTCGCCGCCGGTGCCGGCGCGCACCTCGAGGATGACGCTGGCGTTCTCGTCTTTGTCCTTGGGCGCGAGCAGCAGGGCGACGCCGCGCTCCAGCTCGGGCAGGCGCGCGTTCAGCGACTGCAGCTCCTCGCGGGCCAGCGCCGCCATCTCGGGATCGCCGGCGGCCATCTCTTCGGCTTCGGCGACCGCGCGGCGCACGGCGACGAGGTCGGCCACCGCGTCGGCGACCGGCTTCAGCTCGGCGTGCTCCTTGGACAGGCGCACGATCTCCGCGCCGTCGGCGGCCGCGCCCATGCGCGCCTCCACCTGGTGGAAACGGTCGAGAACGGAATCGAGCTTGGCCTGGGGGAGATGCATCGGCGGTGCGCTGTTGTGACGGGGAGTTGATCGGCGTCAAGCGGGCGCAACGTTGACTTCCCGACACCGCCGCAGGAACGCTCCGGGTCACGCGGCCGCGGACGGGCGACCTTGGACACCTTCCTGATCTTCCTGCTGGTCGGGTTCGCGGCGCAGATCGTCGACGGCTCGCTGGGCATGGCCTACGGCGTCGTCTCCTCCACCGTGCTGATCTCGCTGGGCGTGCCGCCGGCGACGGCCTCGGCGAGCGTGCACGCGGCCGAGGTGTTCACCACCGCCGCCTCGGCGGGGAGCCACGTCGCGCACAAGAACGTCAGCTGGCGCTTCTTCTTCCCGCTGGCGGCGGCCGGGATCGTCGGCGGCGTCCTGGGCGCCTACGTGCTGACCTCGATCGACGGCGACAGGATCAAGCCGTACGTCGTCGGCTACCTCAGCATCATGGGCGCGCTGATCATCTACCGCGCCATGCGCAAGCGGGTGCCGCGGCACGTGCAGCGCGGCTGGGCGGCGCCGCTCGGCCTGATCGGCGGCTTCGCGGACGCGGTGGGCGGCGGCGGCTGGGGGCCCACGGTGACCAGCACGCTGGTGGGCGCGGGCAAGGAGCCGCGGCTGGCGATCGGCACCGTGAACACGGCCGAGTTCTTTGTGACGGTGGCGATCTCGATCACCTTCCTGATCACCCTGCTCACCGGCCACTGGGAACAGGCGGGGGCGCTGAAGGACCACGCCTCCGCCGTCGTGGGCCTCATCGTCGGCGGCCTGTGCGCAGCGCCGCTGGCGGGCTGGGTGACCAAGATCGTGCCGGTGAAGCCGATGACCTGGGTCGTCGGCATGGTGGTGGTGGGCCTGGCCGCCCATCAGGCGGCGAAGCTCTGGGGCGTGATCTAGCCGCCCGTCAGGCCGGCGCCGTGGCCTGGAAGCTCGGCCTTTTCGACAGCGTGTCGGTGAGCGCGGCCAGCCGGGGCCGGTTCGCGCGCCAGTCGATGTCGGGGAAGCGGAGCTCGACGTACGGCCCGACGACGCCCAGCGCGATGACCCCGATGTTCAGGGGCTCGGCCTCCGGAGCCGCGCGCTCGGCGGCGTCCAGCGTGCGGTGGAGGCCGCGCCGCCAGCGCGCGATCCACGTCTGCGACCGCTCCGACTCCGGGCGGCGGCCCTCGAGGACCAGCTTCACGGCCATCTCCAGCGCGGCGTCGGCCAGCGCCTCCATCCGCCGGACGTTCCACTGCGCGTCGCCCTCGGGGCAGAGCCGCGGCCGGCCGGAATAGGCGTCGAGCCAAGCGCAGATCAGCGGGCTGTCGATGAGGGTGAGGCCGTCGTCGGTGACCAGTGCGGGCACCTGGGACACCGGGTTGGCCTCGACCAGCCGCGGGTCCTCGGCCGTGAAGTCGGCGACGACCTCCTCGACCATGCCGTCGAGCTTCTTCTCCCGAATGACGATCCGGCACTTCCGGGCGAAGGGGGACGCGGGCGTTATGAACAGGCGCATGACCGCAGAGTAGCCCGCCCGACATTGGCGGCGCCACCCCGCGGCCTCAGGCGATCGCGTCGGCCTCGGCTGGCTGGAACAGCGCGTCGTAGGCGTCCTGGTCGATGGCGGAGAGGCCGAGGTACTTGAAGCCGAGGAAGAGCGGCCACCAGCGCTCGCGATCGCTGCGCACCGGCTTCACGAAGCGGGCGACGGTATCGACCACGATGGCGTCGGAGAGGCCGTCGCGCTCTTCGCCGCTGAAGGCGTACCAGTGGTCCTGCGCGTACTCGAAGGGCTCGTCCTGCAGCTTCTCGACGGCGCGGGTGAGGACCGCCTGCACGGCCTCCACCACGCGCGGGTTCTCGCGCAGGAAGGCTTCGGAGGTGAACAGCTCGAGCGCGGAGAAGTTGGGCAGGTCGGCGTCTTCCGTCTTCAGGAACAGGGCGTTGAGGCCCATGCGGCGCATCTGCACGCCTTCGAAGTTGTCGAAGCAGAGCCAGGCGCCGTCGTAGCCCTCGCGCAGGTTCTCCAGGTGCTGAAAGCCCGCTTCCTCGATGGCGATCTGCGCGTCCTCGACGACGTAGCCGCGCTTCTCCGACCAGCGCTTCAGGATAAGGCGGCAGATGTCGTCCGTCTTTCCGCCCGCCACGGGCGAGGCGATGCGGATGGGGTCGCCGGCGAACAGCGTCTCCGCCGCGTCGCGGTGGATGATCACGCCGCCGTCGGTCTCGAAGAAGCAGCCGCAGGCTCTGAGGCCCGGCCGTGCCTCGTCGAGCATGTGCAGCGGCTCGTTGACGGCGAAGGCGACCTCGCCGGACGCGACGGAGGCCATGCCGTCGTAGTGGTCGTCGGGGACCTTGAGCGAGAGGTCGATCCCCTCGGCGGCGAACCAGCCCTCGCGGATGCCCACGATCAGCGGCAGGTGGTCCGGGTTCAGGAACCACTCCAGCGCAACCTCGACCTTCATGCGTGCCCCCTCCTCTGCTCTGCGGACGAACACACGGCCGGGCGCGCCTGACCGGCCGCCGGTCGCGACGTTCCCTCCGCAGGTCCTCACCTGTTCAGGTTCGATGGGTGTGATCTCAGCCCCGCGGACGGGGCACCCCAAGTCGCGGCGGCACAGTGAAGCTGAGCAGGGGGAGAGTCAAAAGGCGCTGATCGCGAGTGGCGGGGCTCCGGGAGAGGCGTAGTCTCGACGCATGGCGGCGGGGCTTCGATGAGATCGCTGAAGCTGGCTCTGGCGCTCGCGTCGATCACGCTCGCGGCCTGCTCGGAGAGCGGCGACGAGCGGGCGGTCCCTCCCGCCGGGACCCAGGCCGCGGCCGCCGAGCTGCCCGACGACGTGATCGCCTTCCAGAAGCAGCGCGACGCCTGCGATCACTTCCGCGGCGAGGAGCCCTACGACGCGGCGCGCGCGAAGTTCATCGAGACGCGGCTCGATGAGCTGTGCACCGGCACGGACCAGCGGCTCGCGGAGCTTCGGGCGAAGTATCGGGACCGAGCGGACGTGGCGGCCGCGCTCTCCGGCTACGAGGCGGTCGTCGAGTAGCGGCTAGTCCGAATGCTCGACCTCGTCGCCGAGCACCACGGTCCACGGGTGCTTGC
>DASVVG010000243.1:0-2023 GCA_036386655.1 Caulobacteraceae bacterium | reverse complement strand
GAAGACCGTCGACAGGCTGAAAGCGTTGCCCGGGGTCTCAACCAAGGATGCCGGTGTAGGCGGTACAGCAGACCTGCAGCGGCTGACCCCCTGTACCCTCCAGGACGTCTGGTCGGCCAGGTTGTAAGCTGGCCAGGCGAGCCAGCTCACCGGGAGCGGCCACTGACCCCCTCGTGCCTTGAGCACCAAAGTTGGACATGTGCCCCGGCGAGTTGGCCACGACGGATGCCCAGTAGGAAGTCGCGCCACGAGCGCCAGTACAGGGATTGGCAGGCCGTCGTGGTGGCTCGTGTGACACGGGAGCACAAGGACCATGACGGATGTGACAAGGAGCTGGTTCGCCGGCGTCGATTGGGGATCCGAGAAGCACCAGGTCTGCCTGCGTGACGTTGCTGGCACCGTTGTCGGCGAGCGCGCCTTTGCCCACAACGGCGCAGGCCTGGTGGCCATGTGCGACTGGCTGGTGTCGGTTGCTGGCCGCCCCAGCACGGTGGCGGTGGCGATCGAGGTGCCGCACGGGCCGGTGGTGGATGTGCTGCTGGACCGCGGCTTCGCCGTGCATGCCATCAACCCCAAGCAGCTCGACCGCCTGCGCGACCGCTTCAGCGTCGCCGGAGCCAAGGACGACCGGCGCGATGCCCGGGTCGCGGCTGACGGCCTGCGCACCGACCCGCACCTGTTCCGGCAGGTGACCGCTGGCGACCCGAGCGTGGTCGAGCTGCGCGAGTGGTCACGCCTGGCCGAGGAGTTGCAGCAGGAGCGCGTGCGCCTGGCAAACCGCATCCGCCAGCAGCTCTGGCGTTACTACCCGCAGTTGCTCGTGCTTTCCGACGACCTCACGGCCGAATGGGTCCTGGCGCTCTGGAGCGTGGCGCCGACCCCGGCAGTTACAGGAAGTTCTCCAGCTAAGCTCGAGTTTGGCCCTTCACGCGGCGTAGCAGGCCAGCTCGATCAGTGTGTTGAGCGTGGCAGGTGGCATTGTAGTGGGGTCCGGTGCGAGCCGTGACCCGCGAGAATTGCCCTTCGTCCAGAGTAGGTGGCGGACGCTGGCGAGAGCGTCGCTGAAGGTTGGCAGTGATTTCCGGTACCAACTCGCAGACCGCACCGTCGGCATCTTGGTGGCATACAGTTCGTCGGCCCAGAGCGTGACCAGGGAGAACAGGCCGAGGAGGACCGGCGTGGTGCGGTCGATGGCCATGTCCGACCATTGCCGCTGGGTCTCCACGCCGAGGTGGCGGCGGACCTCGGCGAATGTGACCTCGATCGACCAGCGACGAACGAACCAGCGGAGGATGTCGAGCGGCTCCGCATTGAGATCGGTGCAGAGGAATGCCTGGGGTTCGCGCTCACCCGTCGGGTCACGGACCAGGACGTAGCGGATGGGGACGCGGTGGCCGGGCTTGGCCCAGAGGGCGGTGCCGGAGACGACCTCGAGCGTCTTCTCGCCACGACCATACCATCCGCTCACCCGCAGGCGGCGCCATCGCGTGCGCGGGTTGTCGAGCCGCTGCTGCAGCGTGGGCTGGCGGTCTCCGACCAGGCGCGATCGCCCGCGCTGGCCGGCAGGGCGAGGCGGGGGCGGATTGCGCAGCGCCGCATCGAGCCGCAGGCGGGTGACCATGGTGACCCGGTGCCGTACGGCCTCGAGCAGCTCAATGGCAGCGAAGCTTGCGTCGGCGACGGCGACAATGCGCCGGTGCGGCAGCCAGTGCGCCGTCTGGAGCAGCCCCTGCCTGGCCCAATCGGTCAGCGTCTTGAACTGGCGCTGGCCCGCCCTGTGCGTCTCCCAATACCGCTGTGACGGCGCCAGGATGGTCAGGAACGGCAAAGCCCAGCAACGCCCGGCCCAGCGGATCTCGGGCAGCAGCGCGAATGAGAGCCAGCGCAGGCCGCTCGCCTTGACGAAGTGACCTTTGGAGGAGCGGACCGGGTCGCGGTAGATGCCGCGCTTCTTGATCCTGGTGCCCCAGCGCCGCTCGATGCTGTCGTCCGAACCGATCACGACCGGCTCGCCGTCCGGGAC
>DASVVG010000242.1:0-4481 GCA_036386655.1 Caulobacteraceae bacterium | reverse complement strand
CTCGCCGACGTTCACCGTCTGGAAGCGCCGCGTCAGCGCGGGGTCCTTCTCGAAGTACTGGCGGTACTCGGCCCAGGTGGTGGCCGCGATGGTCCGCAGCCGCCCGCGCGCCAGCGCCGGCTTCAGCAGGTTGGCGGCGTCGCCCGTGCCGGCCTGGCCCCCGGCGCCGATCAGCGTGTGCGCTTCGTCGATGAACAGGATGATCGGCTTGGTCGAGGACTCCACCTCGTCGATCACCTGGCGCAGGCGCTTCTCGAACTCGCCCTTCATGCTGGCCCCGGCCTGCAGCAGGCCGATGTCGAGCGAGCGGAGGGTCACGTCCTTCAGCGAAGGCGGCACGTCGCCGTCCACGATGCGACGCGCGAATCCTTCGACCACCGCCGTCTTCCCGACGCCGGCTTCACCAGCGAGGATCGGGTTGTTCTGGCGACGGCGCAGCAGGATGTCGATGCACTGCCGGATCTCGGCGTCGCGGCCCACGATGCGATCGATCTCGCCCTTGCGGGCCTTCTCCGTGAGGTCGATCGAGTACTTCGACAGCGCCTCGCCTTCGCCCGCGGACGTGGGGGCTTCGCCCGGGGCGCCGGTGTAGTCCGCCGACAGCCCCGAGGCGCCGGCCTCGTTCGTCTCGCTCGAGGACGCCGTGATCTTCTCGAACTCTTCGCCGAGACGCTCGACCTGCACCTTGCGGAACTCGGGCGAGATGCCGAGCAGCACGTTCTTCAGCGTCGGCGTCTTCAGCGCCCCGTAGATCAGGTGGCCGGTGCGCACCTTGCCGGCGGAGAACTGCAGCGAGGCGTAGATCCAGCCCTTCTCGATGGCCTCCTCCACGGCCGGCGAGAAGTCGGAGACGGCCGTCGCGCCCCGGGGCAGCCCGTCCAGCGCGGCCACCACGTCACGCGCCAGCTTGGCGTCGTCGAGCTGGAACGTCGTGCGGATCGCCGCGACGTCGTTCCTCGGATCCTGCAGCAGCACGTGCACCCAGTGCACCAGCTCCACGTACGGGTTGCCCCGCATCTTGCAGAAGCTCGTCGCGGTCTCGATCCCCTTCAACGACGTCGCGTTCAGACGCCCGAACAGCGCCGCTCTGCTGATCTCAGCCATAATCCCCACTCCCCCTCATATTCGCGCCGGCTAGTGCACGGTCGCGGTTCGTCCTCGCCGGCGCAGGCGTGCGTCGGCCCTGTAGTCTTCTGTTCCGAGCCGGCCGAGCCAGCTCGTGTGTCCCAGCCGCCCTTTCCCGTCGAGGCGCAGCGGCGGCGCCTTCGAGTCGGGAACTTCGAGTTCGAGCTCCCAGTCGAGATGGGAGGGCGCCAGCGCCTCGAGCCCGGCGCGCGCCACTTCGTGACGCGTGGAGCCGGGCAGGAAGGCTTCGTACTCATCGACGTCGCGCGTGCGGATGATGACGCGGAACGTGTCCTCCGCGATGCGGACGCGACCGCCCAGGACCGTGTCGCGGCCGAGCTGGTTGAACCCGCCCGTCACCCCCAGGCGGGTCCGGTCCGACGGTTCGACCTCGCGCCAGCGGGCGATGAACTCCTTCAGCCTGACCGGGGTGCGAAGCAGGTGCGAGAGCCCGTCCTGCAACGCGGCCGCGCTGCGACGGCCCGCGAAGATGCCGGCGTAGTGGAGGCGCGCGCGCGCCGGGAAGGCGCCGTCCTCCGTCGCGCCTTCCATCCCGCCGGACAGAGCCGCGAGATAGCCCGCGAACCGATCGTCGCCCGGACGGTCGGCGTGGACCGCGGGCTGGCTGTCCCCCCATGCGCGGTAGAAGAACTGCAGCATGCGGTCGGTGAGCAGGTCGAGGAAGCGGCCGAACGGCTGCGAACGCGCCTGCCGCCGCTCGTAGAATGCGTACTCGCTCAGGTGCAGCGGGAGCGCGCCCATGGGGCCGGTCAGGCCCAGGAAAAGGCTGCGGATGCGAACGCGGCCCGAGGGCGTGAACTCGATGTCCTCGATCGTCCGCCCGGGGAAATGCAGCGCCGGCGCGTGCGCCATGTCCACCACGTTCTGCGCCGGCTGCCGCGAGCGGCCCACGCGCGGCAGGTTCTTCGCGCGCGCCTCGGCTCCGCGCACGAGCGCGAGGAAGCCGTAGCGGGCTACGTCCTTCTTCGCGTCCTGCAGAAAGCGGACGTGGCTCAGATGGTCGGGCGGTGACCCGTCCGCGGGGGCCATTTGACGAACTCTCCTTGATCGGGGCTGTCGAAGACGGTTTCGACGAACGCGTTGACGGAAGCGAACTCGGACAGGAAGCGGTCGACCACGGCGGCGAACAGGAACATCCGGCCGTTTTCGAACGAGGAGTCGTCGAGGCGGATGCGCACGCGCTGGCCGCGCCCGAAGGCGAGCCGGTCCAAGCCGCTGACACGCCGCGTCACCGGCTCCGAAGCGACCGACAGCACGCCGTCGATCTGCCGGCGCATGATCGGATCGTCGGAGCGGCCGTAGAGCGCCAGGTGGTCGCGCAGCAGGGCAGGGCTGTCGTTCTCGTCCTTCACCAGCGAAGCGTAGTTGGGCGTGAGGTGGCTGATCACGCGCCACGCGGCGTCGTTGAGACCCAGCGGCGGCCGCGGCCGCGTGGGCGCCCGCACGACGGTGACCTTCTCGACGCCCGGAGCGGTGATCGCGAAATCGGACTCGCGACCGGAGAAGCGCAGGAGTTCCGGAAGCTCACGGTTCGTGACGAGCGCGCGCAGGCCGAGCTCGTACACCTCGTCCAGACGCTCCGGGGCGCCCGGAGCCACCAGGCTGATGAAGGTTTCCGTGCCGATGTAGTCGGTGCGCCGACGGATGCGCTGCTCGCGCGTCGAGAGGCGGCGGGGCCTCAGACGGGTGACGTAGAAGATCGCCTCGCGCCAGTCGTACAGCAGCGCCCCGAAGGAATAGAGCGGCGCCGCGGGCCGTGCGCCGTTGCGACCGTGCGCGGTGACGTCGAGCAGGCGGAAGATCTCGTAGTCGAGCGGCCGGGTGCGGTCCGGCATCACCAGGTGCTCGTGCTCGGTCTGGGACAGGTTCACCCGGCCGAGCGGCATCTCGAAGAGGTTGATCGCCGGCGTGCAGAACAGGCCGAGGTTCGCCGGCGCCACGGTTTCGATCAGGGCCGGCGAGCTCCGGCTGAACAGGAGCACGACCTCGCAGGTTTCCTTCGCCTGCGCGAACGCGCGGCCCAGTCCCTTGAACTCCGCGAACAGGAACCGCTCCGGGCAGGCGAAGTACTCCGCCAGCAGCCGGTACCCGCGGAACGAGCGCCCTTCGTGCGGAAGCAGGGCACACTCATCGCCGAAACCGTAAGCCTCCGGATGCGGCAGCCGAGACCACGCGGCGCCGGCCGCGCCTTCCGGCCTGGCCACCACCGCGATCGTCTCGCCCACGATCTGGCGGTACAGCTCACCCGGCGTGTTCTCCGAGCCCTTGATGTAGATCGGCAGACTGGCGGGATCGATGCCGCTCAGGGGCCCCGCGGTGCTGCGGAAGCGAATCCTCAGACCGGCTTCGGCCCGGACGTTCGCCGCGGCCGCGTAGCTCGCCACCGACGCGCGGCTGGGCAGATATTCGGCCTGATCTATCTGCAGCGGGTAGAGGTCGACGGCGTGCCCGGTGCGGAACACGCAGGGCGTCTCATGGTCCGTCGCCTTCGCGCTGAGTTCCGTCAGCCGCGGCACTCGCATGCCCGTCGCCAGCGCTTCGTCCGTGAGCGTCGGCTCCATCGCGACCACGCACATCGACGGCGTAGGGGAGAGGTAGTTGGGCTGGATCGCCTGCAGCAGGTGCTGCGTGAATTCAGGGAACTGGTCCGTGAGCTTGAGCTTCACGCGCGCGGCGAGGAAGGCCACGCCCTCGAGCAGGCGCTCGACGTAAGGATCGGGATCGTTGGGCGTCTTCAGCCCGAGATAGCCGGCGACCACGTCGTGCTCGGCGCCGAACTCGCGGGAGGTCTCCCGCAGGTAGGCGAGCTCTTCGTTGTACGCGCGCAGGAGGCGGGGATCCACGCGGCTACTCCCGCACGACGGCTTCGCCGGTCTCGACCTCGACGTCGGCGAGGAATTGGACCGGCATCGCCTTCACCGCGGACGTCACGTCGCCGCGGATGAGGAAGGTCACCGCGTTGTCCTTCTCGATGGTGGAGCGCGCCTCCACCTGGAGCTTGTCGGCCTCCATGCGAGGTTCGTAGACGAGGATCGCCTTGCGGATCTGCTCGCTGCGCTCGCGGATGGCCTTCACCGTCGAGGCGCGGCCGGTGAGATCCGGCATGCCGTAGTTCAGAACCGAGGTCTGCACCTCGGGGTAGGGCGAGAGATCCTGCGCGGCGCCGAGATTGGTGGTGTTCAGCAACCAGGCGAGTTCGCGCCGAACCGTGGCCCGCAGCGCCGTCTCATTGAAGCGCTCGAGGCTGGCCACCGTGTAGAAGGTCGGGGCCTGTGCTTTCGAAGCGCCCGAGCCTTCGCCGGTCTCGTCGACGATGCTGACGATCCGGGAGTCGG
>DASVVG010000241.1:0-17264 GCA_036386655.1 Caulobacteraceae bacterium | reverse complement strand
CGCGAGTTCCGCGCCCGCCGGAGCGCCCTGCACGCCGCGCATCCGGAAGCGGCGGTGCTGGCGGCGACGCACTGGCCGGCGGGGCTCGGCCCCTTCACCGCCGCGGCGCTGTACGCCCCGACCGGATCGGAGGTGGACCCGCGGCCGCTGGGGCTGGTGCTCGGGCGGGAGGGGTGCCGGCTCTGCCTGCCCGTGGTGACGGAGCTCGGGGCGCCGCTCGCATTCCGCCCCTGGACCGCCGGCGAGCCGCTGGTCCCGGACGCGCTCGGCATGGCGGCGCCGGGGCGTGAGGCGGAGGCCATGACGCCCGACGTGGTGGTGACGCCGCTGCTGGCCTTCGACCGCTCGGGCGGGCGGATGGGGCAGGGGGGCGGCTACTACGACCGCACCATCGAGCAACTTCGGGCGAAGGGGCGGGTTTTCGTGCTGGGGCTGGCGTTCGCGGGCCAGGAGGTGGAGAAGCTCCCCGCCGAGGACCACGACCAGCCGCTGGACGCGGTGCTGACCGAGGCCGGGTTCCGCCTGTTCGCGAAGGATCGTTGATGCGCCTGGCTTTTTTCGGGGACGTGGTGGGGCGGAGCGGGCGGACCGGCCTGGCCGACCATCTGCCGTCCCTGCGCCGGCGGCTGGGCCTCGAGTTCGTGGTGGTGAACGCCGAGAACGCAGCCAACGGCTTCGGCATCACCGAGAACACCGCGCGCGAGCTGTATGAGGCCGGGGCGGACTGCCTGACGCTGGGCAACCACTCGTGGGACCAGAAGGAGGCGTTGACCTACATCGCGCGTGAGCCGCGGCTGCTGCGGCCGGTCAACTACCCGCCGCTGTCGGACGCGCCGGGGGCGGGGGCGTATCTCTACGAGACGCAGACCGGGAAGCGGGTGCTGGTGATCAGCGTGCTGGGACGCGTCCACATGGACTCCCTGAACGACCCGTTCTCGGCGGTGGACAAGGAGCTGGAAGCCTGCCCGCTGGGCCTCGCGGCCGACGCGGTCATCGTGGACATCCACGCCGAGATCACCTCCGAGAAGATGGCGATGGGGCACTTCTGCGACGGGCGGGCCTCGCTGGTTGTGGGGACGCACACCCACGTGCCCACGGCCGACGCGCAGGTGCTGCCCGGCGGGACCGCCTACCAGACCGACGCGGGCGCCTGCGCCGACTACGACAGCGTGATCGGCAACAAGAAGGACGAGCCGTTGCGCCGGTTCACCACCCGCATCAGCCAGAGCCGGTACCAGCCCGCCGAAGGTCCGGCGACCGTGTGCGGAGTGTTCGTGGAGACCGACGACCGCACCGGCCTCGCCAAGCGCATCGAGCCGATCCGAGTCGGCGGACGGCTCAGCCAGCACGTCCCGGTGGTGGAGCCCGCGCTGGAGCGGGTCTGAAGCTACTGGTAGCGGGCGGCGTTCTCGAGCGTCGTGATCTTGCGCACGATCAGCTTGTCGACCTTGAGCGCCTTCAGCTCGGGGTTCAGCGCCCGGCGGATCAGGATAACCGTGCCGGCGGCCAGCGCAGCGACGGCGAACACCCCGACAGCCAGCGTCACGGCGGGGCCGACCTCGCGAGGGAGGTTGCGGAGGGGGGCGCCGGGGGCGAACCACTGCACGATCGGGGGGAGGTCGTCTTCCTCGACCAGGGCGGATTCGCTTCTCATACGCGTCCCTCAACGCCGCTGATGACTGAACCGACTCGGCTGCGAACGGTTCCGCTTCGCCCCAGATGACAGACCCGCGCCCCGCGCGCTACTGAGCCGCCCGAAGAAGCACGCGGCGGAGCCATGGCCGGCCACTCCAAGTTCAAGAACATCATGCACAAAAAGGGCCGCCAGGACGCGGCCCGCTCGAAGCTGTTCTCCAAGCTGTCGCGGGACATCACCGTGGCGGCGAAGTCGGGGCTGCCCGACCCGAACATGAACCCCCGCCTGCGGCTGGCCGTGGCCAACGCCAAGGCGGAGTCGATGCCCAAGGACAACATCGAGCGCGCCATCAAGAAGGGCGCGGCGGGCGAGGGCGAGGACTACGAGGAGATCCGCTACGAGGGCTTCGGCCCCGGCGGCGTCGGCGTGATCGTCGAGGTGTTGACCGACAACCGCAACCGCTCCGGCGGCAACGTGCGGGCGATCTTCGGCAAGAACGGCGGCAACCTGGCCGAGAACGGCGCCGTCAGCTTCATGTTCGACCGCGTGGGGCAGGTAGAATACCCCGCCTCGGCGGGCTCCGAGGAGGACGTGCTGGACGCCGCCATCGAGGCGGGGGCCTCGGACGTGGAGTCCGACGAAGAGGGCCACACGGTGATCACCGCGCTGGAGGACCTCGGCGAGGTGGCCTCGGCCCTGGAGCAGCGGTTCGGCGCGGCGCGCTCGACCAAGGTGGTTTGGCGGCCGAAGACCACGACGCCCGTGGGGTCAGACGACGCCGCGACTGTGCTGAAACTGATCGACGCGCTCGACGACGACGACGACGTGCAGAACGTCTATGCCAACGTCGAGATCAGCGACGAGGACATGGAGCGGCTGGCCAGCTAGCGGGGAGGGCCCCCGGGCGCGAGCGCGCCGGGGGCCGAACCGTCACGAGCCTTGCCGGATCACCGTCTGCACCTTGGACGCAGGCGTCGTGGTCGCCGGGGCGCCGGAGGCCGGCATCGGGGCGGCCGGCTCCACCCTCAGGGTGAACGACCGCTCCGGCCGCAGGTACTTCTGCGCCACCCGCTGGATCGCGGCCGGGGTGACGGCGCGGAGCTCCGCCTCCTGACGCCGCGTGGCGTCGAGGCGCTTGGCGTCCCAACTCGCGGTGGCGAGCCGGCCGGCCCAGTACTCGTTGCCGGCGCGGTCCTTGGCCAGGGTGTCGAGGATCGGCTTCACCGCCCGGTCCAGCTCGTCCTGGGTGATCGGGGTCTTCTTCAGCTCATCGGCCACCTCGTTCATGGCCTTGATCAGGGTGTCCGTCTGCGACGGGTTCACCTCCGCCAGCATGCCGACCAGGCCCCACTCGTCGAACTTGTCCGAGGCCTCTTGGAGGATGGCCGGGGAGTAGGTCGAGCCGAGCTCCTCGCGCAGCTTCTCGATGGTGCGGAGCTGAAGCACGGCGCGCAGCACCGACATTGTCCGCGCCTCCTGCGTGTCGTCGTAGAAGTCGTCGGTCGCCCAGGCGGTCATGCCGAGCGCCACGTCCGGCCGGCCGGTGTGCGTGAGCCGCACAGGCGCGGAGGTCTTCGTGAAGGCGATCCGGTCCGCGCCCGGCAACCTCGGCCCGGATGCAGCCCGCTTCGGCAGGGCCGCGAAGGTCGACGCGGTGTGCTGGATCGCCTGGTCGACGGTGACGTCGCCCACCATCACCACCTCGAGCGGAGCACTCCGGAAGGCGGGCTCCAGCACCGCGCGCACCGGGTCCACCCTGGCGGCCGCGAGCTCCTCGCGCGTCGGCAGGCCCCAGCGGCCGTCGCCCGAGCGCACCAGCTTGCTGTGCTGGGTGAAGGCGATGTTCAGCGGGGTGGTCTCGATGACGTTGTAGATGTTCTGCAGGTTCGCCTTCGTCCGCTCGTACGGCGCGGCGCGCCAGCCGGGCGCGGTGGCGTAGGCCGCCAGCACCTGCATCTGCGTCGCGAGGTCCTCCGGACGGGTGGTCCCGCTCAGGATGAAGGCGTCGTCCCCGATGGAGAAGCCGGACCCGTAGACCTTGCCGGTCAGGGTCTGCTTCAGCTCCTCTTCGGTGAGCGCCTGCAGGCCGCCGGCGATGAAGCCGCCCTGGGTGGCGGGCCAGGTGACGAGGTCCTTCGGCAGGGCCATGCGGCCGCCGGCGAAGCGAGCGCTGACCAGCACCTGGTCCTTGCGGAAGTCCGTCGGCTTGACCAGCAGCACCGTGCCGTTGGCGAAGGTCACGCGCGTCACGCCGAGGTCGGCGATGTCCTGGCGGGAGACGACCTGCCCGGCCTGTCCGAACGCCTGGTACGGCCAGGGTTTTGCGATCACCTCGGCGGGCGCGGCGACAGCGACCTGGGTGGAGCCGGTATATGCGGCGGCCAGCGCCGCGTCGCCGCCCGCGATCACCGTCGGGCTGGTGGCGAAGAGCAGCGGGCCGGAGCCCTGGAACTGCTCGCGGGCGAGACGCGTCGCCTCGGCGGCGGTGAAGCCGCGGACCGCCTCCTCGAAGACGGGCAGCTGCTGGTCCGGGGCCATGAACACGTCGTCGTCGCGGACGGCGTCGACGATCTGGTCGGCGATGGCGGGCGTGCGCCGGGTGGCGGCGCCGGCGACCTGACGCTGCAGCGCGGTGCGCACGTTGGCGATCTCGCGGTCGAGTTCGGACTGCAGCACGCCGTGCTGCACGAGCCGGCGCACCTCCTGCTCCGCGACCTTGATGGAGTCGGCGTGGCGGCCGGGCAGCGGGGTGACGCTGACCTCCGTTTGCTCGCCGGAGCGGAGGAAGTCGTACGTCGCCGCGCCGGCCCCGGTGAAGGGAGCCTCGCCCGCCTCGACCAGACGGGCGAAGCGACGGTTCAGCACCATCAGCGCGAGCGACTCGCGGACGTCCTGGATGCTGTTGGCGCGGTTGTCCGGCTTTTCCTCATAGGGACGGAGCCAGTTCAGGCTGGCGCTCTGGAGCGCGCCCGGCATGACGAAGCTGCCCGCTTCGAAGCCGCGCCGCGCCACCGTGCCCAGGTCGGGCTCGGCGCCCGCCTCGCCCTTGCCGCGCCAGTCGGAGAAGCGCCGGCGGATATCGGCCTCGATCTTGTCGGGGTCGATGTCGCCCACGACGATCAGGGTGGCCCGCTCGGGGCGGTAGTACCTGTTGTAGTAGTCGACGAAGCGCTCGCGCGGAGCGGTGCGGATGACGTCGAGGTTGCCGATGTCCATCCGCCTGGCGACGAGCTGCCCCTTGTAGACGAACTGCGCCTCCGCCACGCCGGCACGCCGCGCCGGGGTGTACTGGCTGCGGTCCTCGGAGACGATGATGCCGCGCTCACGGTCGATCGCCTTCGGGTCGAACGCAATCTCGCTGGCCAGCTCGCGCATGAAGGTGAAGGCGACGTCGAGACGCTTATCGTTCACGCCCGGGATGTTCAGCTCATAAACCGTCTGGTCGGGCCAGGTCCCGGCGTTGCTGTCGGCGCCGAAGGCGATGCCCTCGCGGGCCAGCATCTTGTTGAGCTCGCCTTCGGGGATGTTGGTGGTGCCGTTGAAGGCCATGTGCTCGAGGAAGTGGGCGAGGCCGTTCTGGGCGTCGGTCTCCATCAGGTCGCCCGCGTCGAAGCGGAAGCGCATGGCCACTTCGCCCGGAGGCGTGGCGTTCTTGTAGATCACGTAGCGCATGCCGTTGGGCAGCTTGCCGAAGCGGGCGGCGGGGTCGGGCTTCAGGTCGCTCCGCTCGTGGGCGAAGGTGGCGTTGCGCTCGGGCAGTGCGGCCCAGGCGACGGGCTGCAGCGCGGCCGCGGTCAGCAGCGCGCCGGCGGCCGCGAGGCCCAGCGTGATCTTTCGGTAAGACATGACGCTTCCCCTCGACTACCAGTCGGGGCGGATGTCCCGTCAGGCGGAGCCTTTCCGCAAGTTACAAGCGAGTAATGCGACGCCCTGTCGCTGGCTGGGTTGAACCGCCGGTCCCGCGCGTGTGATCTTCCGGATTCGGAGGAGTTTTCGATGCTGGAGTGGTGGCGGCCGGAGCTGATCTGGCCTGCGTTGGCGGCGCTCGCCGCGGGGAGCCTGATCGGCATCGAGCGGAGCTTCCGCTCCCGGCCCGCGGGGTTCCGGACGCACGCGCTGGTCTGCCTGGCGGCGTCGATGCTGATGGTCGCCGCCGTGCACCAGGTCGAGTGGATGGGGCCGTTCGCCTCGGAGGCCGTGATCCGCATCGACCCGACCCGAATGGCGCACGGGATCCTGACCGGGGTCGGCTTCCTCTGCGGCGGCGTGATCTTCCGCGAGGGCTTCTCGGTCCACGGCATGACCACGGCCGCGTCGCTGTGGGTGACCTCGGCGCTCGGCGTCCTCTACGGGGTGGGCTTCTACGAGCTGGCGGTGCCCGGGACGGTGCTGACGATGGCGGTGGTCGCCGGCTTCCGCATCATCGACGACCGCCTGCCGCAGCGGCAGATCGGCGACCTGCGCGTACGCTACCGGCGCGAGGACGCCTTCACCGAGCAGGGCCTGCGGGATTTCCTCGGCCGGGTGCAGATCGCCCACGTCACGCACCGGCTGGTCGACGGCGGCCACTTCGTGGAGCACATGGCCACCTTCCGGGCGT
Organism: Caulobacteraceae bacterium; assembly: GCA_036386655.1. Classification (GTDB taxonomy): domain Bacteria; phylum Pseudomonadota; class Alphaproteobacteria; order Caulobacterales; family Caulobacteraceae; genus JAHWJX01. The sequence continues at coordinate 11,028 of DASVVG010000241.1, read as the reverse complement.
TCGGCCGGATCGACACCAGCGCGCTGGCGCAGAAGCTCTCGGCCGACCCTGCGGTGGTGGAGTTCGACATCCAGCCGCGGCGCGACTGACCGCTTAACGGGCCGTTCACCCTGTTCAGCCACGGCTGGGCGGGGCATGCTGGAACGGATGATGAACGCGACTCGCATCCTGGGGCTCGATCCGGGGCTCCGCCGGACCGGCTGGGGCGTCATCTCGGTCGAGGGTTCGCGGCTGTCGTGGGTAGCCCACGGGGTGATCGCGCCCCCGGAGAAGGCGCCCTTCTCGGAGCGGCTGCTGGCCCTGTTCGAAGGGGTGTGCGCGATCGTGGCGGAGCACGCGCCCGACGAGGCCGCCATCGAGGAGACCTTCGTCAACGTCAACGCCAGTTCGACGCTGAAGCTCGGGCACGCGAGGGCCGCCGCCCTGATCGCGCCGGCGCGGGCGGGGCTCTCCGTCGCCGAGTACGCCCCCACGAAGGTGAAGCAGGCCGTCGTCGGGACCGGCGGGGCGGACAAGACGCAGGTGGCCTTCATGGTGCGGCGGCTGTTGCCGGCCTGCGGCGAGGCCTCGGCGGACGCGGCGGACGCGCTGGCCGTCGCCATCACCCACGCGCATCACCGGCGGGTCCGGGCGATCGGGGCGGTGGCTTGATCGGGCGGCTGCGCGGGGTGCTCGCCGAGGCGGGCGAGGAAGACGCCCTCGTGGACGTGAGCGGCGTCGGCTACGTGGTCCGCTGCGGCACGCGCACGCTGGCGCGGCTGCCGGCGCCCGGCGACGAGGTGCTGCTGCACGTGGAGACGCGGTGGACGCAGGAGGGCGGGCCGACGCTCTACGGCTTCCCGACGCGAGAGGAGCGGCGCGCCTTCGTGGTGCTGACGGGCATCCAGGGCGTGGGGCCGAAGGCGGCGCTAGCCGTGCTCGACGTGCTGCCGCCGGGCGAGCTCGCACACGCCGTGGCGCGCGACGACAAGGCGGCGGTGGCGCGGGCCAGCGGCGTCGGCCCGAAGCTGGCGCTGCGCATCGTCACGGAGCTGAAGGACAAGCCGCTGACCGGCGAGACGGTGGCGGCGTTCCACGCGCAGGTCGTCGCTTCGGCGCAGCCGATCGCGCCGACGGCGGTGGGCGAGGCGGTGGCGGCGTTGCTGGGACTGGGCGTGGCCGAGCCGGTGGCTCGGCGGACCGTCGAGCAGGCGAGCCTGAGGCTGGGTGAGGACGCTGAGATCGGCGCGCTGATCAAGGCGGCGCTGCAGGAGATCGGGCGATGAGCCGGCTGGTCTCCGGCGAGCCGCAGGTGTTCGAGCACGACAAGGCGCTACGGCCGCAGACGCTCGACGAGTTCGTCGGGCAGCAGCAGGCCAAGGGCAACCTGAAGGTCTTCATCGACGCCGCGAAGGGGCGCGGCGAAGCGCTGGACCACGTTCTGCTTTTCGGCCCGCCGGGGCTGGGCAAGACGACGCTGGCGCAGATCGTGGCGCGCGAACTCGGCGTGAACTTCCGCGCCACCTCCGGGCCGGTGCTGGCCAAGGCGGGCGACCTCGCGGCCATCCTGAGCAACCTCGAACCGCGCGACGTGCTGTTCATCGACGAGATCCACCGGCTGGGGCCGGCGGTGGAGGAGATCCTCTATCCGGCGATGGAGGACCACGTGCTCGACCTGGTGATCGGGGAGGGGCCGTCCGCGCGCTCGGTGCGCATCGACCTGGCGCCGTTCACGCTGGTCGCGGCGACGACGCGGGCGGGGCTGCTGGCGACGCCGCTGCGCGACCGGTTCGGAATTCCGCTGCGGCTGGAGTTCTACACGCCGGACGAGCTCCGGAAGGTGCTGCTGCAGGCGGCCCGCAAGATGGGTGCGGCGCTGACGGAGGAGGGGGCGGGCGAGATCGCGGCGCGGGCGCGGGGCACGCCCCGTGTCGCCGGCCGGCTGTTGCGGCGGGTGCGCGATTTCGCGGGCGACGCGGAGATCGACCGCAAGCTGGCGGCGCAGTCGCTCGCGCGGCTCGAGGTGGACGAGGCGGGGCTGGACTCGCTGGACCGGCGGTATCTCCGCGCGATCATCGAGAACTACGCCGGCGGCCCGGCCGGGGCGGAGACCCTGGCCTACGCCATCGCGGAGGCCCGGGATGCGGTGGAGGATGTGATCGAGCCCTACCTGCTGCAGCAGGGCTTCATTCAGCGGACGCCGCGTGGGCGCACCGCCTGCGCCAAAGCGTACGCGCACCTGGGCCTGACGCCGCCGCCGCGGCCTGCGGGCCAGCCGGGGCTGTTCGAGGAATGAGCGAGCCGACCGCGGGCTGGTTCGAGGCGCGCGAGCACCGGCTGCCGGTGCGCGTCTACTACGAGGACACGGACGCGACGTGCCTCGTCTACCACGCGAACTACGTGCGCTATCTCGAGCGCGGGCGGTCGGATTTCCTGCGCATGGCCGGGATCAGCCATACCGACCTGCGCGAGCAGGAGGACGCCACCGCGTTCGTCGTCACGCGGATCGAGGTGGACTACCGCCGGCCGGCGCGACTGGACGACGCGCTGCTGGTGCGGACCGTCTACGAGGTCGTGCGCGGCCCGCGGCTCAGCATTCGCCAGAGCATCACGCGCGGCGACGAGGTGCTGGTCGAGGCGGCGGTGGAGGCGGCGTGCATCACGCTGGACGGCCGCGCCCGCCGGCCGCCGCCGGGGCTTCACGACAAGCTGAGACCGTATCTCGCGCCCTCGTCATAGTTTGGCCCGGCGAATCGAGGTTTCTGCCCGCGCCGCCGAACGGAGGGCCGCATGGAAAACGAAGCGCTGACCGCCGAGAGCTTCTCCGCGCTCGCGCTGTTCCTGCGCGCCGACTGGGTGGTCAAGTCGGTGATGATCGGGCTGGCGCTGGCGTCCTTGTGGTCGTGGACGATCATCCTCGACAAGCTGTTCCGGTTCGCCGCGCTGAACCGTGAGGCCGACCGCTTCGAGGAGGCGGTGGGCTCCGGCCGCTCGCTGGAGGAGGTGGCCGCGGCCGCGGGCGAGCAGCCGCGCCACGCGCTGCCGCGGATGCTGCAGGTCGCCCTGCGTGAATGGCGCGACGGGCGCGGCGCCACGGCGGCGGACCCGCACGGCCAGATGATGCTGCAGCGGATCGACCGCGGACTCGACAGCGTCATCGCGCGCGAGAGCCAGCGGGTGGAGAACGGGCTCGGTTCGCTCGCGATCGTGGCGACGGCGTCGCCGTTCGTCGGTCTGTTCGGCACGGTCTGGGGCATCATGAACGCGTTCCAGGCCATCGCCGTGCAGCGGAACACCAACCTGACGGTGGTGGCGCCCGCCATCGCCGAGGCGCTGTTCGCCACCGCCATCGGGCTGATCGCGGCCATCCCCGCCTACATCGCCTACAACAAGTTCTCGACCGACGCGGCGCGGTTAGCCAGCCGCCTGGAGGGCTTCGCCGACGACCTCACCACCGCCATCGCGCGGCGGGTGGCGAAGGCCTGAGCCGATGGCGATGTCCTCCAACGACGCCTTCTCGGTGAGCCGCGGCGGACGCCGGCGTCGCCGGGGCCGCGGGCGCACGCTCTCGGAGATCAACGTCACGCCGATGGTCGACGTGATGCTGGTGCTGCTGATCGTCTTCATGGTCTCGGCGCCCCTGCTGACGGTGGGGGTGCCCATCGAGCTGCCGAAGACCGAGGCGGGCGCCCTGGAGGACCAGGCGGAGCCGCTGACCGTCAGCGTCCGCGCCGACGGGCGCATCTACGTGGGCGAGGAGGAGACGGCGTACGCCGAGCTCGGGCCGCGGCTGCAGGCGCTCTCTGCCGGCGCGGACAAGCCGGTGTACGTCCGGGCGGACGGCGGCGCGCGGTACGAGCGGGTGGCGCAGGTGATGGCGCGGCTGGGCGCCTCCGGGTTCACCTCGATCAGCCTGATCACGGACACCGGACCGCCGGCCGAGGACGGCTGAGGCGGTGGCGGGCTCCGACTTCCGGCCCGCGCTGATCGGCTCGGCGATCCTGCACGTCGCCGTCCTGGCGGGCGGGTTCGTAGCCTGGCGCACGCACGAAGAGGCGCCGGAGAAGCTGGTCACCAGCGTGCCGGTGACGCTGGTCAGCGCGCCGGTCGCGGCGCAGGCCGCCTCGGCGCCCGCGCCCGACCCGGGACCGCCCGAGCCATCGCCCATGAGTGCGCCGCCGGAGCCCTCGCCGGCCCCTCCCACGGCCTCGGCCGCGCCGCCGCCGCCGCCGCCGCCGCCGCCTGCGCCCGCGCGTCAGACTCCGCCGCCCAGGCCGGCGCCGGGACCGGCGAGGCCGCAGCCCTCGGTGCAGAAGCCGCCGCCCCAGAAGCCGGCGCCGCAGCGGCCCGCGGTGCGACAGGAGCCCTCGCTCGACCTCGACGACCTCGCCAGGCGGCTGGCCCAGAACGCGCCCCGGCGCCCCCGCACGCCGACGCCCGCGCCGGACGCGGCTGGATCAGGCGGGGCGAGCCCGCAGGAGCTGGCCGACGCCCGCGCCACCCTGGCGGCGCGACTGGTGGAAGCCTGGAATCCGAACTGCCAGGTGGAGGGCGGCTCGCGGACGAACGTCCGGGTCCGTTTCCGATTGGCGGAGAACGGGCGCGTGGCCGGCGACCCCGATCCGATCGGCGGCGACTCGAGCGAGCCGCTGGTGCGAGCGGCGCAGGACCGCGCGGTGCGGGCCATCCTGCGGCTGCAGCCCTACGACTGGATGCCGAAGGAAGCGCTGAACGAGACGTACACGATCAATTTCGACGCCCAGCGGGCGTGCTCGCGTTAACCTGAGCGCCCGCATTCCGCCCGATTCCATGGCTTAGGTTTCTCGATGCGTTTCTGGCTGATTCTGCTCGCAGTTCTGTCCTTCTCGGCGCAGCCGCCGCTGGCGCTCGCGCAAGGCGTCGAGATCAACGTCGACGAGGGCGTGGTGCAGCCGCTGCCGATCGCCTTGCCGGCGCTGCCGGGCGAAGGCCGGGCGGGCGAGTTGGGCGCCGAGATCGCTCGCGTGGTGGCGGCGGACCTGGAACGCTCCGGCTTCTTCCGCCCCGTGCCGGTCACCGGGCGCACGGCTGCGGTGAGCGCCGCGCCGCGGTTCGAGGACTGGCGCGGGGCCGGCGCGCAGGCGCTGCTGGCGGGGCGGGCGACACTGGCCGCTGACGGCAGGCTACAGGTGGACTTCCGCCTCTGGGACGTCATCGCGCAGCGCGAGCTCGGGCAGGGCCAGCAGTTCATGGCCTCCGAGGACAACGTGCGCCGCATCGCCCACAAGATCGCCGACGTCATCTACGAGCGGCTGACGGGCCAGCGGGGCTACTTCGACACCCGCATCGTGTTCGTCTCGGAAACGGGCCCGAAGACGCGCCGGGTGAAGCGCCTGACCATCATGGACCAGGACGGGGCCAACCCGAGCTTCCTGACCGACGGCTCCGCGCTGGTGCTGACGCCGCGCTTTTCGCGCACGAACCAGGAGATCTCCTACGTGGCGATCCAGGGCGGCCGCTCGCGCGTCTACCTGCTGAACCTCGAGACCGGGCGACGCGAGGTGCTGGCCGAGGTGCCGGGCATGGTGTTCGCGCCGCGCTTCTCGCCGGACGGTCGGCGCATCGCCTACAGCCAGGAAAGCCGCGGCAACTCCGACATCTACGTGATGGACCTGGCGAGCCGCTCGGTGCGCCGGCTGACGTCGGATCCCGGCATCGACACCTCGCCGTCGTTCTCGCCGGACGGCTCGCAGATCGTGTTCAACTCCGACCGGGGCGGCTCTCCGCAGCTCTACGTCATGGGCGCCAACGGCGGCGGGGCGAGGCGCGTCTCCTTCGGGACGGGCCGGTACTCGACCCCCGTCTGGAGCCCCAAGGGCGACCTGATCGCCTTCACGCGCCAGACCGGCGGCCGCTTCGGGATCGGCGTCATGGCCCCGGACGGCTCCGGCGAGCGCATGCTGACCGACAGCTACCTCGACGAAGGCCCCGCCTGGTCGCCGAACGGCCGGGTGGTGATCTTCTTCCGCGAGCCGATCGGGGAGGCGCCGCGGCTGTGGACGGTGGACGTGTCCGGGCGCAACCCGCGGCCGGCGCCGTACCCGACAGCGGGGTCCGATCCCGCGTGGTCGCCGGTGCTCGAATGAGCAGAGTTGCTCCTGAATTCGTGAGTGGCGGCGCCCCCGGCGCGATGGTCACTAGCGCGCGGACAAGAAAGAGGATTCGCTGATGACCCCGAGCTCCGCCGCACGCTGGCTCCTGGTGGCGGCCGCCGCCGTCTCGATCACCGCCTGCGCCTCGCGACGGCCCGCCGCCGAGCTGCCGGACCCGCTGGGTCAAGGCGCAGCCGGCGCGGCCGGGCAGCCCGGGCAAACCGGCCCCGGCGGCGCTACGGGCGGGGAGGGCGCACCGGGCGCCGCGGGAGCGGGCGTGAACGCCGGGGTGCCGGCGAGCGGCCCGGGGTCGCTGCAGGACTTCGTCATCTCGGCCGGCGACCGGGTGTATTTCGAGACCGACAGCCACGACCTTCGCGCCGAGGCGCAGGCGACGCTGGGCCAGCAGGCGCAGTGGCTGGCCCGCTATCCGAACGTGCAGGTGATCGTGGAAGGAAATGCCGACGAGCGCGGCACCCGCGAGTACAACCTCGCACTCGGCGCCCGGCGCGCGAACACGGTGCGCGACTTCCTGGTCGCGCGCGGCGTCTCGCCCGCGCGCATCCAGACCATCAGCTACGGCAAGGAGCGGCCGATCGCGGAGGGCTCCGACGAGGCCGCCTGGGCGAAAAACCGCAACGCCCGCACCAACTTCCAGGGGGGCGGCTACTGAAACGCATCGGCATCCTCTGCGCCGCGGCGGCGGCCCTGGCGCTGGCGGCGGGGCAGCCCGCGTCGGCGCAGATCTTCGGCGGCAAGCGCCAGGACGAGGCGATCGCCCAGCTGCAGCAGCAGGTGGCGGAGCTGCAGGCGCAGCTCGCGGGCCCGGCGGGCGCGGCGGGGACCGGGCTGGTCGCCAGGCAGGCGGCGGGCGAGGCGGACCTCGCGGCCACCAAGCAGCGCGTCGCCGACCTCGAAGGCGCGCTGAAGAGCCTGAACGGCACGCTCGAGACACTGACCGCCGAGCTGACCCAGGCGCGACGCGACCTCGCCGCGGCGGGAACGGAGAACGCCGCGTTGCGCCAGCGCGTGGCGCAGCTCGAGTCCGCACAGGCGGCCGCCGCGCAGGCCGCTGCAGCGCAGGCGGCCGCGCAGCCCGCGACGGCGCCGCAGGTCGCGACACCTGCGGCGGCCGCCGTGCCGCCCGTCGCAGCGGTGGACCTGGCGTCGATCCGGGGCGACCCGGCGGCCCTCGCAGCCGAGGGCCGGCGGCTGCTGCTGGCGGGCGCCGGCGGCGCCGCGGAGGCGGCCTTCACCGAGTACCTGTCGCGCTACGCCTCGCGCCCGGAGGCGCCGGAGATGCGCTACTGGCTGGGCGAGAGCCTGTACGCGCAGAAGGAACACGCCGACGCGGCGCAAGCCTACATCGCGGCGCTGCGCGGCTGGCCGAAGTCCGAGTGGGCCCCGGACGCGCTCGTGAAGCTCTCGGACACGCTGGTGACGCTCCGGCAGCCGGCCGAGGCCTGCAAGTCGCTCGGAGAACTGGACCGGCGCTACGCGACGGCCCCCGCGCCGGTGAAGGCGCGGGCGCAGCAGGCGAAGACCGCCGCCAAGTGCAAGTGAGATGAGCGGCGGTCCGGTCGAGGCGCGCGCGTTCGCGGCGCTCGACCGGCGGCTCGATGCGGCGGGCCCGGCTCCGCTTGCGGTGGCGGTCTCCGGCGGCGGCGACTCGATGGCCCTGCTGCTGCTGGCCGACGCCTGGGCGCGGCGGGCCGGACGCCCGCTGCGCGTGCTGAGCGTGGACCACGGGCTGAACCCCGAGAGTGGCCGCTGGGCCGCCTTCGTCGCTGACGGGGCGGCGCGGCTGGGTAGGCCGGCGGAGGTGCTGCGCTGGCGCGGAGAGAAGCCGTCGACCGGGCTGCCGGCGGCGGCGCGGTCTGCGCGGCACGCGCTGCTGGCCGACGCGGCGCGCGAAGCGGGCGCGCGGGTGCTGCTGATGGGGCACACCGCCGACGACGTCGCCGAGGGCGAGCAGATGCGGGCGGAGGGCTTCACCCTCGGGCGCGTGCGCGAGTGGAGCCCGTCGCCGGCGTGGCCGGAGGGCCGGGGGGTGTTCCTGCTGCGGCCGCTGCTGGGCACGGGTCGGGCCGAGCTGCGCGAGTGGCTCCAAGCGCGAGGAGAAGGGTGGATCGAGGACCCCGCGAACGCGGACCCGCGGTTCGGCCGGACGCGGGCGCGGCGTCACCTCGCCGCTCATCCGAACGAAAGCCGCAGCCCTGACGCGCCTGATCCCGCCGGAGAAAGCCCGGGTGCCGGCTTTCGCGGGGATGAGCGGTGGGGAGGGGTGGGGCTGGCGCGGCACGCGAGCGAGCGGGTGCTCGGCGCAGCGCTGTTGTGCGCGAGCGGGGGGGTGAGGCCTCCTCGGGCCGAGGCGGTGCAGAGACTGGCTGAGCGGCTGCGATCGGGGGGAGCGTTCACCGCCACCCTGGCGGGCGCGCGGCTCATCGCGATCGGGACGCAGGTCCTGGTGGGCAGAGAGTCGGGGCGGAGCGGCCTGGCCGAGTTGGCTGTGGAGCCCGGGCGTAGCGTCGTGTGGGACGGACGTTTCGAGGTGGCCTCGCAACAGTCCGCGGTGGTGAAGCCCCTGCGCGGCTCGGCCGCCCGCCTGTCACGCGCGGATCGGGAGGCCCTGAGGACGGTCCCCGCCCCGTTCCGGCCGACGCTGCCGGTGATCGAGACGGGCGCAGGCGCGGTGGCGTGCCCGCTGTTCACCATGCCGCCGGCGGCGCGTTCGCGGGTCGGCGAGAGGCTGCGGGCCGCCTGCGGCGCCTTCTCGCGGGAGCAGGACATCCCGCGCTAGCATGGTGAATGGCGCGGCCCGTGCAGGCGCCCTATCTCTAGGACCGTAAGAACGAGGCGGCGTGTCGGCATGAACCTTCGCAATCTGGCGGTCTGGGGCGTGATCGTGATGATCCTCATCGCGCTCTACAGCGTGATGACGCCCGGGAGCGGCGGCGGCGCGGCGAACGAGCTTAGCTATTCGCAGCTGATGCAGAAGGTGCAGGCGGGCCAGGTGACGGACGTCACCATCCGCGGCGACACCCTGACCGCGAAGGATGCTTCAGGGGCCACCTTCAGCGCGGTGGCGCCCGGCGACTCCGACACCCTGCGGGAAACGCTGGAGTCGAACGGCGTCAACCTCCGCTACCAGGCCACGGGCGGGTTCTCGCTCCTCGGGCTGTTCTTCAACCTGCTGCCCATCCTGCTGCTGATCGGCGTGTGGATCTTCTTCATGCGCCAGATGCAGGGCGGCGCGCGCGGGGCCATGGGCTTCGGCAAGTCGAAGGCCAAGCTGCTCACCGAGAACAAGACCCGCGTAACCTTCGACGACGTCGCGGGCGTCGACGAGGCGAAGGAGGAACTGAGCGAGGTCGTCGACTTCCTCAAGGATCCCGGCCGGTTCCAGCGCCTCGGCGGCAAGATCCCGAAAGGCGCGCTGCTGGTCGGCCCTCCGGGCACCGGCAAGACGCTGCTCGCCCGCGCGGTGGCCGGTGAAGCGGGCGTGCCGTTCTTCTCGATCTCCGGCTCCGACTTCGTGGAGATGTTCGTGGGCGTCGGCGCCAGCCGCGTTCGCGACATGTTCGAGCAGGCGAAGAAGAACGCCCCCTGCATCATCTTCATCGACGAGATCGACGCCGTGGGCCGTCACCGCGGCGCCGGCCTCGGCGGCGGCAACGACGAGCGCGAACAGACGCTGAACCAGCTGCTGGTCGAGATGGACGGCTTCGAGGCCAACGAGGGCATCATCCTGGTGGCCGCCACCAACCGCCCCGACGTGCTCGACCCCGCGCTGCTGCGGCCGGGCCGCTTCGACCGTCAGGTCGTGGTGCCGAACCCCGACGTGAACGGGCGCGAGCGCATCCTGCGCGTGCACATGAAGAACGTGCCCTTGGCCGCCGACGTCAACGTGAAGACCATCGCGCGCGGCACGCCCGGCTTCTCCGGCGCCGACCTCGCCAACCTGGTCAACGAAGCCGCCCTGATGGCCGCGCGGAAGAACCGCCGGATGGTCACGCAGAACGACTTCGAGGACGCCAAGGACAAGGTCATGATGGGCGCCGAGCGCAAGTCCATGGTCATGACCGAGGACGAGAAGCGCATGACCGCCTACCACGAGGGCGGCCACGCCCTGGTGGCGCTGACGGTCCCGAACACCGATCCCGTCCACAAGGCGACGATCATCCCACGTGGCCGGGCGCTGGGCATGGTCATGCAGCTGCCGGAACGCGACAAGCTTTCGATGAGCTACGAGCAGATGACGGCGCGGCTCGCCATCCTGATGGCGGGGCGGGTGTCGGAAGAGATCATCTTCGGCAAGGAGAAGATCACCTCGGGCGCCTCGTCCGACATCGAGCAGGCGACGCGGCTGGCCAAGATGATGGTCACCAAGTGGGGCTACTCCGACCAGCTCGGCGTCGTCTCGTACGGCGAGAACGAGCAGGAAGTGTTCCTGGGCATGAGCATGGGGCGCACCCAGACCGTTTCCGAAGAGACGGCGCGGGTGATCGACGCCGAGGTGCGCCGCCTGGTCGAGCAGGGGCACTCGGAGGCCCGCCGGATCATCACCGAACGGCTCGAGGACCTGCACATGCTGGCCCGGGGCCTGATGGAGTACGAGACGCTCACCGGCGACGAGATCGTGCAGTGGCTGCAGGGCGTGCCGCCGGTGCGCGAGGACCCGACGGAGAAGAAGCCGTCTGGCCCGTCCGTCGCCGTGCCGCTGACCCGGCCGCAGCCGCAACCCGCCACGCGTGACACGCTCTGAGTCTTCCGTGCGGGCGCACGGGGGCTCCAGCCCGAAGGTGATGGGGGTGGTGAACGTCACCCCCGACAGCTTCTCCGACGGCGGCCGCTTACTCGACGAGGCGGCCGCCGTTTCGCATGCGCTGGCGCTCGTCGCCCAGGGCGCCGACATGCT
>DASVVG010000240.1:0-1626 GCA_036386655.1 Caulobacteraceae bacterium | reverse complement strand
CTGCAGCCAAAGACGGCCCTCCTCGGCCTCGATCGCCGACACATCAGACGAGCGGCCCTGAAACTGGCGCCAGCGTGCTGTCATGTCGCTGGCTGGCGCCGAGATTGCGCGCTCTGCAATCCATGAGCTTTCGGCCATGGCCCGGAGGTTCGGGAGCTATGGCCGAAACTGGGTGATGGCGATCTGAGAGAGGCGGCGTATCGAGGCGGGTGACGAGCCTGCCAGGACCTCCCGAAGGAGCGATACGCCATGACGAGCGATACCACGGTAGTTGCCCTGCGTCAGCCGGATGAGATGGAAGACCCGCTGACGGCGGTGCTGCGGAGCGGCGCCCGCCGGCTGCTGGCGCAAGCGGTGGAGGCGGAGGCCGAGGCCTTCCTGGTCGAGATGCGGGACCTTCGGCTGCCGGACGGGCGCGAGCGGCTGGTCCGGCATGGCCATGGGCCGGAACGGCTGGTGCAGACCGGGATCGGCCCGGTGCCGGTGCAGCGGGTGAAGCTGCGCGACCGCGGTGCTGACCCGCAGGAGGAGCGGATCCGCTTTACCTCGGCGCTGCTGCCGCGCTGGGCGCGGCGGACGCGCAGCCTGGATGCGCTGCTGCCGATCCTCTACCTGCGTGGGCTGTCGATGGGCGACTTCGGGGAGGCCCTGGCGGCCCTGCTGGGCAAGGAGGCGCCGAACCTGTCGCCGACGGCGATCGCGCGGCTGCGGGACACCTGGCAGGCCGACTATGCCCGCTGGCAGCGACGCGACCTGGCGGCGCGGCACTACGTCTATCTCTGGGCCGACGGCATTTACCTGCAGGCGCGCATGGAGCCGCAGGCCGAGTGCATGCTGGTGCTGATCGGGGCGACGCCGGAGGGCAAGAAGGAGCTGGTTGGCTTCCAGGTCGGCGTGCGCGAGAGCGCCCAGAGCTGGCGCGAACTGCTGGTCGACCTCAAGGCCCGCGGCATGGCGATCGCGCCCGAGCTGGCCACCGGCGACGGCGCGCTCGGCTTCTGGAAGGCGCTCGAGGAGGTCTTCCCGACCACCCGGCATCAGCGGTGCTGGGTGCACAAGACGGTCAATGTTTTGGATAAGCTGCCGAAGGCCGTCCAGCCTGCGGCGAAGCAGGATTTGCGCGAGATCTGGCAGGCGCCCGACCGCGCCACTGCCGAGACCGCGATCACCACCTTTGCCGAGAAGTACGTCGCCAAGTACGAGAAGGCGGTCACCTGCCTGCTCAAGGACCGCGATGCGCTGCTCACCTTCTACAACTTCCCCGCCGAGCACTGGGACCACCTGCGGACCTCGAACCCGATCGAGAGCGTGTTTGCCACTGTCCGGCACCGCACGGTCCGGAGCAAAGGGGCGCTGTCGCAGGACAGCGCGCGGCTGATGGTCTTCAAGCTCGTCATGGCGGCTGCCCGAACATGGCGCCGCCTCAAAGGCGAGAACCAGTTGCCGAAGGTTGTCCAGGGTGTCAGGTTCCGCAACGGCGTCGAGGTCAACGAGACGCCAGCACAGACCGCCGCCTGATCAGCCAGCCGTCACCCATTTCCCCGCATAGCTCGGTGCCGCTAGTGCGGAGGCGTGCAAGAAGCGGCGGCGGCTGAGCGTAGGAAGCATGGCGGAGGTCCTCCCGGG
>DASVVG010000239.1:0-27759 GCA_036386655.1 Caulobacteraceae bacterium | reverse complement strand
CAGCGCTTCGGGCTCGAACCGACCGCGCAGTGGGGGCTCTGGGGGATGTCGCTCCTGGCCGCGCTCGCTGTCGCCGCGGGCTTCCACCTGCTGCTCGACCGACCGCTGCAGCAGCGGCTGGACGATCTGCTCAGGCCGCGTCCAGCCCCACGTCCAGCGCCGGCGCGGAGTGGGTGAGGGCGCCGACGGAGATCACGTCCACGCCGGTTTCGGCGATGGCGCTCACGGTCTCCAGGGTCACGCCGCCTGACGCTTCCAGCACCGTCCGGCCCGCGGCTAGTCGCACTGCCGTCCGCAGGTCCGGCAGGCTGAAGTTGTCGAGCATGACCACGTCCGGCCCGAACCCCAGCGCCTCTTCCAGCTGAGCCAGGCTGTCCACTTCCACCTCGATTTTCATCAGGTGCCCGGCGGCGGCGCGCGCCCGCTCGAGCGCCGGGCCTACACCGCCGCAGACCGCCACGTGGTTGTCCTTGATCAGGATGGCGTCATCGAGCCCGAAGCGATGGTTCAGCCCGCCGCCGCAGAGCACCGCGTGCTTCTCCAGCGCGCGAAGGCCGGGGGTCGTCTTTCGCGTGTCGGCGATCCGCGCGCCCGTTCCATCGACCGCCTTCACGTAGGCGGCGGTCAGCGTGGCGACGCCGGAGAGGCGGCCCAGCAGGTTCAGCGCGGTCCGCTCGGCCGACAGGACCGCCCGGGCCAAGCCTTCGATGCGCGCCAGCACGGCGCCAGCCTGCACCCGCTGACCGTCCGCCGCCGAGGCCTCGAAGCGCGCCTGCGGGTCCATGAGCGCGAACGCCAGCCGCGCGGCGTCCAGGCCTGCGACCGTTCCCTCTCGGCGAACGGCGAGCACCGCGGTCAGACGCGCGTCCTCCGGCACGCACGCCCGCGCCGTGACGTCGCCGGCGCGGCCGAGGTCTTCGCTGAGACCGTGCCGCACGACGGGCTCGATCACGAGGTCTGGAAGGCGGGGGATCATTCCGCCGCGTGAAGGACTGGGGCGACGTCGGCCATCCTCAGCCGCGTGCCGCTCGCAGGCTCCAGCATCTGCGGGAAGTCGGCCCGGTGATGCGCGCCGCGGCTCTCGCGCCGCGTAAGGGCCGCCGTGGCGATGAACCGCGCCGCCACCAGGGGCGCGGCGCGGCCGTGCTCGCGTTCGAGGCGGTCGAGGACGTCGAGCGTGCGCGACAGCCCGCTCTCGTCCCGCACGACCCCGGCGTCGCGCGACATCGCGGCGCGCAGGGTGCGGATCGCATCCGCGGGCAGATCAGGGCAGGGGCCCGCTCTCAGCGGCGCTGTGCCGGCGTCCGAGGAGTCGAGCGCCGCCGCCGCCACCTGGTGGCCGAACGCCGCCGCCTCCAGCAGCGAGTTGGAAGCGAGGCGGTTGGCCCCGTGCACGCCGGCGCTCGCGCACTCTCCCGCCGCCATGAGCCCCTCGAGCGTGGTGCGGCCCTGCGCGTCCACCGCAACCCCGCCCATGTGGTAGTGCGCCGCCGGTGCGACGGGCATCAGCTGCGTGCGCGGGTCCACGCCGGCGCGCATGCAGGCCGCGAACACGGCCGGGAACTGCTCCGGGAAGGCTGCGCCGACAGCTTCGCGCGCGTCGAGGAAGGCGCCGCGGCCCTCAGCGATCGCCCGGTGCACGGCGCGCGCGACCACGTCCCGCGGAGCGAGATCGCCGAGCGGATGCTCTTCGGCCATGAAGGCGCGACCCTCGCGATCCACCAGCACCGCGCCTTCGCCGCGCAGCGCCTCGGTCGCCAGCGGCGCGGGGTCGACGCCGACATCAAGGGCGGTGGGGTGGAACTGCACGAACTCCGGGTCGGCGATCTCCGCGCCCGCCAGCGCCGCCAGGGCCAAGCCCTCGCCACGGAGCGCGGGCGGGTTGGTCGTCACCGCGAACAGCCCGCCGACGCCGCCGGTCGCCAGCACGGTCACCGGCGCCACGACCTCCACCAGCGCGCCGTCGCGTTCGACCAGCGCCCCGCGGACGCGGCCGCCCGCATCCTGCAGCAGGGCCCGCGCCCGCGCGGCGTTCCACACCTGCACGTGCGGCGAGGCCAGCGCCGCCGCCCACACCGTCTGCATGATGGCGCGACCGGCCTGGTCGCCCTTTACCCGGGCCACGCGGGCGCGGCTGTGGGCGGCCTCGCGCCCCTGCACGAAGGCTCCGGAAGCGTCACGGTCGAAGGGCGCGCCCAGCGCCGCCAGCCGTTCCACGACCTCGCGGCCGGCCTCTGCGAGCCGTCGGGCCGCTTCGCGATCGACGAGTCCGGCCCCGGCCGCCAGCGTGTCTGCGGCGTGCAGGTCGGCGGTGTCGTCCGGCGCCAGCGCGGCGGCCACGCCGCCCTGCGCCCACGTCGAGGACGCCGCCTCCGTCCACGCGCCGGCGGATAGCACGAGCGCCTTGCGCGGCGCGCAGGCCAGGGCGGCGGAAAGCCCCGCCAGCCCCGCGCCGATGATCAGCACGCCGTCAAAGGACAGCCGCTGCGCCATCGTCAGATCAGCTCGACGTCGACGTGGTGGCGCGCCTTCACCAGGTCATAGCGCGCGGGGATGGCCGGCGGCGGCAGGTCGATCATCCGCTGCACCGCCGCGCGGGCGCGGTCGGCGATCGCTTGATCCACCGTCACCTCGTGACGGTCCCACAGCAGGGCCTCGTAGATGTTCTCCAGGCTGATGCGCTTCATGTGCGGGCACAGGTTGCACGGCCGCACGAACTCCGTGCCCGGCGAGTCCACCGCCACGTTGTCGGCCATCGAGCACTCGGTGATCAGCACCACCTGCTTCGGCTTGCGCGCCGCCACGTAGTCGGTCATCGCCGCCGTCGAACCCGCGAAGTGGCTCTCCTCGAGCACGTCGGTGGGGCATTCCGGGTGGGCCAGGATCTCGGCGTCCGGGTAGGCTGCCTTCAGCTCGCGGATGTCCTCGCCGGTGAAGCGCTCGTGGACCTCGCAGCGACCGGCCCACGCGATGATCTTCACGTCCGTCTGCCGCGCCACGTTGCGGGCCAGGAACTCGTCCGGGATCAGGATCACGCGGTCCACGCCCCATTCGCGCGCGACGTGCTCCACCACCTGCACGGCGTTGGCGCTGGTGCAGCAGACGTCCGTCTCCGCCTTCACGTCGGCGGTGGTGTTCACGTAGGTGACCACCGGCAGCCCGGGGTACCGCTGCTTGATCAGCCGCACGTCCGCGCCCGTGATCGAGCTCGCCAGCGAGCAGCCGGCGCGCAGGTCCGGGATCAGCACCTTCTTCTCAGGCGAGAGGATCTTCGAGGTCTCGGCCATGAAGTGCACGCCGGCCTGCACGATGATCTCCGCGTCCGCCCGCTGCGCCTCGCGCGCCAGGCCGAGGCTGTCGCCCACGTAGTCGCCCACGCCGTGGAAGATCTCCGGCGTCATGTAGTTGTGCGCCAGGATGACGGCGTTCTTCTCCCGCTTCAGCCGGTTGATCTCGGCGATCAGCGGGGCCTGCAGCCGCCACTCGAACGGCGTGACGCGGCCGGTCAGCTTTGCGAGGAGCGAGGCCGTGGCGGCCTCCACCTCGGGTGTGAAAGCGAAAGCGAACGCGTTTCCGTCGGCCATCTGGCGCCCCCTTATGCTCATCCTGAGCATATTGTGGGCCCTAAAAACGCCGGCCGCTGGTATGGAGCGCCGGCTGGGCCCTTATGCTTCGCGTGAGCAAAAGGGTATATAGGTCGAAAAAAGGTTAAGGCCAACCCCGCCATCGCGGGTTTCGGTGGATCGAAGCGCTCGCCGCGCCTTGCGAATCGTTAACGACAACTTGCCGCACAAATGGCCTAAAAGCCTTGGAAAGAGGCCCTCAGGCCCCATCTCCCGTACGCGGCGAGGCGGGCGCCGTGAAACCCGAGACGACTGGATGATCCGAGGCAAACCTCAGGGCGCGTTCCGCGCCGCCGGCCTGTTCGCGGCATGCATGCTCATGCTGGGCGGAGTGGTGGCCGGCGTCGTGGGGCTCTCCGGGTCCAACGCGCAGGAGGTGGATCCTTCGCGCGCCGCTTGGTCCTCGCTCGTCCGCGGCAGCTACGCCAAGGCGGTGTGGGACCGCTACGTCGGCGGGCTGGATCCCGCCACGGCGGCGCTGGCGGCCCGCCATGATCCGTTCGCCAAGCCGGAGCCGGTGCTCGGCGTCGAGAGCTACGTCACCCCGCCCAACCTGCGCCTGCCGGGCCTGACCACCGAGGACGCTCGCCGGATCAACGGCTACGTGCCGTTCGCGGAGAACGTCGGCGCGGCCAAGCCCTTCTACCTGAAGGCCTCCAGCAGCGCCGAGCGCGCTCGCGCGATCCGCTGCCTCACCGCGGCGATCTACTACGAAGCCGCCCTGGAGCCCGAGTCGGGCCAGCGCGCCGTGGCGCAGGTGGTGCTGAACCGCGTCCGCCACCCCGAATTCCCGAACTCGGTCTGCGGCGTCGTCTACCAGGGCTGGGAGCGGAGCACCGGCTGCCAGTTCTCCTTCACCTGCGACGGCTCGCTCCTGCGCGCGCCGATCGCCTCGATCTGGAACCGCAACCGCCAGCTCGCCGAGGAGGCGCTCAACGGCCACGTGGTGGGGGAAGTGGGGACGGCCACCTTCTACCACGCCGACTACGTGGTGCCGTACTGGCGCTCGAGCCTGAGCAAGGTGCACCAGGTCGGCCGCCACATCTTCTATCGCTGGCCCGGCCGCGTCGGCGAGCCCGCGGCCTTCGTCGCCCGCTACGGCGGCAACGAGCTGCGGCTGTCGGAAGCGGTGCTGACCGGCCGCGCGGCGCGTCCGCTCCCGGCCCCCGGCACGCTGCCCGAGGGCCTGACGGTGGAGACCGTCGTGGTCGCCGACGCCAGCGCCCCTGGCGGCACGACGACGCGGGTCGTCACCAGCCTCGGCGGCCGCCGGCAGCCGACCGCCGCCGACATCGCGTCGATCAACGCCAAGCTGAAGGCGTTCGAGGCCGAGCCGGCTCCCGCCGCCGCCGCTCCCGAGGCGCCGAAGCCTTCGGCCGACGGCGTGATCGAGGTCAACAAGCCCGCCGCGGCGGGCTGAGCCTCACCAGACGCCGATGCGCTGCGCCTCGGCGTGGCTGATGGGGTGGTTCGCCTTGGCGTGGTCTTCCTCGGCCAGGAAGCGCACCGCCTCCAGCGCCGCCATGCAGCCCATCCCCGCGGCCGTCACGGCCTGCCGGTAGACGTCGTCCGCCACGTCGCCGGCGGCGAACACGCCCTCGATCTCGGTGCTGGCGGTGCCCGGCTTCAGCCGCAGGTAGCCGCTCTCGTTCGTCGCCAGCTGGCCTTTGAACAGTTCCGACGAGGGCGCATGCCCGATCGCGACGAAGAAGCCGTCCACCGGCAGCTCGCGCGTTTCGTTCGTGGTGCAGTCCCGCAGCAGCAGCCCGGTGACCCCCAGCGGGTTCTCCGTGCCCAGCACTTCTTCCACGACGGTGTTCCAGAGGACGTCGATCTTCGGGTCGGCGAACAGCCGCTCCTGCAGGATCTTCTCGGCCCGGAGCTCGTCCCGGCGGTGGATCAGCGTGACCTTCGACGCGAAGTTGGTCAGGAACAGCGCCTCCTCGACCGCGGTGTTGCCGCCGCCGATCACGGCCACGGTCTTCCCGCGATAGAAGAAGCCGTCGCAGGTCGCGCAGGCCGAGACGCCGAAGCCGCGGAACTTCTGCTCGGATGGCAGGCCCAGCCACTTCGCCTGCGCGCCGGTGGCGATGATCAGGGTCTCCGCGAGGAGCACCTGGCCGCTGTCGCAGGTCAGCTTGAAGGGTCGCTGCGACAGGTCCGCGTCCACCACCACGTCGCTGACGAACTCGGTGCCCACATGTTCCGCCTGGGCCCGCATCTGGTCCATCAGCCAGGGGCCCTGGATGGTGTCGGCGAAGCCGGGATAGTTCTCCACGTCCGTGGTGATCGTCATCTGCCCGCCCGGCTGGAGGCCGGAGATCAGCACGGGCTTCAGCATGGCGCGCGCGGCGTAGATGGCGGCGGTGTAGCCGGCCGGGCCGGAGCCGATGATGGCGCAGCGGACGGAGCGGGGGAGGGCGGTCACGGACATGGCTGCCTATCTAGGACCGATTCCAGACGGGTGCGAGCGCGCTACTGATCGTATCCGGTCGTGGCGGGCGGGCAGGTGCGCACCCGGCGCGCGGCGAGGCTTTCGAGGTCCGACCGCCAGCACTCCTCGAACAAGGAGCAGTAGCAGGCCTCGAGCTCGACCTCCCGGCGCGCCTCCTCCAGCCCCGCCCACATGGCCGCGACGGGCTCCCGGCGCTCCATGCGGAGGAACCGGATGCGCTCGCCGGGGCGGATCACCCGTTCGCGGACGCTGCTGGTGACCACCGCGATGGACGGGTCGATCTTTCGCGCCTCAATCCAGCCCTCGATCGTGAGGCCGCAACACGCCTGGAGCAGCGCGCGCGAGGTCGTGACCGGCTTCCCGCGATAAGTGACCCCCACGTGCTTCAGCAGGGCCGGTCCGGAGCCCTCGTTGATGATCTCCATGACGATCACGGGGGAGCCGTCGTCGCCGATGTTGCTCGTGGAGTACTGGAGCAGAGGCCAGCTCGTCGCCGCCACCATCTTCTCCTGAGTGCGGGCGTTGCCGATCGCCACCGCCAGCGAGATCAGCGACAGCACGATGGCGGTCACGGCGATGGTGAGATCGAGCCAGGGCATGCCCGAGCGGCGGCCCTCCGGCTTCACGCCCTCGGTGTCGACGCTGAGCGGCGCCATCTCTTCCCCTCTCGATCGCCGCGTCCTGGCCGCGCCGCGACTTAGCCGGGATCGGCCTCGTTCGTCACGCCCAGCCGCCGAACGACTTCGGTCGCCGCGCGCTCTGTTTCCTGCAGCGGCTTGCAGGGCCAGCGCTCGATGACGCCGCGGAACGGCCGAGCCATGCCCCGCAGCTCCATCTGGTCGCGCAGGCGCCGGAACTTCGGCCCGTTCCCGGGCATGTCCATCACGAGCACCGGCTTGCCCGCCGAGGCGGCCTCCACCGCCATGTTGGTCGAGTCCTCGGTGACCAGCACGACCTCCGCCGCGTCAAGGAACGCGTAGTAGGGGTTCGGGCCCAGCCCGTCCCAGATCCAGCCCCGAAGCCCCTTCAGCCGTTCGGTGATGACGCGTCGCGCCTCCGGCGGCGTCCGCCGGGAGAACGTGAGCAGCAGCGAGCCCCGGGCGCGCTCGACAGCTCCCTTGATCTGCACCGCCAGCTCCTCCGCGTGCTCCTTCGGCAGCCTGAAGGATTTGGAGCGGCCGCCGACGAGCACGGCGACCCGGGGCTTCAGCAGCACGTCCAGCTGGGTCCGGAAGCGCTCGTGTTCCTCCGCGAGCCGTTCGGACGTGACGCGGTGGGGTGAGCCCAGGATGGGGAAGACGTTGGGTCCCTTGAGCCGGTCGTGCTCGGGCGGGATCACCAGGTCGAACTTCTTGAGGGGCCGGCGCGGGTGCTGCACCTGGACCACGAAGGTCCGTCCGCCCGACCACCGCTTGACCCGCGTCGACAGCGCCAGCGTGGCCCGTCCGGCCGCGATCCACACGTCTGGCCATGGCGCGGCGATCCGGTCAGACTTCGGAGACAGCGACCATCGCGGGGCGAAGTTCAGCGTCTGCGGCAGGCGCCCCAGGATGCCGTCGTACTTGACCCGCTTGATCTCGACCTGCGCCGGCGTCAGCCGCGCGACGGCCTCGGCCAGACCGAGCACCTGGTTCTCGATGCCGGCCCGGCCGTCCGAGACGGCCCAGATGACGATCTCGCGCGGGGTCGACTCTACCGCCACTCGACCTTGAGGATCTCGTAGGCCTTCACGCCGCCCGGCGTGTTCACTTCAACCACGTCGCCCATCTCTTTGCCGATCAGGCTGCGGGCGATCGGGGAGGTCACGGAGATGCGGCCCTGCTTCACGTCAGCCTCGTGCTCGCCGACAATCTGGTAGCGGGCCTCATCTTCGGTGTCCTCGTCGACGACCGTGACGGTGGCCCCGAACTTCACCTGGCCGCCGGAGAGCTTCGAGACGTCGATCACCTGGGCGCGGCTGATCTTGTCCTCGAGCTCGGCGATCCGGCCCTCGATGAAGCCCTGGCGCTCCTTGGCGGCGTGGTACTCGGCGTTCTCCGAGAGGTCGCCGTGCGAACGGGCCTCGCTGATGGCGGCGATGACGTTCGGCCGCTCCTGGGACTTCAGGCGCTTCAGTTCTTCGTCGAGGACTCGGTAGCCCTCGGCCGTCATCGGCACTTTTTCCATGAGCATCTTGGTGGGGTCCGCCCCTTGAAGTGATGTCGTTTCGTCCGGCCGCGGGCGGTCGGCGGACCATGAAGGATAGGTCCGCACGGTTCCGCTTTCAAGCAAGAGGGCCCGCCCGCAGGAGGCCTCCAACGCGTCAGAGCACCGAAGGTTCACCCCGGCCGTAGCTCTGCAGGGGCCGAACCTCCAGCGGCCCCTCGGCCACCGCGGCGATCGCCTGCGCCGCTGCGTGGGCTCCCGACGTCGTTGTAAAATAAGGTATTTTCATCATCAGCGCGGTGCGCCGGATGGAGAAGCTGTCCTCCAGAGACTGCCGCCCTTCCGTGGTGTTGAAGACCAGCTGGACCTCGCCGTTCTTCATAGCGTCGACGATGTGCGGCCGGCCCTCCAGCACCTTCTTGACGAACTGCACCTCCAGCCCCTGCTCCCGCAGGTACTGCTCGGTCCCGCCGGTCGCCAAGACCGAGAAGCCCAGGTGCAGCAGTCGCCGCACCGGCTCAACCACGAACGGCTTGTCGGCGTCCTTCACGGACACGAACACGCTCCCCGAGGCCGGCAACCGGACCCCGCCGCCCAGCTGGCTCTTGGCGAAGGCGCGGGCGAAGGCGGGGAGCAGGCTCTCGCCGTCACGCACCCAGTCCAGCCCCATCACCTCCCCGGTGGAGCGCATCTCCGGCCCCAGCACCGTGTCCACGCCCGGGAAGCGCGCGAACGGGAACACGGCCTCCTTGACGGCGATGTGGTCGACGTCGCGGAAGTCGTCCTGAAGCAGCCGCAGGGTCTTCAAAGTCTCCCCGGCCATCACCTTGGCGGCGATTTTGGCGACGGGGACCCCGATCGTCTTCGCCACGAAGGGGACGGTCCGGCTGGCGCGGGGGTTCACTTCGAGGACGTAGATGCGGGGCGCCTCGCCCTGCGCGTCCTCGATCGCGAACTGCACGTTCATCAGCCCGCGCACCTCGAGCGCGCGCGCCAGCGCCTCCGTCTGGCGCCGCAACTCCTCGACCGTCTCGTCCCGGAGCGAGAACGGCGGCAGCGAGCAGGCGCTGTCGCCCGAGTGCACGCCCGCCTCCTCGATGTGCTCCATGATCCCGGCGATGAAGACGGTCTCGCCGTCGTAGATCGCGTCGGCGTCGATCTCGGTCGCGCGGCTGAGGTACTGGTCGATCAGCACCGGGCTGTCGCCGGACACCTTCACGGCGTCCCGCACGTACCGCGACAGCTGCTCGTCGTCGCGCACGATCTCCATCGCGCGCCCGCCGAGCACGTACGACGGCCGGATCACCACCGGATAGCCCACCTCGTTCGCCGCCCGCCGCACTTCCTCGTCGGAGCGCGCGGTGCGGTTGACCGGCTGCTTCAGCCCGATCTTCTGCAGCAGCTCGGAGAAGCGCTCCCGGTCCTCCGCCAGGTCGATGGCGTCGGGCGAGGTGCCGAGGATCGGCACCCCGTCCTGCTCCAGCGCGTGCGCCAGCTTCAGCGGCGTCTGCCCCCCGAACTGCACGATCACGCCCATGAACTCGCCCTTGGAGCGTTCCACGTCGCAGATCTCGAGCACGTCCTCGATGGTCAGCGGCTCGAAGTAGAGGCGGTCGGAGGTGTCGTAGTCCGTCGACACCGTCTCCGGGTTGCAGTTGACCATGATCGACTCGACGCCGATCTCGGCCAGCGCGAACGCCGCGTGGCAGCAGCAATAGTCGAACTCGATCCCCTGGCCGATCCGGTTGGGCCCCATCCCCAGGATCATCGCCTTGCGACGGTCCGACGGCTGGGCCTCCGTCTCGGGAACCTGTCCGAGCGCCCCCGTCTCGTAGGTCGAGTACATGTAGGCGGTGTTGGCCGCGAACTCGGCGGCCACCGTGTCGATCCGCTTGAACACGGGGCGTACGCCAAGGTCCCTCCGCGCGGCCCTGACTTCGTCCTCGGGCCACCCGAGCAGGTGCGCCAGCCGGGCGTCCGAGAAGCCCATCGCCTTGAGCGCGCGCATCCCCTGCGCGTCGCCCGGCAGGCCGCGTTCCGCCACGCGGCGCTCGGCCGCGACGATCTCCTCGATCTGGCGCAGGAACCAGGGCTCGTAGGAGCAGGCGGTGGCGATCTCCTCCACGCTCAAGCCGTGCCGGAACGCCTGCGCGATCACCCGCAGTCGGTCGGGGGTGGGCACGCCCAGCGCCCGCACAACCGCGGTCCGCGCGACGTGCGGGTCGTCGTCCTCCGCCCCGGCGATCTCGATCTCGTCGAAGCCGGTGAGGCCGGTCTCCAGGCTCCGCAGCGCCTTCTGCACGCTCTCCGCGAACGTGCGCCCGATTGCCATGGCCTCGCCCACGCTTTTCATCGAGGTGGTGAGGTACGGCTCCGCGCCCGGGTACTTTTCGAAGGC
Source organism: Caulobacteraceae bacterium (assembly GCA_036386655.1). GTDB lineage: Bacteria > Pseudomonadota > Alphaproteobacteria > Caulobacterales > Caulobacteraceae > JAHWJX01. Next base: position 17,138 of record DASVVG010000239.1, on the reverse strand, counting down.
GAAGCGGGGGATCTTCGTCACGACGTAATCGATCGCCGGCTCGAACGACGCCGGCGTGACCTGCGTGATGTCGTTCGTGAGCTCGTCCAGCGTGTAGCCGACGGCCAACTTCGCGGCGACCTTGGCGATCGGGAACCCGGTCGCCTTGGAGGCCAGGGCCGAGGACCGCGACACCCGCGGGTTCATCTCGATGACCACCATGCGTCCGTCGCGCGGGTTGACCGCGAACTGCACGTTGGATCCGCCTGTCTCGACCCCGATCGTGCGCAGCACGTCGATCGAGGCCTTGCGCATGCGCTGGTACTCTTTGTCGGTGAGAGTCAGCGCGGGGGCCACCGTGATGGAGTCGCCCGTGTGCACGCCCATTGGGTCGATGTTCTCGATGGAGCAGACGATGATGCAGTTGTCCGCGCGGTCGCGGACCACCTCCATCTCGAACTCCTTCCAGCCGAGCACGCTCTCCTCGATCAGCACCTCGCTGACGGGGGAGGCGTCCAGGCCGCGCTCCACGATCTCGCGGAACTCCTCCACGTTGTAGGCGATGCCGCCGCCGGTCCCGGCCAGCGTGAACGACGGACGGATGATCGCCGGCAGCCCTACGAAGGGGAGCGCGTCCTGCGCCTCATCGAACGTATGGGCCACTCGTGACTTCGGGCTCTCCAGCCCGAGCTCGTCCATCGCGTCGCGGAATTTCTGCCGGTCCTCAGCCTTCTCGATGACCTCGGCGCGGGCGCCGATCATCTCCACGCCGTACTTCTCGAGCACCCCGGCCGCTTCCAGCGCCAGCGCCGCGTTCAGCGCCGTCTGTCCCCCCATGGTCGGGAGCAGGGCGTCAGGCCGCTCCTTCTCGATGATGCGCTCGACGAACTCGGGCGTGATCGGCTCCACGTAGGTGGCGTGCGCCACGTCCGGGTCGGTCATGATCGTGGCGGGGTTCGAGTTCACCAGCACGATCCGATAGCCCTCGGCCTTCAGCGCCTTGCAGGCCTGCACCCCCGAGTAGTCGAACTCGCTCGCCTGCCCGATCACGATCGGCCCGGCGCCGATGATCAGGATCGAGGAGATGTCGGTGCGTCTGGGCATGGGCGTGCGCGTGCGTCGCGGCGCGTCTGCGCCCCGTCGCGGTCCGGGTTGTAGGTTAGGCGAATGGTTTAGGGCGCCGCCGCAGGGGCGCGCAAACGAAAAGGGCCGGCCGCTGCGGAAGCGGCCGGCCCTCTCGTCGCATCAGGCGGTCTCAGAGGCCGCCGGGGCCGCAGTCCTTCTTCAGGTAGTTTTGGATCTCGGTCATGGTCTGGACGTAGTGGTCCGGATCCGGGAAGCCGTGGTCCATGTCCTTGACCAGCATGTACTTGGACGGCTTGCCGGCGCTGCGGAGCTTCTCTCCGTAGGCGCGGCCGATCTTCTCCTCCACGATCTGGTCCCGGTCGCCCTGGTAGACGAACACGGGGATGCTGGCCTTGTCGATGTTGGCCATCAGGTTCAGCCCGCGCGCGGTCGAGTTCTGGGCCTCGCGCGTCCAGCGTCCGTTGCGGGTGTCGCGCTTGAACTCCTCGATCTCGCCGGGAGCGCCCGCGATCGCGCACTGGTACAGACCGTTCGGACGGATGGCCGCGGCGATGGCGGCGTAGCCGCCGTACGAGAAGCCGTGCATGGCGATGCGGTTCGGATCGGCGATCTTCTGCTCGATGAGCCACCGCGCGCCGTCGTCCTTGTCGTCCTGCATCTTCTGGCCCCACTCGGCGTCGCCGGCGCGCCACAGCTTCTGCCCCCAGCCCGTCGAGCCGCGGAATTGAGGCTGCAGCACGGCGTAGCCTTGCGAGGAGAAGAACCGCTGCCAGGGATCGCCCAGGAGGCCGTCGCGTCCCCAAGGTCCGCCGTGCGGATTGATGATGGTGGGGTAGGGACCGTCGCCGTACACCGACTTGTCGGGCAGGGTCAGGATGGCCGGGATCATCAGGCCGTCGCGCGCCTTGTACTGCACCAGCTTGGCCTGACCCAGCGCGGCGTTGACGAGGTAGGGCTCCGCCCGGCCGATCGGCACCACCGTCTGACCTTCCCTCCAGAGGAAGTACTCCGTCGGTTGGCTCGAGCCGGCCTTCACGATGATCCCGGTCTTGCGGTCGTCGGACAGCGCCGAGATGTAGGCGTCGGCGCCGTCGGCGTACTGCACCTTGGCGCGTTGGCCCGAGGCCGTGTCGATCCAGTCGGCGCTGGCCTTCTTCACGCCCATGGCGGCGTCGAGCGACTTGTCCAAAGCGTCCAGCCTCGGGTCGACCCAATAGACCTCGTTGCCTTCCGGCCCCTGATAGGAAAAGCCGATCGGCTGGCCGAAGTCCGACGAATGCTGAGACGTGAGCGCCCCGCCGGCTTCGAACAGCTTGTGCTGGAAGGCGGTCTCCAGGAACTTGCGCGCCCGGATGTCGTATTCCTTGATGACGCCCTTGTCGGCTTCCCGGTTGGAGCGGACGTAGACGATGTGCTTGTCCGGCGTGAAGCCGACGACGTTTTCGCCCTCCCGATCCCGAGCGTAGGTGCGGAAGTGCTCCTGCCACTCGCCGGTGTCGGGGTGCTTGAGCCAGGTGCCGCGGTAGACCGCGCCGTTGTCGAAATCGACGTTGTAGCGGACGCGGAGCTCGCCCCGGTCGTCGGACTGATACTGCCACTTATCCGAACCTTGCTGCACGAGCTGCAGGGCGCCGGTATAAACATTGCGGAGATATATGTTCCCGTTGGTGCCCCGAGCGCTCGACACGATCAGAATGTTGTCCCGGTCGAGCGGCAGGTCGTTCAGCAGGCCGGCGTTGCTGACCGCGGCGACGAACTGATCCTCCTCCGACTGCCGAGCGGCGCTCTTCTCCGGCAGCACCGCGCTCCAGTCTTTCCCCGCCAGGTCGGTGATGTAGTTCTTGTTGATGTACGTCTTGGTGGCGTTGTAGACGAACGGCCGCGACGTGCTCACGAGCAGCCGGTCGTTCTTGATGAAGCGGACGTTCTCGATCTCCATCACGGTCGAGCCGATGATCGTCGGCGGCTTGTTCAGACCGTCGGTGCGCCAGACGGAGATGTACTTCTTCTTGCCGTCCGGAGAGGTGACGGCCGCGATGTGCTTTCCGTCGGGAGATATCCGGACGCTGCTCAGCACCGGTTCGCGGAACAACTCCGCGGCGGTCGGCACCTTGGGCGCGGCCGCGGCGGGGCTCGCAATCGCCAGGACCGCGAGGGCGGAGGCGGCGAAAAATCTCTTCATGTGACGTGGTTCCCTCGAACGACGGGCGCTCGGCCCCCATGCCTATCAATAGGTTCGCCGGATGCAAATCGGCGTGATTGTCGCGCCGGCCGGCTCAGGCGAACGTCCAGACGCCGGCGCGCTTGACCTCCCGGTCCTCCAGCTCGCGCGTCGTGGCCACGTCGTACATGGCGAGCCGCTTTAGGCCGCGGTGCTCGAAGTAGACGCGGTCGGGATCGCCCATCAGCACCCTCGCGCCTCCCGCGGCGGCGCGGTCCAGCCAGCCCCGCACCCGCTCCGCCACCGGCTTCTCGTAACTGACGTCGGCGGCCAGGATCACGTCGGCCGCGGGCGGGTCGCCGGCCAGCAGGTCCTCGGACGTGAAGGCGAGTTCGACCCCGTTCGCCGTGGCGTTCAGCGCCACGGCGGCCTCGCAGAACGGCTCGATGTCGGCGCCCAACGCCTCGACGGCGCCCGCCTTCATCGCGGCGATCGCCACGAGACCGCTGCCGGTGGCGAAGTCGAGCACGCGGCGGCCCCGCACCTCCTCAGGGTGGTCGAGCAGGTAGCGCGCGAGCCCCTGTCCCCCGGGCCAAGCGAAGGCCCAGAACGGCGGCGGCAGCTCCATCTCGCCCATCTCACGCTCCGTCAGCTGCCAGAGCGGGGTGATCTCGTCGGCCAGGTGCAGCGTCACCTCCGGTACCCGTGGCGGCGACTGCAGCCGCGTGTTGGCGAGGATGAACGCGCGCCGCTTCGCCGGTGTCACGTCCAGAGCGACCCTAGCGCGAGCCCCGCGAACAGCAGCAGGCCCGCGTCGCGGTTGCTCCGGAAGAGCCGCAAGGCGCCGGCGGGGTCGCTGACCCGCAGCCGCGCCGCCTGCCAGGCCAGATGCGCGCCGAACAGCAGCCAGACGAGCAGGAAGGCGGGACCGAGCTCGCCGGCCAGCCCCGCCGTGAAGGCGAGGGCGGCGGACCCGGCGTAGAAGAGCGCCACGCCGAAGGGAGCCCGCGCGCCGAGCCGTCGTGCGCTCGACTTCACCCCGGCGAGTGCGTCGTCCTCCAGGTCCTGAACGGCGTAGATCGTGTCGTAGCCCAAGGTCCAGGACACGCCCGAGGCGTAGAGGAGCAGGGCCGGCAGGGCGAACTCGCCGCCCACGGCCACGTAGCCCATCAGCGCGCCCCAGTTGAACGTCAGCCCCAGCCAGGCCTGCGGCCACCAGGTGATCCGCTTCATGAAGGGGTAGGCCGCCACGAGCGCGAGCGACGCCACGCCCAGCAGGATGGCGCCGGGCCGGAGCAACAGGAGCAGCAGGAAGGCGAAGGCGCTGAGCCCGAACAGGTAGGCCCAGGCGGCCTTGACGCTGATCCGCCCGGAGGCGACCGGGCGCGCCGCCGTGCGCTGGACCCGGGCGTCGATCTCGCGGTCGACGATGTCGTTGTAGGCGCAGCCGGCCGCCCGCATGAGCGCGGCGCCCAGGGTGAAGATGACCATCAGGATCAGGTCCGGCGGCAGCCCGTCGCCGGCGCAGGCCAGCGCGATCCCCTGCCAGCCGGGCAGCATCAGCAGCCAGACGCCCGCGGGCCGGTCGAAGCGGCCGAGCTTCAGCCAGGGCCGGAGCGGCTCGGGCGCGAACCGGTCCACCCAGTTGTCGGGCGCTGCGTCCGGCAGCGGCTCGGCGGTCATCCCCACGCCTCGAACAGAAAAAATCGGGTGCAGATAGTGCAGATCGTGCACTTTCACGATCCATCCCAGCGGCGACCCTGCAGGATAGGTCGCGGGCGGAGCGTGCGGAGGAAAAAACTTTCGCCGCGCTTGCTGCGCAGCGGGCGGGGGTGAGATCCCCGGTGAACAGCGTCAGGCGGCGGCTTCGCTCGCGGGGCCGGGCTCGGCAGCGACGACCCTCACCCAGGGTTCGCGGCCCTCAGCCGTCCGGCGGTAGCCCGCCTCCACCCGCGCGCCCTGCGGCGGCTGGGGCACGAAGAGATCGCACTCGGGAAACACCACGACGACGCCTTCCGGCACGGCGACCATGACCAGCCCACGCCGCTGCTGCACGGCGGCCGACCAGGCCTTGATCTGCGCGTAGTACGGTTCGCGCTTCCAAGCGTTCGGCCGGAGCGGGTCCTCGTCCACCCAGAGGGTCGCGCCCTCGTCGCCCAGGCGCAGCACGAAGCCGGCGAGGTCCGGCCGCCAGACCGGGCCGAGCTCGTCACGCATCAACCAGAGGCATTCGAAGGTGCGGCACGTGGACGGACGCGCGGCGTAGATCGCGCAGCCGCCGCAGGCGTGGGCGCACAGGGTCCCCGCCGGCTTCTGCAGCTCGTCGATCTCGTACACGCGGCAGCAAACGTCGCAGCCGCCGCAGGATTTGGCCTTCGGCTCCACGTCCCGAACTTTCTGTTCAGTCCAGCGGCCACGACAGCACGGACATGCCTTCCACTTGGTGAACGGCGCCGCGCGTGAGAGGGAGCGGCCGATGATCCGGCTCTTCGTCAGCGCCGAGCTCGCCCCCGGCGCGCGGCTCGACCTCACGCCCGAGCAGGCCCGCTACCTGCTGGCCGTTATGCGCCTGTCGCCCGGCGACGCCCTGCTCCTGTTCAACGGTCGGGACGGCGAATGGCGGGCGCGGGTTGCGGAAGTCGGGAAGCGGGGCGGCGCGCTCGCGGTCGAGGAGCAGGCCCGGCCGCAGGCGAGCGGCCCTGACCTCGACCTGCTGGTCGCGCTGGTGAAACGGGCGCGACTGGAGACCATCGTCGAGAAGGCGGCCGAACTGGGCGCGCGCCGGGTGCGCCTGGTGGTGACGCGGCGCACCAACGCCGACCACACGAACGTCTCCCGCCTGCAGGCCATCGCCGCCGAGGCCGCCGAGCAGACCGGCCGCCTCGACGTGCCGGAGGTGGTCGCCCCCGAGAAGCTCGATCGCCTGCTCGACGGCTGGGACAGCGCGCGCCGTCTCCTGTTCTGCGACGAGGCCGGGGACGATCCCGCACGGGAGTGGGGCGGGACTGAGGGCAGGGCGGTGTCGGCGCTGGACGCGCTCCGGGCCGCCCCCTCCGCCCCATGGGGGGTGCTGATCGGCCCGGAAGGCGGGTTCGACCCGGCCGAACGCGAGCGCCTGCGCTGGCTGCCGTTCGTCACCACCGCGACGTTGGGCCCGCGGATCCTGCGCGCCGACACCGCGGCGATCAGTGCGCTCGCCCTGTGGCAGGCCGCGCTGGGGGACTGGCGCGCCTCCGCCTGAGCAGGGGAGGGGTTGTTCTGCGTCTACCGCTGTTCCAATGAACGGCCGGGCTCGAGAGGGAAGACGCACTTGGCCGCTGACGGCGCCCCGGAGGTCGATCCCGGCCGCCCGCTCACCTTCGAGGACCTGACCGCCTACCTCGCCGCGGGCTGCAAGCCGCGCGAGCGCTGGCGGGTGGGGGCCGAGCACGAGAAGTTCGGCTTCCGGCAGGGCTCGTGGGAGCGCCCGGCGTACGACGGCCCGGACGGCATCCGGGCCATGCTGGAGGGGCTGCAGCGCTTCGGCTGGGAGCTGTTGGGCGAGGGCGACCACCCGATCGCGCTCCACAAGGGGCAGGGCAACATCACCCTCGAGCCAGGCGGCCAGTTCGAGCTTTCCGGCGCGCCGCTGGAGGACATGCACCAGATATGCGCGGAGACCGGGCGGCACCTCGAGGAGGTGAAGACGGTCGCCGACGAACTCGGCCTCGGGTTCATGGGACTGGGCTTCGACCCGCTGTGGCCGCGCGAGGCCGTGCCGGTGATGCCCAAGGGCCGCTACGACATCATGCGCGCCTACATGCCCAAGAAGGGGCGGCTCGGCCTCGACATGATGCTGCGCACCTGCACCGTGCAGTCGAACCACGACTTCTCCGACGAGCAGGACATGGCGCGGAAGTTCCGCGTCAGCCTGGCGCTGCAGCCGGTGGCCACGGCCCTGTTCGCCAACTCGCCGTTCCGGGAGGGCAGGCCGAGCGGGTTCCTGTCGACCCGGGCGAACGTCTGGACGGACACGGACCCCGACCGGACGGGGATGCTGGACTTCGTTTTCAAAGAGGACTTCGGTTTCGCCGCCTACGCCGACTACGCGCTGGACGTGCCGATGTACTTCGTGAAGCGCGGCGGCCGGTACGTGGACTTGGCGGGGCGGTCGTTCCGCGCCTTCTTGAAGGGCGAGCTGGCGGAGCTGCCGGGCGAGCGGCCGACGCTGGACGACTGGGCCGACCACCTGACCACCATCTTTCCCGAGGTCCGGCTAAAGACCTATCTCGAGATGCGTGGGGCCGATGCCGGCCCCTGGGGCCGCATCTGCGCCCTGCCGGCGCTGTGGACGGGCATCCTGTACGACGACGACGCGCTCGCCGCCGCCTGGGAGGTGTGCCGCGAGTGGACCCCGCAGGACCGCAGCCGGCTGCGCGACGACGCGGCCCGGGTCGGGCTGAAGGCGGAGGTGCGCGGCCGCCCGCTGCAGGAGGTCGCCCGGGAGGTGATCGGGATCGCCCGCGAGGGCCTGCGCCGGCGCGAGCGGCTCAGCGGCGGCTTTGTGGACGAGCGGACCTACCTGGCGGATCTCGAAGAGATCGCTGAGACCGGGACCACCCCCGCCGAGCGCCTGCTGGAGCGCTACCACGGCCCCTGGGGCGGCGACGTGCGCCGGGTCTACGAGGAGTTCGCCTACTGATGCCGGGCCGGATCCGCGTCGGCGTGGGCGGCTGGAGCTTCGAGCCCTGGTGCGGGACGTTCTACCCCGCCGACCTGCCGGCCAAGCGCCAGCTGGAGCACATGAGCGGGCGGCTCACCACCGTCGAAATCAACGCCACCTTCTACCGCACGCAGTCGGCCGACACCTTCCGGAGGTGGGCGGCGGAGACCCCCGACGACTTCGTCTTCACGGTGAAGGCGCACCGGATGTCCACCTCCCGCAAGACCCCGGAGGAGATGAAGGACTCCATCGACTGGTTCCTCGGCAGCGGCGTGTTGGAGCTCGGGGACAAGCTCGGGCCGGTGAACTGGCAGTTCCCGCCCTACAGGCGCTTCGACCCCGCCTACTTCGATGCTTTCCTCGGGCTGCTGCCGAAGGAGCGTGACGGGCGGCGGCTGCGCCACGCGCTGGAGGTGCGCCACATCGGCTTCCAGACCCCGGAGTTCGTCGACCTGCTGCGCGAGCACGACGCGGCGGTGGTGTTCACCGACGCGGAGGACTGGCCCACCATCGCCGACCCCACGACCGATTTCGTCTACGCCCGCCTCCAGCGCACCAAGGAGGAGGTGGAGACCGGCTACACCGCCGAGGAGCTCGACTACGGCGTGGCCGCCTTCCGCGCGTGGGCCGAGGGCGGCGTGCCGCCCACGCTGCCGCAGGTGGCCCCCACGCCGGCCCCGCAGGTCCCGAGGGACGTGTTCGTGTTCATGATCAGCGGGGCCAAGGTGCGGAACCCCGCTGCGGCCGAGGCCCTGCTGGCCCGCCTCTAGTCAGCCCGCCGCCGGAGCGGATTCGTCGCAAAGCTGGGCCTTGCTTGTGCTGGCCGGGAACCCGTGCTGATCTCGCCGCCTTTGAAGCGAGCGGGGGCCGAACCCCCGCCGCGGAGGCAGCGCCAGGGTTACGTATGAACATCGTCATTCTGCTCGGGATAGTCGTCACGCTGGCGACCGGAATTCCGGTCCTCATGCAGATGCTGAAGAACCACCCTCGTGGTCTCATCATCCTGTTCTTCGCCGAGATGTGGGAGCGGTTCTCCTTCTACGGCATGCGCGGGCTGCTGATCTTCTACCTGACGCAGCACTTCCTGTTCAGCGACGACTTCGCCTCCAGCCAGTACGGCTCGTACGGCTCCCTGGTGTACCTGCTGCCGCTGGTCGGCGGCATCGTGGCCGACCGGTACATCGGCACCCGCAAGGCGATCACCTTCGGGGCCCTGCTGCTGGTGCTGGGCCACGGCCTGATGGCCTACGAAGGCAGCGGCGCGAGGCAGACGCTGACCTACGCCGGAACGAGCTACCCGGTGGCCGTGGAGGGCCGCGCCGACGGGCGTCAGACCCGCCTCGTCATCGGCGGACAGCAGTACGAGTACGGGCCCGCCGAGGGCGGCGGCCTGCAGATCCAGGGGCTGCCTGCGGGCGGGCCGCTGCCGGCGACGCTGCCGGCGGGCAGCTACCAGATGGCCGAGACGCGCGACCAGTCGGCCGTGAACGTCTTCTACCTCGCGCTGTCGCTGATCATCATGGGGGTCGGCTTCCTGAAGCCGAACATCTCCACCATTGTCGGGCAGCTCTATCCGCAGGGCGATCCACGCCGGGATTCCGGCTTCACGCTCTACTACTACGGCATCAACCTCGGGGCGTTCTGGGCCTCCGTGCTCTGCGGCTACCTCGGACAGAGGTACGGCTGGGGCTGGGGCTTCGGGCTGGCGGGGATAGGCATGTTCGCCGGCCTCGTGGTCTTCGTCTGGGGCAAGCGGTTCCTGCAGGGCAAGGGCGAGCCGCCCAACCCCGAGCTGCTCAAGCGCTCGGTCGTGGGACCGGTGAACCGCGAGTGGCTGGTCTACCTGGCCGGTCTGGTGGGCGTGGGCGTGGTGTACCTGATCGTTCCGAACCACGACGTCGTCGGCACGGGGCTGATCCTCAGCACCATCGCGGCGCTGGCCTTCATCCTCTGGTTCGTCGTCTTCAAGGTGGGCAAGGACAAGGTGGCCCGCGAGCGGATGATGCTGGCGATGGTGCTGATCTTCGGCTCGGTGGTGTTCTTCACCCTGTTCGAGCAGGCCGGCTCCTCGCTGAACCTGTTCGCCGACCGCAACGTGGATCTCAGCGTCACGCAGCAGGCGGGAACCTTCCTGGGCATCCCCTACGGCACCCCCGCCCAGTTCGCGGCGGCGGGCGGCACGCCGAGCGGTCTCTGGATCGACACGGGCATCACGGCGGCGCAGACGCAGTCGTTCAACGCCGGCTTCATCCTGATCTTCGCCCCGATCTTCGCGGCGATGTGGGCCAGCCTGGCGCGCAACGGCCGCGATCCGAACCCGGTGATCAAGTTTGGTCTGGCCCTGATCCAGGTCGGCCTGGGCTTCCTGGTGGTGGTCTGGGGTGTCCAGTCCGGCCTGGTGAACGAGGCGTTCCGCACGCCGCTCGTCATGCTGCTGTTCCTGTACCTGCTGCACACGACCGGCGAACTGTTCCTGTCGCCTGTGGGCCTGTCGGAGATCACCAAGCTCTCCGTGGCCTCCATCGTGTCGTTCATGATGGCGGTGTGGTTCCTGTCCTCCTCGATCGCCCACTTCATCGGCGGCCAGATCGCGGCCGCCGCAGGGACCGAGACAGTGGGCGGGCAGGTTCTCGACCCGAGCGCGGCGCTGAACAGCTCGATCAACTCCTTCAACATGCTCGGTTGGTGGGGTGTGGGCCTCGGCGTCGCCTTCATCGCGGGCAGCTTCTTCATCAAGCACTGGGCCCACGGCGTGAACGACCCCCGCTACTCGGACGAGCGCGCCGCGCCCGAGCCGCTGGCTCCGACGGTGGACGCCGAACGGCAGAGCGTGTCGCCCGCCATCGTGCGGGGAGAACGTCCCGACGCCGACGTCTAGGCGCCGCGGTCGCTGGAGAGACGGGAAGGGCGGGCCTCCGGGCCCGCCCTTTTCGCGTCAGCCGCCGAACGTCTTCCGTACGCGGAGGTGCACGAACGGGCTGAACGCCCGCGACCGGCTCTCCACCGCCTCGACGCCGTCGGTGTTGCGCGGCCCGCTGTAGATCGTCCGGATCAGCCGGTTCTCGCGTCCGGTGAAGTTCGCCAGCTCCCCACGAATGGACACGGTGGGCGAGGGGCGATGCTCCAAGAAGGCCATGTAGTAGGTGTCGTACTCGACGCGCCGCACCTCGTTGATCCGGTAATAGGTCTCCTGGAAGCTGCCGTAGGCCTCCAGTCCCCAGGTGGACCGCCAGCGGGTCAGGTCCTGCGAGAACTTCACCTCCCAGTCGTAGGGGTGCTGGCCGGAGAGCCGTCGCGCCTGTCCGGTGGTCGGGTCGGTGACCTCCGACACGTTCCAGACCCGCCAGGTGCGCAGGAGCCCGCCGGGCACGCCCAGCCGGTCGAGCGGCAGCGTCAGGTTCAGCTCCAGCGTGTCCCGCGTGGCCTCGCCCAAGTTGCCGGGCGCGTCGAAAAAGTCGTCGATCACGCCGTCCTGGTTCGAGTCGACCAGCACCGGGACCAGGTCCGTCGCGGCCTCGATCGCCCCGTGGGTGTAGGTCGCCACCAGCGCCCCCTTGTCCCAGAAGCGCTGTTCGTAGGTCGCTTCGAACACCCAGCTCCGCTGCGGCTCCAGGTCCGGGTTGCCGGCGTCCACGGTGCCCGTGGCGAGCTGGGCGGAGCTGACGAAATCGCCGAAGTCGAGTTGCCCGACCTCCCGCTCCAGCCGCACCCGGAACTGCGCCCCTCGACCGGGCGCGAACGTGGCGAGCACGCGCGGCTTTGCGAAGAAGAAGCTCTTCTCCGAGGTCACGTCTCCACTCTGACTGATCGTGGAGGTCTCGAAGCGGGAGCCCGCCTCGAAGCTCCAGCGGGGCGAGGGCTTCCAGGTCGCCGTTCCGAACGCCTCCCCGCGCAGCTCCTCCACCCGGACGTTCGCGCTCGGCAGGTCGACAGGCTCCCCGTCCACCACCAGCGTGGACGCACCTTCCAGGAAGTTGAACGCCGCCTCCGCGCCCGTCTCGAAGGCCAAGGTGTCGCTCCGGCGGAAGGCGAGCACGCCGCGCACGATGCTCTCGCCGGCGAAGGTGTCGTCCGTGACGTCGGCGACCGACCCGTTCTCCTCTGCGGTGACCACGTCCTTCCTGTCCCTGATCGTCTGCAGCGCCAGCAGCTTCAGCGTGGTGCGAGGACCGAAGACGTGGTCCCAGTCGGCGCCGATCTCGGCGTCGTGTCGGATGCTGCCGTAGGTCAGGTAGGCGGCGCCGCCGGCCTGGGAGCCGCGCACGAACTCGGCGCGCTCGTGCTGTTCCACATCCTGCAGCTTGTAGAGCCCGCTGACGCGGAACGTGTCGGTCGGGCTGCGCTTGAATTCGGCCTTCGCGTTCGCCTCGACGCCCTGCACCGGGGTCTTGTTGTAGAAGGGCCCCTCCTGCAGCAGGCCGCCCGCCGCGTCGGTCAGGCGGTATTCGCCTTCGCCGCCCTCGTCGGACTCCGTCTGGTAGAGCAGCAGCGAACCGTCGAGCGTGAGCCGGCCCGCCTTGTGCGTGGGCGTGAAGCGTATCTGCGGGTTCCAGCGGCCGTCTGGACGGAACTGCTGCACGTGCGTGACGACCAGCGAGCGGCTCGCCTCGGTCTTCAGCACCACGTTGGCCACCACGGCCTGCCCCTGCATGTCGATGCCGGGGGCGCCGCCGCGGATCAGATCGATGCGCTCGACCCGGCCGGCCGGGAGCCGCGCCAGCACCGCGTCCACGCCCTCCGCCTTGGCGGAGGGCCGCTCGCCGTCGATCAGCACGTTGCCGGCCGCGCCGCCGAACCCGCGGACCTGGTCCCCGGAGTCGAAGCTGAAGCCCGGGAGGCGCTGGATCATGTCGAGCGCGGTGCCGGGCTGGGACGCGGCGAAGAAGCTGGCGGGATAGCTCAGCACGCCCTGGCCCGCGGCGGCGGCGGGCGCTTCGGCCGTCGCCGGTGTCGGCGCAGCGGCGTTCTGCCCCGTCGCCTCGTCCCGCTCCGTCTGGGGCGTCGCGGTAGGCGGTTGGCTGGGAGAGGCCGCGGGCTCCGTCTGCCCCGGCGTGCCGGTCTGCGCCAGCGCGTGCGGCGCGACCGTGCAGAGCAGCACCGTCAATGCGGCCAGCCTCATCTCGACTCCCCTCTAAACCCCGCCGCAACGTGGCCGAGGGGCCGCCGAGCGCGCCAGTTACATCGGCGCAACCTGGGTTAAATCCCCGTAAGGTCCTACGAGGCCCCCAACCTTCCTCAGAAGGTCTTCCGGACGCGGAAGCTGTAGCGGATCTCCGGATCGAGCCGCCGCTGCTCGATGTAGGCCACCGGGTTCTGGTGACGCGCACCCGTATAGAAGATCCGGTCGTTGTCGATCGCGCCGATGTAGTTCACCTGCCCTCGCAGCGAGAGGCTCGGCTGCGGCTTGTAGTCGGCGAACGCGGTGATGACGTTGGTCACGTCGGTACGGGACGTGTCGGTGATCCGGAAGTTCTCGGAATAGTTGGCCCACCGATAGTCGACCCCCCAGTTCGTGCGGAGCTTCTGCAGGTCCTGGGTGAAGCCGATCAGCGGGATGAACGGCGATTGGCCGGAAGGGCGACGCTCTTCGCCGGTGAGCGGGTCCGTGATCGTCGTCTCGACCCAGCTCCCGCGCAGCCGCAGGCGTCCGCCCCCCACGCCCAGGCGGTCGGTCGGGATGGTCGTGTCGATGACGAAGGCCTGGTAGTGGCCGTCGCCTACGTTCCCGACGGCGGGGAGGATGCCCCCGTCGTCCAGGAACACCGGCACGATGTCGATCGCATCCGTGATGAGGCCGTACGAGCCCGTCATCGTCAGGACGCCGTCGCCCCAGAAGCGGCGCTCGTAGGCGGCTTCTATGGTTGTAGTCTGGTCCGGGCGCAGATCGGTCGCGCCGGCGCTCACCTGCTCGTCCTGGAGCTGCGCCGACGCGGCGAAGTCGCCGAAGTTCAGCTGGCTCACCTGATGCTCGAGACGCACCCGGATCTGGTCCGACGGCGTGATCGACCAGGTCACCAGCACCCGCGGCTTCGGATAGAAGAACTCGCGCGACAGGTTGAACGTGCCGGACTGGCTGATGCGGGAGGCCTCCAGCCGGATGCCCGCGTCCACGCTCAGGTTCTCCCGGACGCGCCAGGCGGCCGTGAGGAAGGCCTCGCCGCGAAGCTCCTCCACGAGGACCTGGTCGCTCGGGAGCGGTATGCGCTCGCCCTCGAGGGTGAAACTCTGGTCGGCGTCCAGGAAGTTGTAGGCCGCCTCGAGTCCGCCTTCCCAGCTCAGCGTCGGGCTCTGGGTGAGCTTCAGCGAGCCCCGCACGATGCTCTCGCCGGAGAGGTTCGAGTAGGTGAACACCTGGTCGGAGCCGTCCGTCAGGGCATCCTGGTACCCCTCGCGCTGGTTCAGCTTCTGGATGCCGCGGAGTTCCCCGCGCCAGCGCGAGCCGAACGGCCGCTCGTACCGGATCGAGCCCTCGCCCGTGTAGTCGTCGAAGTTGTCGACGTAGATCTGGTTGAAGCCGAAACCGGCGGTGTTCTGCTCGAGCTTGAAGTCGAAGTGGCTGACGTTGGCCGCGACCTCGACGACGCCGCCGGCGAGGGGCTGCTGCAGGCGCGCGCGGGCGTTCAGGCCATCGCCGTCGGCCTCGACTCTCTGGTTCACGTCGCGCGAGACCGCGCCGTCCGGCTGAAGTCGGATCAGGCGCGCGGAGCCCGAGCTGTCGCTGTTGGCCGTGGAGGTGCCGGTGGCGAACTCATAGGTCCGTTCTCCCGCACGGCCGTTCAACTCGTAGCGCAGAGTCGGGGTCAGCCGATGATCGAGGCTGTAGCCCGCGAACCCCACGCTGACGACCTGCTGGCGCGAGGCGGTCTTCTTGCGGATGACGTTCACGACCTGGCTGAAGCCCTGCATGTCGACGCCGGGCGCGCCGCCGCGGATCAGCTCGATCCGCACGACCTCCGTGGCCGGAATGCGGGCGAGGATGTCGCCCAGGCCTTCGTTCTTGGACGCTGGACGGGCGCCGTCCACCAGTACGTTCCCGGCGGCTCCGGAGAAGCCGCGAACGGAAGTGTTCTGGCTGATGGCGAAGCCGGGGATCCGGGCGACCATGTCGGAAGCGGTGTTCGGCCGCGCCTCGGCGAAGAAGGACGGCTGGAAGACCAGCGTGCCGGTCTCGGACGGGGGCGTCACCGGGGCGTCGGTGTCCGGCCCTGAGACCTGGCCGGCGTTGACCGGCGGAGGGGGCTCCGCAGGCGGAGACGACGGCGGCGTCGTCGCGCCCTGGGCGGACGCGAGCAGCGCCGCGAGCACAGCAACCGAACTCATGTGAACTCCCCAAATCCCACGGGGAGACTGCCCGGCGCGGGCTAGCCGGCGCTAGTTACAACGCCGACAGGTACGTTAAGTCGCGGAAAGGTTTGAGCCTGCGCGCTCACACCAGGCTGGTGCCGCCCACCGTCAGGCCGCCGATCTTGAGGCTGGGCTGCCCGATTCCGACCGGAACGCTCTGCCCGCCCTTTCCGCAGACGCCCACGCCGGGGTCGAAGGCGAAGTCATCGCCGACGGCGGTGATCTTCGTCAGCACCGTGGGTCCGTCGCCGATCAGCGTCGCGCCCTTGACGGGGGCGGTCACCCGGCCGTCCTCGATCAGGTAGGCCTCGGTGCACTGGAACACGAACTTGCCGTTGGTGATGTCCACCTGGCCGCCGCCGAAGTTCACCGCATAGAGGCCGCGCTTGGTGGACGCCAGCATGTCCGCCAGCTTGTCCCCGCCGGCGGTCATCAGCGTGTTGGTCATCCGCGGCATCGGCGCGTGGGCGTAGGACTGCCGCCGTCCGTTGCCGGTGGGCGCGACGCCTGTCAGGCGGGCGCTCTGCCGGTCGTGGATGTAGCCCTTCAGCACGCCGTCCTCGATGAGGACCGTGCGGTTGGTGGGCGTGCCCTCGTCGTCAATGGTCAGCGAGCCGCGACGGTCGCGCACCGTGCCGTCGTCGATCACCGTCACGCCCGGCGCCGCCACACGCTCGCCGATGCGGCCTGAGAAGGCGGACACGCCCTTGCGGTTGAAGTCGCCCTCGAGGCCGTGACCGACGGCCTCGTGCAGCAGCACGCCGGTCCAGCCCGGGCCCAGCACCACGTCCATCTCGCCAGCCGGGGCGGGGACGGCGTCCAGGTTCACCAGCGCCATCCGAAGCGCCTCGCGGGCCTGATACTGCCAGCGGGCGGGCGCGATCCACGCGTCGAAGCTGGTGCGCCCGCCGGCCCCGGCGCTGCCGGTCTCCCGACGGCCGTCGCGCTCGACGGTGACCGACACGTTCAGTCGCACCAGCGGGCGGACGTCGCGCAGCAGGCGTCCGCCCGGACGCAGGATCTCGATCACCCGCCGCTCTCCGGCGATGGAGGCGCTCACCTGCACCACCTTCCGGTCCAGCGCCCGGGCGTAAGCGTCGATCTCCTGCAGCAGCGCCACCTTGGCGCCGAAGGGGAGGGCGCCCACCACGTCGTGCTCGCCGTAGAGGCGCTCGTTGGTCAGCCGCGGCCCTTCTCCGACGACGCCGGAGTAGCCTCGCTTGGCGGCGGCCGCCGAGGCGGAGGCGCGGGCCAGCGCCGCCTCGGAAATTTCGCTGGAATGGGCGTAGCCGCTCGTCTCCCCGGCGACCACGCGCAGCCCGAACCCTTCGGTGGAGTCGTAGGCGGCGGACTTCAGCCGCCCGTCGTCGAACAGCAGCGCCTCGCTCTCCGAGCGCTCGAGGTAGATCTCGCCGTCGTCCGCCCCCGAGACCGCCGCCTCGAGCAGCGCCTGCGCGCGCTCGCGGTCCACGCCGGCGGTTTCGAGGATCGGGGGCGGGGACACGGGTGCGCTCATCCGTCGTACATAGGCCGCGTCGGGCTCTCGCGGAACCGCCTCACATCGCCTTGGCAAGCAGGGACGGAGCCGATATGCACCGCCCGCAACTGTGCGACGATTTGGTCGCGCCGGGGGCGGAGCCTACCCGCCGCCGACGACCTACTTGAGGGCTCATGGGCGAGGCTGGATCGCCGCGGTCGAGCGGACCGCGGATCGGAAGAGCGTCGAGGCTTTGGTTTAAGGGGCTGACCGCCGCCGCCGCATGGGCGTGCGCCGGCGCCGCCCTCGCCCAGAACGAGCAGTTGCTCGGGCAGCCGACGCCCGGCGCGGTGGGCATGCAGCCCTCCGCCAGCCCGGCCGCCGCGGCC
>DASVVG010000238.1:0-6613 GCA_036386655.1 Caulobacteraceae bacterium | reverse complement strand
GCCGTCAATCTACGGCTCGTCTGCCTGGTGGCCGCGCCTGAGGGCGTCGAGCGTTTCCGGGCGCATCATCCGGACGTTCCTCTCTGGACCGCCGCCGTGGACGAGCGCCTGGACGAGCACGGCTACATCGTTCCCGGTCTCGGGGACGCCGGCGATCGGCTGTTCGGCACGCGCTGAGGGTGCGCTCGATCGTCGCGGCTCAGCCGCTCAGCGGAGGACGGACGTCACGCGCACGGTCACGTTCGCGTACTTGCAGTTGGTGCAGCGCATCGTCTCCGGACCGACGTCGCCGCGGCCTTCGTCCACCAGCCGTTGCAGATCGACCTTGCCCGAGCAGCGGCAGCGGCCGCAGTCCCACCACCAGGATTCGCTCCGCGCCAGCGCCTCACGGGGAGTCTCCGAGGCCGGCGGCTCCCCGCCGATCCGGTCCGTCGCGCGCTCGGTGAGTTCGTAGCGGATCACTGCGGCTCCCGCTGCGGCGCAGCTCCCCACTCGACCGTCATTCGGCGTTCCCTCGACTGCCCTGCAGGGATACTGCTTGCCGTTCCACGGGCCCGCAAGTATAAGTTAGCGGTCCGTTAATTCGGCTGGCGACCGTCGGCCGTTCGGTTAGCGTCTCTTGGGGGAAGAGTATGCGCATTTGGCTCTACAGCGTCGTTCCGTCCGTGCTCCTGGCCGCTTCCGCGGCTGCGGCCCAGCAGGCGCCCAGCGGAGACCAGATGGTCGAGCAGCTGCTGCGCGAGCCGCCGGCCGCTGAACAGCCGGCCGAAGCCGACTGCAGCACCGAGGAAGCGCGCGAAAAGAACACCGCTTGCTGGCAGTCCGTGCAGGGCGACAGCCGCGGCTTCAGCCTGGCGGCGCCTGCTGCCGGCGCGACGGCGCAGAAGAAGTGGCAGAAGGTGCAGGGGGCCGAGCGTGGCTTCAGCCTGGGCTCCAAGGCGGCGCCCGCCTCCCGCGGGACCAGCGGCACGCGTGCTCCTGCGTCCGGGACCGCCCGCGCTTCCGCCCGCCCTGCCCAAAGGCCGGTGCAGGTCGCCTCGACCCGACCGCCGGTGAAGTCGTATGCCGCGGCGGCCGCGAGCTGCGCCGCCGACGAGGTGAGCGGCTCGGGCCTGAACCTCTGCGCAACCTTCAACCTGGGCTCGGCGACGCTGACCGAGCGCACCCGCAAGACCCTCGACGAGCTGGCCGCCAAGCTGACCAGCGATCCGCGCCTGGCGAGCCGCCGGTTCGTGATTTCGGGCCATGCCGACGCCAGCGGTGACGCCGGGCGTAATCAGGCGCTTTCCCGCCAGCGCGCTCAGGCCGTCGTCGATTACCTGGCCAGCCGGGGGGTTCCGGCCGTGCGGCTGACGGCCGAGGGCCGGGGGGCTGAGGAGCCGATCAACGGGCGCGATCCGAGCGACCCGATGAACCGCCGCGTTCAGATCCGCGCGTCGAGCTGAAGACCTGAAGTCGAGATGATTTGTTCGCCGGCGGGCGTGTGTCCGCCGTCCGGGAGAGTTGCGCACAGTTAGGGGGGAAGTGTGGTCTTGGGGGGTGCGCCGCGGTCGTCCGCGGCTAGGATTGCGGCTGGGCTGGTCATAGCCGTCAGCGCCGGGGGGGCGGCGCAGGCACAATCGGGACAGAACCCGCCGGCGCCAACCGGGCTGGGGCGCGCGGACGTCGATCCGGCCCGGCGCACGGCGCCGACTGACGCGGTCGCGGAGGCCGCGGCTCCCGTCAACGACCTGCGGGTCTGCCCGTTCGCGGGCCAGGGCGTGAACGTCACCCTCACGCGGGTGATGGCCGAGGGCGCCACCCAGGTCTCCCCCGCCGAGATCGACGCCGAGGTAGCCCAGTTCCTGAACCGCGAGACCGATCTCGCGGTGATCTGCCAGATCCGCGATCGCGTGGCCGAACTCTACATGCGGGAGGGCCGCCGGCTCACGCGCGTCGAACTGCCTGAGCAGCGCATCACGGACGGAGTCCTGCGACTGCGCGTCACCGAAGGCTACGTCGCTTCCACGCCGATAGAACGACCCGAGGCCCAAGGGCCGTCCGCCGCGTTGGCGCAGGCCTACATGGGCCGGCTGCAGACCGGGCGTCCGGCGGAGTGGTCCGAGGTGGAACGCGCCGTGCTTCTGGTGCGCGAGATTCCCGGCGCGGAGCCCGACATCCGGCTGAGGCCTTCGATGGCGGGCCCGGGGGCCATCGACGTGGTCACCGGGTTTTCACCGCGCCGCCGTTTCGACGTGACCGTCGGCGCCCAATACCTCGGGTCGGAAGAGTTGGGCGAGACGGCGGTGTTCGCGCGTGTCGATGCGAACAGCTTCACGCGCTTCGGCGAACGGACGAGCCTGATCCTCTTTTCGAGCACCGGCGGCGAGCAGCAGGTGGTGCAGTTGCTGGAGGAGGTGCGCCTCGGCTGGGGCGGGCTTCTGGCGCGAGCAGACGTCGCCTATGGCCGCACGGAGCCCGCAGGCGTCCTGACCCCGCTGGAGATCGAAGGCGAGGCGCTGATCGCCCGTTTCGGTTTGCGCTATCCGGTCATCCTACGACAGACCTCGGCGCTGACGCTCGGCGTACGGTTCGACGCCATCAACCAGGAGAACGCGCTGGGCGTGCTCCAGGGGACCGGCGACGCCACGCTGTTCAAGGAGCAGCTGCGCGTGCTGGCGGGCGAGCTCGACTTCCGCTGGCGGCCGGCGGGGCGCCTCAGCCGCCTCACCACGGCGGGGAACCTCGAGATTCGGAAGGGGGTCGAGGGGCTCGGCTCCAGCGAGACCGGCGACGCCCAGCTTTCTCGCGTGGAAGGACGTCCGGACTTCGCGTCCGTGCGCCTGTCGCTGCGCGCCCGCTACGACTTCCAGGCGGGCGGACAAGGCCCCTGGGCCGAGGTCCGTACAGTCTCGCAATGGGCCGACGGGCCGCTGCTGGCCTACGAGGAATACCAGGTCGGCAACTACACCGTCGGACGGGGCTACGATCCCGGCGCCGCCAGCGGCGACGATGCGGTCGCCGCTCAGTTCGAGGCGGGCTGGACCTTCGTCAGCAATCCCGGCGGGGCGCGCCTCGCGCTCACGCCCTTCGCCTTCTACGACATGGCCCGCCTGACCAACGAGGACAAGTTCGGTTTCGAGTCGGAAATCAGCTCCTACGGCGCCGGCCTGCACGCTCGCTACGGCAACAAGTACGACGTGCGCGTGACCTACGCGGTTCCGCAGGACGAACCGATCCCGAACGCCCCGAAACCCGATGCGCGGTGGCTGATCACCTTCGCCCGCGCCTTCGCCTTCCATTGAGAATCGCCATGACCGTGTCTCGCGCAACGGCTCTCCGCTCCACCGCCCGGGCCTTCCTTCTCACGGCCGCCGCGCCCGGGGCCCTGCTGATGGCCATCGCGGCGCCGGCGGCGGCGCAAACCGTGGTGGCCGGGGGCCTGACCAACGCGGGAACGGTTTCGGATGCAGTGGTGACGACGCCGGTGGCTCCTGCAACGGCGGGGGCACCGACCTTCGGCGGCAACACGGTGTCCGGGGGCGGGGGCACGTCCGTCATCACGTTGAACGATTCCCGCACGATCCTGAACTGGGGGACAGGGTTCAATCTCGTCGGGGGGGACACCCTTCAGTACCAGTTCATGGTCGGAGGCAACGGAGCTCTGGTCGTCAATCGCGTGACCGGGTCCGCGACCATAAACGGCAACCTGTTCGGCTGCATCGGCGCCTGCAACTCGCCTACCAACCCGACGAACATCGGCGGCAACGTCTGGTTCCTGGCCGACAGCGGCGTCATCGTGGGCGGCGGCGCCAGGATCGATGTGGGCGGGCTGCTGCTGAGCAGCGGCGGGATCACCGACGCCGACGTGTTCGACGGCAACACGAATTTCAACATCACCGGCGCGTTGACCGGCGTGGATGTGGCGAACGGCGCTTCGCTACGCGCCGCGGACGGGGCCATCACGCTCATAGGCAACACGATTGCTTTCGGCGGCACGGCGACGTCGCCCAACGGGGAGATCGCCCTCGTCGGCGCGCAGAACGTCTCCATCGGCTTCGACGCGGACCTCAACCCGTACACGACCCTCCAGATCAACACGGGCAGCAACGGAACGGTCGCGGGTGCGCCGTTAGGTACGGCAGTGCGCGTGGGCGGGGCGGCGAGCTTCAGCGCCACGCGGACCCTAATTACGGCCGCCGGCATCGCGGACGGGCAGGGAAATATCCTGCTCGTCGACAACAACGCCGCCGACAACGTCACCTTCCTCGACGGGGACATCGTGCTTTACGCCGCTCGGAACGGCGGCGGCACGGTGCTTTCTGGCGGCGTTGTTCAGCCGATCGGCTCGTTCGTCGCGGACGAGGCGAAGGTGATTATCCGGGGCGGCCTCACGGGACCGGACGCGGTGCAGATTCGCGCGGCCGGGGGCACTGGCGAGGCGGGCACCGACCTCGACATCAGCGCCGCGGGCAACCTCACCATCGAAAACCTCGCCATCGGGCGGGACGTGGCGCTGTTCTCCGACACCGGCACGGTCACCACCGGCGCGATCACGGCGGAGGACGACATCGTCATACGCGCCAACGCAGGCCTGATCACCACCGGCGCGCTGACCACCACCACCATCGCAAGCGACGACGGCGGGACGGGCGCTGCGGACCTGCGGAACAGCGGTCAGCTGCAAGGCAACGACGTTAACATCGCAGGCGACGGCGTTGTGACGGGCGCCGTCCGCGCCAACGTAGCCGACGTGCAGTCGGACGCGGTCCTTGACGGGCGGGCGGTCGGCGTGGGCTTCGGCGACCGCGACCTCGACGTTCGCGCCGGCGGCGGCGTGGCTCTGCAGGGCAGCGGCGGCGCGCGCGGCATCGACGTCGCCCTCCAGGCGGTCGCCGGGACGATCAGCACCAACGGCTCGATCACAGCACGGGACGACATCGTGCTGCGTGCCAACGGTACGACGGGTTCGATCAGCATCGGCGGCGGCCTCACGTCGGGCACGACGGTGGACACGCTCGCAAGGACGGACACGGCCGGGGCCGGAGACGCGCTGGTCACCGCCGCGGGCGCCCTGACGATCGCGGGCGTCACCTTCTCGACCCTAACCGGCCACGACATCGACGCCGGCGGCTCCAGCATCACCGTCTCGGGCGCCACGACGGCCGAAGGGCTCCCGGGATCGGGAGCGGCCCCGCTCGAGTCCGACGTGCGGCTTCAGGCCACCGGCGCCGTCACGGTCCAGTCCGTGACCGCCGAGCGCGACCTGATCATCGACGGCGGCACCAGCACGTCCTCCACCATCTCGACGACGCAGCTGGCGGCAGGCCGCGACGTCGCGGTGCGCGCGACCAACGGTCATGTGTCCATCGGTTCCAGTCCGTTCCCCACGACGGTCCAGGCCGGCGACGACATCCTCCTTCGGTCGTCGTTGACGACCACCGTGAATGGAGCCCTGCAGACGCAGGCGAACTGGACCGGCGGCACGACGGAGGAAGCCGCGGACGCGATCGCGGCCGGGAACGCCATCACCTTCGGTACGCTGGTCACGACGCTCGACGGCTCCGACATCGACGTGAAGGCCGGCACCGACATCCTGATCACAGGAACGGCTACCGCCGAGGGGTATCCCGGCAGCGGCGCGAAGACCTCCGACGCCCGGTTCCAAGCGAACCGGAACATCAACCTCGCGACGATCACGGCGGAGCGGGACATCCTCATCGACGGCACCCTCACGACGGGCGGGTTCGTCCGCGTCGACGGCGACCTGCGGGCCGGCCAGGACATCGCGATCCGCTCGTCCAACGGCAGCGTGCAGGTGCTGTCCGGCACGTCCGTGACGGCGGACGACGACGTGGCGATCCGCGCCAGCACCTCGGTCCAGGTGACCCAGCAGATCCGGTCGGGCGCCACGCCCGGCTCTGATGTTGACGGGGCGGCGGACGCGCTGGCGCGGCTCGACCCGATCACGGTGGCGGGTACGCCTTCTACGACCTTCGGGGCCGCGCTGCTGGTCGGCCACGACGTCGACGTGCAGGCCGGCACCAGCATCTCGGTCACCGGCCAGACGACCGCCGAAGGCACGCCGGGGACCACGCCGTTCGACTCGGACGCCCGCTTCCAGTCCGGCACGTCCCTGAGCGTCGCCGGGGTCACGGCGGAGCGCGACGTGATCCTCGACGGCGGCACCAGCGCCGGAGGCGGCGTGCTGATCGCCGGCCGCGACGTGGGCGTGCGCGCCGCGAACGGCGCCGTCACCATCACGTCCGCGCAGGCGGGCGACGACATCGTGCTGCGGGGCTCCACCAACGTCACCGTCAACGGTAGCCTGACGACCACCAGTACGGTGGTCGGGACCGCCGGCGAAGAGGCGGCGGACGGCATCTTCGGCGCGGCCCCAACCGCGCTGAACGGCAACTTCTCGATCACGGACGGCAACCACGTCGACGTGCGCGCCACGAACGGTTTCATCAACGTCACCGGCGCCACCAACTCCGCGGGCGACGCTCGCTTCCAGACCGTCACCGGGACCGGGACGACGGTGCAGACCGCCGGGGTCACCGCCGGCCGCGACATCCTGCTGGACGGCACGACGGCGACGGCGACCGATCTGCTGGACGCGGAGCGGGACATC
>DASVVG010000237.1:0-6858 GCA_036386655.1 Caulobacteraceae bacterium | reverse complement strand
CCCGCAGCACGTCCAGCTTCGCCTCGTCCTTGGCGAGCTTGAAGATGTCCGCCGGCTCGGTGATCCAGCCCTCCTCGTAAAAGGCCTGCAGCTGCTTCGCGCCCAGCCCCTCGATGTCGAAGGCCCGCCGGCTCACGAAGTGGATCAGATGCTCCACCCGCTGGAACGGGCAGGCGAATTCGCCCGTGCAGCGCCGCACCACGGTCTCGGCGCCGCCCGCCGTCGTCTCCCGCGCCACCGTCGTCTTCAGAGGGCACGGACACACCGTCGGGAAGCAGTACGGCTCCGCGTCCCCGGGCCGCTCCTCCGCCACCACTGACAGGATCTGCGGGATCACGTCGCCCGCGCGCTGCAACACCACCGTGTCGCCCACGCGCACGTCCAGCCGCGCGATCTCGTCGGCGTTGTGCAGCGTCGCCGCCTTCACCACCACGCCGCCGACCGTCACCGGCCGCAGCCGCGCCACCGGCGTCAGCGACCCCGTGCGGCCCACCTGCACCTCGATGTCCTCGAGAACCGTGCGCGCCTGCTGCGCCGGGAACTTGCGGGAGATCGCCCACCGCGGCGCCCGGCTGACGAACCCGAGCCGCTGCTGCCAGTCGAGCCGGTCCACCTTGTAGACCACGCCGTCGATGTCGTAGCCGAGCTCCGGCCGCCGCGCCTCCGCCCGCGCGTAGGCGGCCAGCAGTCCCTCCGCCCCCTCAACCCGCTCCGACTCAGGGCTGACGGGGAAGCCCCACGCCTCCAGCGCTTTCAGCGCCTCCCATTGCGTCTGCGCGAACGGAGCGCTGGTCCGCCCCCAGGCGTAGGCGAAGAACCGAAGCGGGCGGCTGGCGGTGACGGTGGCGTCCAGTTGACGCAGCGAGCCCGAGGCGGCGTTCCGCGGGTTCGCATACGTCCGTCGGCCCGCCGCCTCCTCCGCAGCGTTCATCGCCGCGAAGTCCTCGTGGCTGATGTAGACCTCGCCCCGCACTTCGATCACGTCGGGCCAGCCCGAGCCGCCGAGCGCGGGCGGGATGTCCTTCAGCGTGCGCAGGTTCTCGGTGACGTCTTCGCCGGTTCGCCCGTCGCCGCGCGTGGCCCCCTGAACGAGCACCCCGCGCTCATAGCGGAGGTTGGCCCCCAGCCCGTCGATCTTGGGCTCGGCCGTGAAGGCCGGCGTCTCCTCCAGCTTCAGGAACCGCCGCACGCGCGCCTCGAACTCCAGCACGCTTTCGTCGTCGAATGCGTTGTCGATGGAGAGCATCGGCACGCCGTGCTCCACCGGCGAGAACTTCGCGGCGACAGGCGCGCCCACCCGCAGGCTCGGCGAGTCCGGCCTCACCAGATGCGGGAAGCGCCCCTCCAGTTCGGCGTTCCGCCTGCGCAGGGCGTCGTAGTCCGCGTCGGAGACGCTCGGCGCCTCCTGCTCGTAGTAGAGGCGGTCGTGCTCGGCGATCTCGGCGGCGAGCTTCTCCAGCTCCTCCGCGGCGTCCGCTTCGCTCAGCTCTTCGACGGGTCGGGGGTCGGCCACCGGGCCTTCTAACCCGCGTCAGGCCCCCATCAAGGCCCGGGCCGCCGCGCGCGCGGCGTCGGTTATCTCCGCCCCGGACAGCATGCGAGCGATCTCCTCCTCGCGCGCCGGCGGCGGCAGGGTCTCGACCGCGGTGAGGACGCGCTCGCCCTCCCCGCGCTTGCTGACGCGCCAGTGAGCGTCCGCCCGCGCCGCCACCTGCGGGCTGTGCGTGACCACCAGCACCTGGTTGGCCTCCGCCAGCCGCTTCAGCCGGAGCCCCACGGCGTCGGCGACGGCGCCGCCCACGCCCTGGTCCACCTCGTCGAAGATCATCACCGGCCCAGCCGCGCCGCCCGCGAGCGTCACCTTCAGCGCCAGCGCGAACCGGGCCAGCTCCCCGCCCGACGCGATCGCCTCCAGCGGCCCGAACGGCGCGCCGGGGTTGGTCGAGATCTCGAACGCGACGCGGTCGGCGCCCTGCGGCCCCGCCCGCTCTTCCGGCAGCGGCTCCACCGCCACCCGGAACCGCGCCTTTTCCAGCTTCAGCGGCGCCAGCTCGGCTTCGACCGCTTTCGCCAGCCGCCCGGCAGCCGCCTTGCGCGCAGCCGTCAGCGCCCCCGCCGCGTTGGCGTAGCGCTCGTCAGCCTTGGCCGCCTCCGCCTGCGCGGCGCGCAACGCATCGTCGGACCCCTCCAGCGCCCGCAGCCGCTGCGCCAGCTCCGCCCTCACCTGCGGGAGGTCGTCGACCTGCACGCCCAGCCGCCGCGCCGCCGCCCTCAGCGCGAACAGCCGCTCCTCCGCCCGGTCGAGCTCGTCCGGCTCGAACAGGAAGCACTCCGCCGCCCGGTCGATCGCCCCCGCCGCCTCGTCGGCCTCCACCAGCGCCCGCTCCGCCGCCGCCGCGGCCTCGGTCAGCCTCGCCACCGCGGCGCCGTCGGCGGGAGCCCCCGCCTGCAGCGCCCGCTCGCGTGCCCGCTCCAGCGCCCGCAGCCCCTGAGACAGCCGGCTCGCCAACCCCTCGCCCGCGACGGCCTCGCGCGCGGCCCCGATGTCAGCCAGCGCCTTCTCGCTCGCCGACAGCAGCGCCCGCTCCTCCGCCAGCCGCGCTTCCTCGCCTTCACGCGGATCGAGCCGGTCCAGCTCCGCCAGCCGTTCGCTCAGCTCCTCAGCCTCCGCGCCCGACCGCGCCGCCGCCGCTTCGAGCTCCGCGCGCCGCTCCCGCGCCTCCGACCGCGCCCGCCACGCCCGCGCCGTCGTCTCCACCAGAGGCTCGGCGACCGCAAACGAGTCCAGCATCGGGCGGTGCGTGCGCGCGTCGAGCAGGCCCACGGTCTCGTGCTGCCCGTGCGCCTCCAGCAGCGCCGCGCCGAGTTCGCGCAGCACGCCCACGCTCACCGGCTGGTCGTTGACGAAGGCGCGGCTCCGGCCGTCCGCTCCGAGCTGCCGCCGCAGGACCAGATCCTCGCTGGGATCGCCCGCAAGGCCGCGCTCGTCGAGCAGCGACCACACGGCGTGTCCTGACGGCGGGGCGAACGCCGCCGTCGCCACCGCCTGAGGCGCACCGCGCCGCAGCAGCCCGGCGTCCGCCCGCTGGCCTGTCGCTAGCCCCAGCGCGTCGAGGATAATGGACTTGCCGGCCCCGGTCTCGCCGGTGAGCGCCGTCAGCCCCGGCCCGATGGCCAGGTCCAGCTGCTCGATGAGCACGACGTCGCGGATGCTGAGGCCGATCAGCATGACGCCGTCAGCCTAGCGGGATTCTGCGGCCGCTCACCCGCCCCGTACGCGGCCGAGCAGTCCGCGACGCGGCGCGGTCGCCGGCCGCAGGCCCCTGTCGGTCAGCAGGTTGTAGGCGTCCTGGTACCAGCGGTCGCCGGCGTAGTTGTGGCCCAGCACCGCGCCGTTCCGCTTCGCCTCGTCCATGAGGCCCAGCGTCAGGTAGGCCTCCACCAGGCGGTAGAGCGCCTCGGGCGTGTGGGAGGTCGTCTGGTAGCGGTCCACCACCGTCTTGAACCGACCGATGGCGGCCAGCGGCTGGTTCTGGGTCAGGTACCAGCGCCCGATCTCCATCTCCTTGCCCGCCAGCTGGTCGTTGACCATGTCGAGCTTCAGCCGGGCGTCGGCGGCGAACTCAGAGTTCGGGAAGCGGGCGATCACGTCGCGCATGTGCTGCTGCGCGTGCGCCGTGGCGGCCTGGTCGCGGCCCACGTCGGTGATCTGCTCGAAGTAGCAGACCGCGCGCATGTAGTAGGCGTACGGGACCTGCGGGTTGCCCGGGTAGAGCGAGATGAACCGCTCGGCGGCCTCGATCGCCTCGGCGTAGTTGTTCGCCTGGTAGTTGGCGTACAGGTTCATCAGGATCGAGCGGCGCGACCACTCCGAGTACGGGTGCTGGCGCTCCACCTCCTCGAAGTAGGCGATCGCCTCCGTCCAGCGGCGCTGATCGAGACGGCGCGCGCCGGTGGAGTAGAGCAGCTCCACGGGCCGCTCCACGTAGGCGAGCTGCGTCTGCTTCTTCTTGCCCGCGCAGCCGGCGACCAGCAGGGGCGCGGCGACGATCGCCGCGAGGGCGCTCGCCCGGACCAGGGAAGGCTTGAACACGATAAGAACCTCGGACGAGGACGCGCGCGGAAGGCGCGTCGGCTTGCCTCATACATCAGCAGCAAGCATGGCGACAACGCGGCGAACCGCGCAGCGCCGGCGCGTCAGACCGCCTCGGCCAGCTCCGCCCGGACCGGCGCGTAGCGCCACGCCTGCGGCCGCGCCAGCAGAGCCCGGACCACCGCGTTGTTCAGGCCGTGCCCGGCGTAGCGGCCCTCGAAGCGGCCGATGATCGGCGCGCCCAGCACGTAGAGGTCCCCGACCGCGTCCAGCGCCTTGTGCCGCACGAACTCGTCGCGGCGGCGCAGGCCTTCCGGGTTCAGCACCCGGTCGCCGTCGATCACCACGGCGTTCTCCATCGAGCCGCCTCGAGCCAGCCCGGCGCGCCGCAGCGCCTCGACCTCGTTCAGGAAGCCGAAGGTGCGGCAGTCGGCGAGTTCGGCGCGGAAGCTATCCTCGTCGAGCACCAGATCGACCGCCTGCCGGCCGATCGCGGCCGACGGGAAGGCGATTTCGAACGCCACCTCGAAGCTGTCGGAGGGCAGCAGCGCCGCGCGCTTGTCGCCTTCGATCACTTCGACCGGCTGCAGGATCTCGATAGTGCGCCGCGGCGCGTCCTGGCGCCGGCGCCCGGCGCGGTCGAGCAGCCGCACGAACGGCTCGGCCGAGCCGTCCATGATCGGCACTTCGGGTCCATCGAGCTCGACGACCGCGTTGTCGACGCCGAGCGCCGCCATCGCGGCCATCAAGTGCTCGATGGTCGAGACCGTCACGCCGTCGGCATTGCCGATCACGGTGCCCAGCCGCGTCTGCACCACCGCCTCGGCGGTCGCCGGCACGCGGTTGTCGCGGCCGTGCACGTCCATGCGCACGAACACGATCCCCGACCGCTGTGGCGCAGGGCGGATCCACAGGCGCACGCGCTCGCCGGTGTGCAGGCCCACGCCCGCGCAGAGCGCAGGGGCCGCCAGGGTATGTTCGAACATCGAAGCGGTCACGGCGGGCCTTTGGAACGGACGGAGGAAGCTCTCGCACCGTCCCACTCCACGTGGTTAAGCGTGGGGGGTCAGCCGGGCAAACCAACTCCTGTTTCGGAATATTTCGTTCGGTTAACAGGCCTTAAGACCCACGACTTCAGCCGCCGGCGCAGGAGCGTGCCCGCGCCGGCGGTCGCCGATCTTCGTCGTGGAGGCAGTGCTTCCGCCTAGTTCGCCAGACGGCGCAGGAACGAGGGGATGTCGAGGTCGTCCGAGGCGTCGAGCGGCTCCGCCTCCTGCACCTGGGCCACGGCCGCCGAGGCGCCGCCGCGGGAGACCGTCGTCGGAGCGACCGCGGCAGTCTGCCGATACGTCGGCTGGGCCGGCGCCTCGTAGCCCGAGCGCGCGCTGCGTCCGCCGAACAGGCCGAGCCAGCCGCCCTTGCGGCGGTCGGCGCCCACGTAGGGGTTGTCCGGGAACAGCGGCGCTTCTTCGGCCTCGGGCGCCGGAGCCTGCGCGGCTGCGCGCTGCTGCGGCTGGTACTGCGGCTGGGCGTAAGTCTGGATCTGCGGCGCGGGCTGAGGCTCCGGCGCGGGCGCGGGCGCGTCAAAGTAGAGCTCCGGCTGCGTCTCGATCACCGCCGCGGGAGCGGGCTGGGGCTCATAGGCCGGGCGCTGAGTCTCGCTCCACAGCGTGGGCTCCGGCTCGGCCTGCGCCACCGCGCGGATCGGCTCCGGCTGCGGGACCGGCGCGGGTGCGGGCGGCGGGGCCGCGGCGGCGACCGCTTCGGCCATCTGGGCGAAGGCGGCTGCGGCGCGTTCGGCTTCCACGCGTGCGGTCTCGGCGTCGCGGGCGATCTCCCACGAGGGGCGGCCCGCCGGCATCGCGGGACGCTGCTGCGCCTGCGGCTGGGGTTGTGAACGAGCCTGGGTCAGGATCTGGCGCGCGGGCTCCACCGCCTGCATCGCCGCGCCGTCCATGCCCGTGGCGACCACCGAGACGCGGATCTTGCCTTCGAGCGCCTCGTCGAACGCGGCGCCGAAGATGATGTTGGCTTCGCTGTCGACTTCCGAGGAGATCGCGTTGGCCGCCTCGTCCACCTCGAGCAGGGTCATGTCGTAGCCGCCGGTGACGTTCACCAGCACGGCCTTGGCGCCCTTTAGCGACACCTCGTCCAGCAGCGGGTTCTGGATGGCGTTCTGCGACGCCACCAGCGCGCGGTCCTCGCCGGTCGCCTCGCCGGTGCCCATCATCGCCTTGCCCATCTCGGACATGACGGAGCGCACGTCGGCGAAGTCGAGGTTGATCAGACCCGGCATCACCATCAGGTCGGTGATCGAGCGCACGCCCGAGTGCAGCACCTGGTCGGCCATGGCGAAGGCCTCGGCGAAGGTCGTGCGCTCGTTGGCGATGCGGAACAGGTTCTGGTTGGGGATGATGATCAGCGTGTCGACGTGGCGCTGCAGCTCGGCGATGCCCTGGTCGGCCATGCGCATGCGGTGACGGCCTTCGAACTGGAAGGGCTTGGTCACCACGGCGACGGTCAGGATGCCGCGCTCGCGCGCCGCCTTGGCGATGATCGGCGCGGCGCCCGTGCCGGTGCCGCCGCCCATGCCGGCGGTGATGAACACCATGTGTGCGCCCTCAAGGTGCTCGATCACCTCGGGGATGCTCTCCTCCGCCGCGCTCATCCCGACTTCGGGGTGCGCCCCGGCGCCCAGGCCTTGCGTGATCGCCACGCCCAGCTGGATGCGGCGCTCGGTCTTGGCGTACTGCAGCTGCTGCGCG
>DASVVG010000236.1:0-1542 GCA_036386655.1 Caulobacteraceae bacterium | reverse complement strand
GCAAGCAGGCGACGATCGACCTGTACGCGACCATTGCTCGCAGCCACCTGGTGCCGAAGCTGGGCAGCCTGCCCCTCGACCGGCTTCGCCCCTCCGACGTGGAGGCCTGGTGCTCGCCAAGCGCCGCGCGGGCCTTTCTGCGTCATCCGTCCGAACGATCTACGCCGTGCTCCGGGCCGCCCTTGACGTCACGGTCCGGGACGGGCTGATCCAGCGCAACCCGGCCGCCCTGGTCAAACGCCCGGCCATCGAGCGCAAAGACGCGGGTTACCTCTCCGCCCAGCAGGCGGAGGCGCTGCTCGAGGGATCCGCGGTGACCGCCTGGAGGCCCTCTACCGCGTAATGCTGGCGACCGGCCTGCGCCGCGGTGAGGCTCTGGCCCTGCACTGGCGAGACGTCGACCTCGATGCGGCAGTCGTCCGGGTGCGCTGGACGCTGTCGCGGACGTCTGCCGGGCTTGAGCTCGGCGAGCCTAAGACCGAGAAGTCGCGGCGCACCGTGCCGCTCCCCGTCCCCGCCGTCGAGACGTTGCGGGCGCACCGCAAGCGCCAGGCCGCGGAGCAGCTCGCCGCAGGCAGCCTGTGGCAGGCCAGCGGGCTCGTGTTCACGTCAGAGATCGGCACGCCGCTGGAACCGCGCAACGTCCTGCGTCGGTTCGAGGCACTGGCCGAGCGAGCCGGCCTGCGCGGCGTCCACCTGCACACGCTGCGTCACTCGGCGGCGAGCTTCCTGCTCGCCGCGGGCACGCACACGAAGGTGGTGCAGGAGCACCTTGGGCACAGCTCCTACGCCATCACGGCCGACATCTACAGCCACGTGGCCCCGGCGCAGCAGCGCGAGGCGGCCGACAAGCTCGGGCAGGCGATCCACTGGTGACGTTGCGGTGCAAACCGCGTTGCGGTTCCGGTTGCGGTGCGGTTGCTGTACTCACGCGAGAGGTGGGTCGGTCCGAAGGACCAACCCACCTCTGGCCTGCGGTTTCACTGTCGGGCTGACAGGATTTGAACCTGCGACCCCTTGACCCCCAGTCAAGTGCGCTACCAAGCTGCGCTACAGCCCGAGCGCCGGGCGGCTCGCACCGCCCGATCGCTGCGTAGAGCAGGTTACCGCACCGGCTGGGGCGCCCGACCCGGTGGTCAGCCCCGCGCCGGAACCGCGTCCCGGTCGGCGGCCAGCACCTCGCGCAGCGTCGCCGCGAACGCCTCCGGCTCCCCCGTCTGGCCGTACTCGCCGCCGAGGAAGCCGCCGTGGTCGCCGGGGAACACCACCGGCGCCTGCCCGAGCCGCTCGGCCAGCGCCAGCCCGCACCGGTGCGCCAGCTCGTCCTCGGACTCGGCGCCGACCGCGACGACGATCCGCGTCGAGGCGCTCCGCAGCGCCTCCAGGTCGTGCTCGTGGTGCGTGCAGCTGATGAGGTTGTGGCCGAGCAGGACGTCCTCCCGCGAGCCGTCGTCCTCGGCTGGCAACCCGAACGCGGCGGGGTCCGGCAGGTTGCCGAGGTCGTCGAGCACCGGCCCGCGGTGACCGACCAGCCGGATGAAC
>DASVVG010000235.1:0-13449 GCA_036386655.1 Caulobacteraceae bacterium | reverse complement strand
AAGCCTTGCCCCGGATCAGGTCGAGGATGCTGATCCGGGCCTGCTGGGCTACGGCCGGATCGTACTCCCCGTCGATCTTGAAGATCATGCCGAGGCGGCCGCCCGGGCGGCTGTCCACGGAGACCTGCATGTCGTCGTAGGCGAGGTTCTCCAGCGCATCGTAGGCGAGGTCCTGGAAGGCCGCGGCCCCGGCTTCGGGGACCGGGAGCGGCGCGGGCACGCCCTCGGCCGTGACGGCTTCCGGTTCTCCGCCCGAGGCCTGCACGCCGCTCAGCACCTCCCGGTCGATGGAGAGACGGCCCGGGCGGACCGAGTGCAGCTCGCCGTTGTCGAAGCGCAGGCCGTCCGGGCCGGATTCGAAGGGCACGCGGCCGTCGACCACCGCCTGGAAGTCGACGCGGTCCTTGAACGTCGAGGCCTCGATCAGGCGGCCGATGTCGACGTCGTCGAGCTGCACGGCGCCCCGTAGGGTGCGCTCCCCTTCCACCAGCGGGACCGTCAGCGGCTCCAGCGTGACCCGTCCGCCGGCGAACCCGGCGGTCGCCGCCTCCACCTGCAGGGCCGTCGGGGTGAGGCCGAAGCGGACCTCGGGGTTCTCGAGCGCGGCGAAGGCTTCGACGCGCTCGGCGCGCACCGTCTGGCCAGGCGGCGCGATCAGCGGCGTCAGGCTCGACAGGCCCAGCTCTGGGCCCAGGCCGACGACGCGGCCCGCGGGGCTGTCGAAGCTGAGGCCGGGCGTGGTGATGCGGCCGCGGCTGGTCCCGCCGTCCTTCGCCGCCGTCCAGGTGATCTCGCCGGCGAAGTCGACGCTGCCCTCGACCTTGGAAATTGCGCCGACGCCCAGCGGCGTCAGGTCGTGGGGCTGTAGGCCCTCGGGCGCGAAGGTGAGGTCGTCGGCGGCGATGAGCACGCGGCCCACGCCGGACACCTGGTCGTGCGTCAGGTCAGCCGTGCCGAGGCGGGCGCCGCCCGGCCGATCAAGGATTACGAGGTCCGCGTCCCAGTCGCCGCTCGCCAGTGCGGCGGTCCCGGTGAGCGCGACCGGGTGGTAGCGGCGGACCGCGGCCGTGTCGTCGGCCTCACCGGCGTCGACGCGGGCGGAGACGGCGGTGAGGCCCGCCTCGCCGCCGGCGGCGTCGAGCACGCCGGCGCCGTTGGTCAGCCGCGTCTCCAGGAAGGGCACGGCGACGGCGGTGTCCTCGTAGCGGCCCCGGACGCGGTAGCCGTTTGCGCTGGCGCGCAGCAGCACCGCGCCCGGCAGCGGGCACAGGCGGGTCGAGAGCGCGGCGAGGTCGTTCTCGCCGAGTTCGACCGCGTCGGCGGAGAAGGCGACGCACTCGGCGGGCCGGAACTCGAAGACGCCGCCACGGGAAACGGCTCGGCCGCGGGCCTGCAGCACGGCGCCGCGCGCGATGGCGAGGTCCACGGCGGCGCGGACGCGCAGGTCGGCGTCGAAGCCGTTGCGGACGAGAGCGTAGCGCTCGATGCGGGCGTCGATGTGAGGCGCGCCGCCGCCGCGGAGCGCGAACTGGAGCCCGCCCTGCCCGCCGGCCCAGAGGGGGCGGCCCGGCACCGGACGGAGCTCGGCCACCACGCCGCCGCCGCCGCTGATGCGCGCGGGCGCGGTGAGCGCGACGGAGGTGCGGCCGCGGCTCTGGGCCAGGCGCACGCCCGGCGCCGCCACGGTGAAGCGGGAGGCGGCGCGGGTCAGGGCGCCGGCGTAGGCGGGCTCGTCGGCGAGGATCGGCAGCTGCGCGACGAGGCGCCGTGCGGCGGGCGCGGGCAGCGCGGCGTCGCCGCGGAGGGCGGCCTGCAGGTCGAAGCCCCCTTCCCCAGCGCGCCCCGCGAACTCTGTGCGGGCGTTGCTGACGGTCACCGGCGCGTCGGCGGCGAGGAGGCGGAGCGTGCCCGCCGTGGCGTGGCCCTCCAGCGGCGCGCTCGCGCCCTTCAGTATCTGCAGGTTGGTGCGGAGGTCGGCCGAGACGGCGTTGGCCGACAGGTCGGCTCCGGCGGAGGCCGCGCCGGCGGTAAGCGCCACGCGGACAGGCCCGGACACGTCGGCGCCACGGCCGCCGAATTGGAAGCCGAGGACGCCGCTGTCGAAGCGGGCGTCCAGCCGCTCGGCCTTCAGGTCGCCGGAGGCGAAGCGGCGGGCCGAGGCCGTACCGGTGACGCCGCCGGTGCCCTCCACGCCGCCGCGCCCGAGGGCGAGCACCAGGGCGGCGCTGCGGAACTGCGCGGCGGGCGCCTGCAGGGCGAGCGCGCCGGCCCTGAGATGGTCCGCGTCGAGGGAACCGGTGGCAGCGCCGCGGAAGGTGAGGCCGTCGAGCGGGCCGGCGACGTCGCCGTTCAGGCGGAGGGCCGCGTCCAGGCCGGGCGCGCGGGCGTCGCCCATGCGAGCGTCCGCGCTGCGCAGCGTCGCGTTCAGGCGGAGCGGCCCGCGCAGGCTGCGGGCCTCCATGTCGGGATACGGCGAGGCGCCGGTCAGGGTGATCGCCCCGCCGCCTAGGCGGGTATCGCCTTGGCTCAGGCTGCGGAAGGAGAGACGCGCGTCAACGTCGGCGCGGGCGCCGTCGCTGCTGATCCGCAAGGCGCCGTCCGTGAGGTCGGCGGCGAAGCCGCGGCCGTTCAGGCGGGCGGGCGCCACGTCGAGGTCGAGCCGACGGAGCTTGGAGTTGTCCATGGCGCCGGAGCCGCCGGCGCGCACCAGCCCCCACGGCGTGGCGAGGCGCAGGGAGCCCTGCTCGATCAGCACCAGCGGGCTCGGCTTGTCCGGCTCCGGCGGCTTCGAGAGGAACTCGCGCACCAGCGGGTCGAGCGAGCCGAACGACAGGCGCTCGCCGTTCCAGTTGGCCTTCAGCTGCGGGCGGAGCACGCGGATGACGCGGGGGCGCAGGGCGTAAGGCCCCTCGGGCGGCGGGGGCGCGGCGAGGCCGACGATCACCCGCTCGGCCAGGAAGTCGGGATCGGAGGCGGGGCCGAGGCGGACCCGGCCCACGAAGCCGCGGGAGTCCACGTCGTAGACTTGGATCTCGGCCTCGACGCCGCGGCGCTCGAGGTAGTCCTCGGCGAGGTCGGCGACGAGGGCGCGGCGGCCGGCGTAGAGCGACAGCCCGACCGCGGCAACGACCATCAGCGCCACAGCGGCGGCCTCCAGGCCGTAGTCCGCGAGGCTCGCCCAGCGCCAGGCGCGCCGGGACACGCCGGGGGGCGGGCTCCCCTCCGCGGCCTGCAATGTGCGCTCGACGACGTTCACGCGGGCTCCTTAACGCCTCCGATCTGAACAGTCGCTGTCGGTCCCCGAAGGGGGCGGAACCGGCCGGGGCCTGCCCCAGGGTCAACCTTTCTTAAGGATGTCAGCCGATTTTGGAGTGGTGCGGAGCAAGCCCCCTCCGGCCCGCACAGTCAAGGAATTCAAGGACTAGACGGATGCCCGAGTTCGATCCGCGCCAGCAGCCCATCCGCCTCGCTCCGACCGTTTTCACGGTCGCGCTGGCGTCGTGGGTGGCCGGCATGGTGATGGGCGGGCCCGCGGACGCCGTGCAGGCGAAGGTGACCGAGCCCGGCCGCGTGGTCGCGGCGGGCAAGGCCGGCAAGCCGGACAAGACGCCGGAGGCGCGCCTGGTGAAGGCGGCGCACAAGCCCGCGCCGCCCCCGCCGCCGGTCTATGAGGACCCCGAGACCGTCCGCGTGAAGCTCCGCAACGGCGAGACGCTGGAAGCCGCGGTCATCCGCGCCGGCTGCGCGCCCGAAGAAGCGGCCAAGGCCGCGGACGTGGTGCTGGCCGCGCTGAAGGACGAGGAGCTGAAGCCCGGCGTGCGCTTCGAGGCCGCCGTGTCGCGGCAGCGCGGGCAGGACGGCGCCGCGCGCCTGGTGGGGCTGAACATCCGCCCGCAGCCGGAGCGGCTGCTCACGGTGGAGCGCACCTACGAAGGCCGCCTGCGCCTGACCGAGAAGGAAGAGAAGATCCTCGAAGCCGCCGGCGTGGTGGAGGCCGAAATCCGCGGCTCGCTCTACACGACCGCCCAGCGCGCCGGGGTGGATCCTTCGCACGTCAAGGAAATCGTGAAGGCGTTCCAGACCAAGGTCGACTTCGAGCGCGACCTGCGTGCCGGCGACAAGATCGTGCTGGTGTTCGACCAGAAGCGGACCGCCAGCGGCCAGGTCATCGAGAACCAGGAGCTGCTCTACGCGCGCCTGGAGGCGAAGGGCAAAACCACGGGCCTGTACCGCGTCGAGCACGACGGGAAGGCGCAGTGGCTGGACCAGGTCGGCACCAACCTGAAGAGCTACCTGCTGCGCACGCCGGTCGAAGGCGCGCGTATGTCGTCGGGCTTCGGCATGCGCCGGCACCCGATCCTCGGCTACCACAAGATGCACCAGGGCGTGGACTTCGCCGCGGGCACCGGCACGCCGGTGCTGGCCGCCGGCGACGGCACGGTGGTCGAGGTGCGCCGCTGGGGCGGCTACGGCAACTGGCTGCGGATCAAGCACTCCGGGGGCTATGAGAGCGGCTACGCTCACCTCTCGCGCTACGCCAAGGGCCTGAACGTCGGGGACAAGGTGAAGCAGGGCGAGGTCGTGGCCTACGTCGGCTCCACGGGCCGTTCGACGGGCCCGCACCTGCACCACGAGATCTGGCACAAGGGCAAGCGGGTCGATCCGAAGAGCGCGAAGATCCCCTCCGGCGGCGGCCTCGAGTCCAAGCAGCTGATCGCCTTCAAGGCCCAGAAGAAGAAGGTCGACGCGGTCCTGAAGGGCTCCGAGACCCAGATGGCCGAGACGAAGAGCGACGCCAAGGTCGCCGGCCTGCGCAGCAAGCAGGGCGCGGCCTAGCTCACGGCCTCCGGCGCCGCCGGCGCGGCGCTCCTGCACAACAGGCGGCTGACCTTCGCGGCCAACTCGTGCTCGCCGAACGGCTTCTGCACGATCTCGTCTTCCGAGGCCTCCAGCAGCACGGCCGTGTCGGCGTAGCCGGTCACGAACAGGATCGGCAGGTCCGGTCGGCGGGATCGCGCGAGGCGCGCCGCGTCGACGCCGTTCATGCCGGGCATGGCGAAGTCCATCAGCATCAGGTCGATCTCGACGCCGGTGTCGAGCACGTGCAGCGCCGCGGGGCCGCTGGAGGCCTCGACCACCAGGTAGCCGAGTTCGTGCAGCATGGCCGAGGTGATCTCGCGTACGTGCGCATCATCGTCCACGACCAGCACCACGCTGTTCCCACGGCCGCGCGGCGGCGCGATCGGCGCGGCCTCCGCGGCGGCCTCTGCGACGACCTCTGTGCGGGGGAGGTAGACCTTCACCGACGTCCCGCGCCCCACTTCCGTCTCGATGCGCACGCCGCCGCCGGACTGCTTGGCGAGGCCGAACACCTGGCTGAGGCCGAGGCCGGAGCCCTTGCCCACGTCCTTGGTGGTGAAGAACGGCTCGAAGGCCTTGGCGAGCACCTCCTCCGTCATGCCGCTGCCGGTGTCGGTGACGGCGACCATGACGTACTCGCCCTCGGGCGGCTCCTCGGGCCGTTGCGGCGGACCCAGGGCGGCGTTGGCGGTCTCCACCGTCAGCGTGCCGCCGACCTCCATGGCGTCGCGCGCGTTGATGGCCAGGTTCAGGATCACCAGCTCGATCTGCGTGGGGTCGATCAGGGCGGGCCACAGCGCGGGCGCGAACACCGTCTCCAGCCGCACGCTGCCGCCCATGGTGCTCTGCAGCAGGTCGCGCATGCCCTGCACCGTCTCATTGAGGTCGAGCGGACGGGGCTCCAGCTTCTGCCGGCGCGAGAAGGCCAGGAGCTGCGACGTGAGGTTGGCGCCGCGCTGGGCGGCCTGCTCCATCATGTTCAGGCGGCGCTTCACGCCGGGGTCGGAGGCGTGGCGGTCGAGCATGCGGATGTTGCCCAGCACCACGGTGAGCAGGTTGTTGAAGTCGTGCGCCACGCCGGAGGTGAGCTGGCCGATGGCTTCGAGCCGCTGGGCCTGGCGCAGCGCGGCCTCGGCCTCCCCCTTCTCGGCGAGGGCGGCGGCCACCCGCTCCTCGAGCAGCTCGTTGATGCGCTGAAGGTCGGACTGCGCCTGCTTGGCCTGGGTGATGTCGTAGGCGAGGCCGACGAAGCCCTCGTGCTCCCCGGACGCGCCCCACCTCGGCTGCGACTGCGAGCGGATCCAGCGCCACTCGCCGTCGGCGCGGCGGTAGCGGGCCTCCAGCGAGAACGGCTTGAGCGAACTCTCGCCGGCGAGCTGCTCGCCGAGGATGCGGGGCAGGTCGTCGGGGTGCAGTATCCTGCGCCAGTCGAAGACGACCGCCTCGTCGTAGCCTACCCCGAGGAACTCGAGGTAGGCCTGGTTGACGAAGCCGCGGCGGCCGCCGGGCTCGGTCACCCACATCGGCACCGGCGCGCTGTCGGCCATC
The DNA here is from genome assembly GCA_036386655.1 of Caulobacteraceae bacterium. GTDB lineage: Bacteria > Pseudomonadota > Alphaproteobacteria > Caulobacterales > Caulobacteraceae > JAHWJX01. The sequence continues at coordinate 7,041 of DASVVG010000235.1, read as the reverse complement.
AGGCGGAAACGCGTCTCGCTCTCGCGAAGGGCCTCCTCAGCCCGCCGGCGCTCCGTGACGTCGAGCGAGACGCCGATCATGCGCGCCCCGCCCGCGTCGCGCAGGAGCCGGGCGCGGATGCCCACCCAATGCGGCGTGCCGTCGCGCCAGGTGATGCGGTACTCGGCGTCGTAGTCGTCGCCTGTCTCCAGCGTCCGCTGCAGGATCTCCGTGCGCTTGGCCCGGTCGTCCGGGTGGATGGCTTCCTGGAACTCGCGATACGTCAGCGGCTCATCCGGCGCGCGGCCGAAGTGGGCGCGGCAGGTTTCGGAGGTGATGAGCTCGCCCGTAGCGAGATCGAGCTGCCAGGAGCCGAGGCGGCCGGCCTCCAGCGCCACCAGCAGCCGCTCCTCGCCCTCGCGGATGGCTTCGAGACGGGCGCGGGCCTCGTACTGCCGCCGCCGGCCCCGCAGCGCGGTGTTCACGACACTGATGAGCGTGGTGGGGTGGAACGGGCGCTCCAGGAAGGTGACGTTGCCGAGCACGCCGCTCAGGCGTGCGGCGGCGGGATTGCGCTCGATGCCTCCGCCACGGTGGGTGAGCAGCACGAAGGGGAGGTCCGACCAGGCGGGCTGCGCCTCGAGCCAAGCGGCGAGCGGGTGGAGGTCAGCGTCCAGCAGCGACTCGTCCGTGACGATGACGACGCCGCCGCCCGCGCGGAGCTCGAGGGTGAGGCAGGGCACGTCCGTGCACGGCGAGGCCGCTATCCCCGCCTCTTCGAGGACGGCGCAAGCGACGGCAGCGTCCCGACCATGGGGAGCCAGCACCAAGGCCCGTTCAGAGCGGTCCGCGGCGGTGTTCCCGCCTTTGCTCACTCGGCGGCCTCAAGGCCCGGCTCGGCCGGGAGGAGCGTGGGCACCCCCCGTAGCACGCCCTGGAAGTTGGTCAGCGGCTCGCCGATCCATAGCCCAGCCGGGGTGATGCGGAACTCCCGGATGGTGTCCTCGTGCGACCCTGCCCGCTTCTTGATGACCGAGATTGCGCGGCGGATCCGGCCCGCGGCCTCGAAGTAGCGAAGAAGCACCACGGTGTCGGCGAGATACGTCACGTCTACGGGCGACTTCATGTCTCCCACGAGGCCGTGCTGCGCGATCGTGAGGAAGGTGTTGGCGCCCCGCCGGTTCAGGTACTGCAACAGCTCGTGCATGTGCAGCACTAGGTTCTGCTCGTCCGGCATGGCGGCCTGGTAGCCGTTCAGGCTGTCCACGATGACCGTGGCCGCCCCCGACTTCTCGACGCACGTTCGAACCTTGTGGCTGAATTCGCCCGGCGACAGCTCGGCCGCGTCGACCTGCTCGACGATCAGCGTACCTGCGTCGACGAGGGGCTGGAGGTCGATGCCGAGACCACGGGCGCGGCTGAACAGGAGGCCGAGTTCCTCGTCGAACACGAACATGGCCGCGCGCTCGCCCCGTGCGATGGTGGCGAGTGCGAACTCGAGCGTCAGCAGTGACTTGCCCGTTCCGGCAGGCCCGATGATCAAGGCGGCGGAGCCCCGCTCGAGTCCGCCTCCCAAGAGGGCGTTCAGCTCGGGCTTCCCGGTGCTGAGGATGGTCCGCTCGAAAACGTTCTTGTGCTCGGCCGCCACCAACCGGGGGTATACCGCCAGCCCGCCCTTCAGGATGGTGAAGTCGTGGAAGCCGCCCCGGAAGGACTGGCCACGGTACTTGACGACCCGGAGCCGGCGGCGTTCGGCCCCATAGCTGGGGGCCAGTTCCTCCAACCGGATTACCCCGTGGGCTACGCTGTGGACGGTCCGGTCGCCGGCTTCTGCGGTGAGGTCGTCCAGCATCAAGACGGTGGCGCCGTGCTTCGCGAAGTAGTGCTTCAAGGCGAGTATCTGCCGGCGATAGCGGAGGGAGCCCTGCGCCAGCAGTCGGATTTCGGACAAACTGTCGATGACGATCAAATCAGGGGCTGAGCGCTCCACCGCCTCAAAGATGAGACGGGTGGTTTCCCCCAGCTCGAGGTCGGAGGAGTAAAGCAGGCTCTGCTGCTGCTGCTCGTCGAGCAGGCTCTCCGGCGGCGAGAGCTCGAAGATGTCGATCAGGTCGCTGAGGACCCAAGCGTGCGACTCCGCTGTGGCCCTGAGTTCGGCCTCCGTCTCCGAGAGCGTGACGTAGAGCCCTTTCCGCCCCTGCTTCGCCCCTTCCATGAGGAACTGCAGGGCGGCCGTAGTCTTGCCGGTGCCGGGGTCGCCCTCCAGAAGGTAGACGCGCTCCAGCTGAAGGCCCCCGACTAGTATGTCGTCGAGACCCTCGATGCCCGTAGCGGCTTTCTGATTAGTGCTCACCTCAGGGAGGCTCCTGCTGGCCCGCGCACTCGCGCGCGCGATTCCTTAAGCCAACGGGCAGACGAGCGCCAACCCTCGCGGAGGGGGAGCTAGGCTAAGCTACGTGTCGCCGTTCGCCCACGAGCGCGGCTCGGCTGGACGACGGGTTCCGCTGGATCCCAGCGTGACCTCGGCCGCCTTGCGGAGCGCCTCGGCGGACGCGAGCGCGGCCTCAGGGGTCATCGCGAGGCAAACGCTTCCGCTGACGACGACCTCGCCTTCGAAGGCTACGGCCTTGAGCGGCTCTTCGACCGTTTCCAGCAGGTCCATGGGCGGCACTCCCTACGGCGCCTTAACCCGCGTGAATCGGGAGCGGTTCCGGCCTGTGCGGAAAGCGTTTTCGGGGCAAAACAAGCGCGGCCGTAAATCAAATACTTACCATGTCGATCCACATTGATCGCATGAACCAGCGCCCCGACCATCGCCAGTGGGCCGTTCTCCGGCAGGTCGCCGAAGCGGGCGGCTACCATGAGGGCATCGACGAGGAAGAGGCGGCGCCGTGCGTCGACCGCGGCTGGCTCATTCCCGAAGGCGAGCGGGGCTACGGCCTGACCTACGACGGCCGGGCGGCGATCAAGCCTCTGTGGAACTGACCGTAGCGGCCGGGTGCCGGCCGACGAACTGATCGTCCCGCCAGATCTCCACCCCCGTGCGCTCCGGACGGCGCGCGAGCACTTCCATGGCGCGCAGACGCGCCTCGACGTCGTCGCCGCACTGGTCGAACTCGAACGCCGGCACGGACCCGTCGTCGTTCAGCAGATAGTAGGTGTAGACCGCCACGGGCCCCACCTATGTTAATCTGGATGAACGGGAGATTACCGACCGATCACACGCGGCCGGGCTTCACCTGCACGTGCAGCTCGTCGGGGGCGGCGTCGAAGTAGCGGAAGAGCGCCGAGCAGAGCCAGCCTTCCATCTCCAGCTGCGGCGACCAGTACCAGGCGCCGCCCATGTCCAGCCGGCGCCGCTCCATCCGGTACTGCGCGCCGGGGAACGGCCGCCCCGAGAACACCATCGTGAAGCCGCGCTCGGCGTCGGGGATGTCCGCCGTGACGCGCGTGATCCAGTCGTCCGCGCCGCTGACGAACGGCTCCTGCCGCAGGCCTACGCGCGCGTCGTCGAACACCCACATGCCGTGGTGCAGATAGGGCGCGATGACGTTGATGGCGTTGCGGCGCGGGTCCTGCGCCGGCGCCGCGCGGGCGAGCGCCGCGCCGACGATCGAGGTGAGCTTTCCCATCACCGGAAGGTAGTCGCGCACGGCGGCCGCTGGAGCGGGCGCGACGATTTGTCGGGCGCAGTCACCGGCGTCACCGCTCCGGCTCGACCGGGGACGCCTCGGCGCGCCGCCAGGGCCAGCGGCCCTCGATCTCCGTCTCCAGCGAGAAGCTGAGGAAGGTTCGGATGAGCACGACTGCGGCGAGGAGCCCGACGCTCTCGAGGGTGAGCGGCGCCGTCACGGTCGCAATGATGTCGGCGCCCACCAGCAGCTCTAGGCCGAGCAGGATGCCCCGCCCGAGGTCCGCGCGGTAGCGGTTGTAGGCTTCGCGCGGATCGGCGCGGTGGATGCAGGCGCGCAGGAACACCGCGGTGGCGACCATCACACCGACAAGGATGACCGCGACGCCGGCGAGCTCCAGCGCCGTGGCGAAGTGGTGGATCAGGGGGAAGTCGGCCAGGTCCATCGCTGGATGAAGCGCGGCCGTGGCGTTCCGGTTGCCGGACGCGAATGCGGCTCCGCCCGGGGGGGAGCGGAGCCGCGGATGCGCTGCGCCCTGGGGAGGGCGGGCACGTGCGACCGTTCGGGGGGGATCGGCCGCCTTTACGTTCTATCCGTTCCCGGACGGCCGCGGGCGAACTGTGGGCCCAATGTGGGTCACCGGTTGCGTTCCAGCAGCGACGCCACCGTACCGTGCAGCTTGACCGCAGCGTCGATCATGGCGTCGCGCACCGGCCCGACCGCACGCGAGGCCTCGGGAGTGTAGGAGAGCGCGTCGCCGTCGCGGGCGACCCAGCCGGCGGCGACCAGGTCGGCGATCTTCCGCCGGACGGTCTCGCGCGGGACGCCCGTGGACTCCGCGATGGAACGCACGTTGGTCCGCAGGCTCGGGTACTCCTTTAGGTCACCGCGGAGCACGTCGTCGAAGTCCAACTCGCGCGCCTTCGGGTCCTCCGCGGTGCGCAAGGCGACCACCAGCACAATGAGGAGCTTGTCCAGATCGCCGCCGAAAGCAGAGCGCGCGACTCCAAGCAGATCGACCACGGGGGCGATCAGGTCTTTCGCCACGGACGCGTAATTGCCCCGCAGCAGGGCGGACGCGGACTCGGGCGTACTCATCGTGGAACTCGCACTAACGCGCCCACTGGCACGGGGCGCGGGCGATGGATTGATACCTTCACCTGACGGCGGAAGGAAGGCCGCCGCGCTCCGCGAGGAGTCAGCCGGCGGAGGTCTCCTCACGCCGCAGGGGGAAGGACAGCGTCCAGCGCAGCCCCTGCGGCCGGAAGTCCGCGGCCGCCTCGCCGCCGAGTTCGCGAGCGGTGACCCGGAGCAGACGGGAGCCGAAGCCTTCGTCGTCGGGCGGCGCGACAGGCGGGCCGCCGGTCTCATCCCAGAGGAGGTCGATGCGCTCAGGAAAGGGCCCGTCGCGCGCGACGGTCCAGGTCAGGGAGACGCGGCCGCCCTCGGTGGACAGCGCCCCGTACTTGGCCGCGTTGGTCGCCAGCTCGTGCAGCGCCATGCTGAGCGAGAGCGCCGCGCGCGGCGGCAGCATCACATCGGGGCCGCGGGCGACCAGGTCGCGACGGCCGGCCCGGTGGTGAGCGAGCTCCTCCTCCGCGATCTCCTTCATGCGGGCGCCTTCCCACTGGTTGCGGGTCAGGCGGTCGTGTGCGGCGCTGAGGGCGAGCAGGCGCGCCTCGAAGCGCACCCGGAACTCGTCGGCTGTGGTGCACGAGCGCGCCGTCTGCGCCGCCATCGATTGCACGGTGGCCAGCGTGTTCTTCACCCGGTGGTTCAGCTCCTCGAGGAGGAGATTCTGGCGCGCCTCCGCCTCGCGGCGCTCGGTGACGTCGTGAACGAGGCGCACGCCGTAGCGGAAGCCGCCCGCGGCGTCGCGGACGGTCGAACTCGTGACCTCCACCCAGATGACCCGGCCGTCCTTGTGCACGTAGCGCTTGGTGATGGCGTAGCGGTCGAGCTCGCCGCGGACCTGCGCCTCCCAGCGGGTGCGGTCCGCCTCCACGTCGTCCGGATGGGTGAGTTCGAACACGCTCCGCTGGAGCAGCTCCTCGCGGGTGTAGCCGGTGATCTCGCAGAACGCCTCGTTGACGCGGAGCCAGTGGGCGTCCCGGTCGACCTCGCCGATGCCGGCGAGCACGCTCTCGTAGGTGGCGGACAGGCGCTGCTGGGCTTCGCGCAGCGCGTCCTCGGCGTCCCGGCGGTCCGTGACGTCGACGGTGAAGCAGCGCGTGTTGACGAAGTCGCCGTCCCGGAAGTTGACGCTGGAGGAGATCTGCACGTGGCGGACCGAACCGTCCTTCGCTTTCAGTCGCGCGGGGTACTTGTCCAGCTTCTCGCCGCGGCTCAGGCGGGCGAGGATGTCGGCGATGGTCTCCGGGTCGGCGTGGAAGTCGGTGATGTTGCGGCCGACATACTCCTCGGCGCTGTAGCCCAGAGGCGCGTAGTCGGCCGGGTTCGCGCGCAGGATGGTGCCGTCGGGGCCGACGAGATGCAGGCCCACCGTGCCGTTCTCGAAGAAGTCCTCGAGGTCCAGGCCGTTGCGGCCGTGGCCCGGGGCGTCGCTCAGGCTCATGCGTGGGGTTTAGCACGATCGCAGGGGCTGCCCAGAGCACGCGCCCCCGACGAGGCGGGAGCGTAGTGCGCAAGTGTTCGCCGGTCGCCTGCGACGCGAAGCTCCCCTTCCGCGCCGCGAGAAGGGAACAGCAGGCGCTGCCACGAGTTGTGAGCGCCGAGGGAACTCTGGGGATACCGCGATGAAACTATCGAAACAGCTTTGCACCCTGGCCGCATCGGCCGCGCTCGTCATGGGCGCTTCCACGTTTGCTTACGCCCAGACCGGGAGCGGCTTCGTCGCCAACCCGGGCGCGAGCTACCAGAACGGCGTCCTGACGCTGAACAGCACCGGCACCACCGCCGGCACCTCCTACGAGAACCAGAACCTGGATGTGGCCGTGAAGAACGGCGACACCATCAGCTTCGAGTACAAGGGCCCCTGCGGCGGCGGCGCGCCGCGCGTGTTCATCCAGGGCGGCGCCTTCAACACCTTCGACCCGGACCCGAACAACACCGCCTGCGGGACCGACACCGACGGCGACGGCTTCTTCACCGTCACCCAGACGATCACCGGCATCACGAACGGCACGGCCGGGCACACCGGGATCGTGAACGACAACGTGGCCAACCCGAGCACCATCCTGATCCGGAACCTGGTGATCGGCGGCGTTTCGGTGCTGCTGGCGCCCGCGCCGCGGACTGCCGAGCAGTGCAAGAACGGCGGCTTCCGGGCCGGCGGCTTCCGCAACCAGGGCCAGTGCGTGAGCAGCTTCCAGCGCTCGCCCAACGCCAGCAAGTAAGTCCGACGCCTGCGGTCGCGGCGGCGCAACGTCGCCGCGACCCGTCCGCCACAGAGGGAGGATGAGATGAAGCG
>DASVVG010000234.1:0-4163 GCA_036386655.1 Caulobacteraceae bacterium | reverse complement strand
CGCCATGGCGGTGGACGGCGCGGCGGTGCTCGCCGAGGCGCGCATCACCACGCCGGCCGGGAGCGGGAAGCCCGCGCCCAGGTCGTTGGCGGCGACGCGGCGGATCGGGGCGAGCTCGCTGGCGCCGGCCCGCCGCAGGGCCAGCGACAGGGCGCCGAGGTCGGCGGCGATGGCGAGCTTCTGGGCGTCCTCGACGCTCACCTCGAGGGTGGCGGTCTGGGGCACCTTGCTCTCCGTCGAGGTGGGGTCGGCGTTCAGGTCCATGCCGAGCAGGCGGACGTTCTGGATCACCACGTCGGAGGCGAAGCGCTGGACGTTCTGGTCGGCCGACAGGTCGCGCGTCAGCAGGACGTCGACGCGGTCGCCGGGCAGGGCGTGGCCGCCCACGCCGGCCACGTCGGTGACCCGGATGGTGTAGGCGCGCATCCCGGCGGCGATCTGCGCGGCCACGGACTTGCGCGACCCCGGCCCGCTCACCTTCGGCGGCAGGATGGGCTCGCGGATGGACATCGGGATCAGCACCACCGGGGCGCCGGCCGCGGCGTCCGCGGTCAGCAGCGCCTCGATCGAGCTGTAGGCCCCTTCGGGCGCGGCGTTGGCGGGCATCTTGGCCAAGGCCAGGTGCTTGCGCTCCAGCTTCACGCCGTAGGGCAGCGCGGTGGCGGCGACCACCACGGGCACCTCCGGCGCGGCACGCGCGGCTCCGGCGTTGGGCGCTCCGCCCGAGGAGGACGGCAGCCAGACCTTGGCGACGACCAGGGCGCCGACCCCGAGAAGGGCAGAGGCGCCGAGGCTGATCATGGTGGCGACGCGCATCGAACTCGCTCCCGCAATTGGAAGACAGGCGGTCCGTCAGACGGACTCGTCGTCCCAACGCGACAGTTTTCCGTGCCGTCCCTTGCAGCAATCTCAAGAAGTACGGTGAAGAAGGTATTAAGCTTGCAACTCAGGCCCGCTTCCGGTCACTCGCGTGCCGGAATCGGACACTCGGGGCGTCAGAGGAATCTGACGGGAACCCCCGGCTTCACCTGGCTCGCGAGCTCCTCGGCGTCCCAGTTCGTCAGCCGCACACAGCCGTGGGACACCGCCTTGCCGATGGTGCGCGGCTCGTCCGTGCCGTGGATGCCGTAGGTGGGCTTGTTCAGGTCGATCCAGACCGACCCCACCGGGTTGTTCGGCCCCGGCTTCACGGTGACCTTGGTCTTGGCGCCGTCCCAATTCAGCTTGGCCGGGTCGAAGGTGTAGTCGGGCTCCGGGGCGACGCCGCTGACCTTGAGCGAGCCGCTGGGGGTGGGCAGCACGTCGCTGCCGATGGTCGCCGGGTAGAAGGCGAGCAGCTTCTTCTCGGCGTCGTAAACGCGGACCTCGCGCTCGGCCCGGTTCACCTCGATGGAGGCGACGGCGGACGGCAGCTGCTGGTTCGCCACGTCGGGGACCACGATCCGGGTCCCCGCCTTGCTGAAGTCGGCGCCGGGGTTGAGCGTCTGCAGCAGCTCCTCGGTGGCGTGGAACTTCTCGGCCAGCCCCTCCAGCGCGCTGGTGTAGGACATCGCCGGCAGCTTGCCCTTGTCCTCCAGCTCCTGCGGCACCGACTGGATGAAGGGTCCCTTCACGTCCGCCGCGGTGATCTCGTAGTCGGCGAGCGCCGGGCGGTTGTCGAGCTGCGTCAGCTTCTGGAACACCGCCGCGTCTAGCTGGCCGTCCACCGGCAGCTCGTACGCCTTCTCGAAGGCGGCGACGGCCTGACGGACGTTCTCGCCCGGCTTGCCGTCGATGATCCCGGGCGAGAAGCGGGCGCGGTCGAGCAGCACCTGGGCGCGGAGCACGGCCGGGGTGCGGTCCTGCGAGGCCGCCGCTTCGGCCGAGAAGGACGCCGCATCGACGGCCTCGCGGCTGAAGGCGGCGTTGGTGCGGGCCTGCGCCTGCGGAGCGGCGGCGGTCGCGCCGGAGCGGTCGGAGGCGTTCTCCTGGTCCTGCCCGCAGGCCGCGAGCGCCGCTAGGGCGAAGACGGGGAGAAGGCTAGCGGTTCTGACGTTCACGGGCGGGCTCCTTGTCGCGTACAAAAGCCCGAGCCCTAGGTCGCGTTCCCGACTCCACGCGCGGCAGGAAGACCGGCGGGACCGGCCGCGCCTCCGCCCCCTGCCCCGTGTACTCCCAGTGCCAGGGCTCGAAGACGTAGTTCACGAACCCGAAACGATGCGCGTTCGCCACCAGCCAGCGGTAGGCCGGCGTGCGGGTCTGGTAGAGGCGGTTCACGTCGGCGGAGGAGTCGACCGTGTACCCGGGCGCCGCCCCCACCGCGAGGTCGACCACCAGCCCGGTCCTGTGGGGGGAGCAGGAGGCGCGCGTCACCCCGTTGCAGTTGCCCTCCCGGGCGCAGCGCTCCGCGTCGTAGGCCGGGCTGCGGAACCCCGAGAAAATGGTCAGCATGTCCGGATCGCGAGCGATCTCCGGCGCCTCGGCCAGCGCCGCGGCCCGCATCCGGCGGTAGGCCTGCAGCGCCGGCGGGCGCAGCTGCACCATCTTGCCTTTGTAGCCCTCGGAGGCCGTGGCCCACTGCAGGTCGCTCTCGGGCGGCGGGGCCGGGCAGCCTTCGCTGCGGATGGTGAGGTACGGCCGCTGCGCGTGCCAGAACGCCTTCATGCGGGTGAAGACGTGCTCGTCCAGCACCCCGTCCCCGTCCATCTGGCGCGCCCGCTCCCACTTCGCGAGCGCCTCGGCGAAGGCGGGGCTGTCGGCCGAGCAGCCGGTGCCGATCTCCTGCGCGATCTTGGCCTCGTACACCTCCCAGCCGCGCTCCTGCCGGCCGAAGGGGGACCAGGGCATCTCGCGCACCGACAGCCCGTTCTGCAGCGCCGCGCCGTCGTAAGCGGTCGAGCCGCGGCACTCGGGCGCCTGCGGGATGACCGGCACGCGCGGCAGGGTGATCGGGGACGGCGGCTGCGGGATCAGAGGCCCGGGCGTGACGGAGTCCTCGCCGTCCGGCCCGCAGGCGGCGAGGACCAGCGCGAGCACCGCCGCGGATGCGGGAATACGCCTCATCAGCCGCACCATGGCCCGACAGCCCCTCCCGGGGAACCGTCGCCGCACCGCCTCGAGTCGGCGCGGCGACTTTACGTCAGGTGTCGGAACGCGAGGCGAAGGCGCCGGGTTGCCCGAAGGTGGGCTCCCGACCGCCGTAGGTCCGGACCGGCGGCACGGGTTCAGCGGCCGCTTCGGCCCGGTCGAGCCGCTCGAGCAGGTTCTCGTACTCCCGCCAGAGCTCCTGCGGCAGCCGGTCCCCGAACTTCTCGTACCCGGAGGGGATCAGAGAGGCCTCTTCCTTCCAGACCGCCGCGTCGACCGTCAGCAGCAGGTCGAGCTGCTCGGCGCTCAGGTCCAGCCCGGAGGTGTCCAGCGACTCCCTCGTCGGCAGCAGGCCGATCGGCGTCTCCACCGCGTCCGCCGTACCCTCGATGCGCTCGACGATCCACTTCAGCACGCGGCTGTTCTCGCCGTAGCCCGGCCAGACGAACTTGCCGTTCCGGTCCTTGCGGAACCAGTTGACGAAGTAGATGCGCGGCAGCTTCGCCGCGTCGGCTCTTTTGCCGACCTTCAGCCAGTGGCCGAAGTAGTCGCCCATGTTGTAGCCGCAGAAGGGCAGCATCGCGAACGGGTCGCGGCGCAGCTCGCCGACCTTGTTCTCCGCCGCCGCGGTGCCTTCCGACGCCACGTTCGAGGCCATGAACACGCCGTGGCGCCAGTCGAACGCCTCGGTCACCAGCGGCACGGCCGAAGCGCGGCGACCGCCGAACAGGATCGCGCTGATCGGCACGCCCCTGGGGTCTTCCCACTCGGGCGCGATCACCGGGCACTGCGAGGCCGGCACGGCGAAGCGGGCGTTCGGGTGCGCCGCGGGCCCCGGAGTTTCGGGGGTCCAGTCCTTGCCGCGCCAGTCGGTCAGGTGCGCGGGGGGCGTCTCGGTCATGCCCTCCCACCAGACGTCGCCGTCGTCGGTCAGCGCCACGTTGGTGAACACGACGTTCTCGCGCAGCGTGTCCATGGCGTTCTTGTTGGTGCTCTCGCCGGTGCCAGGGGCCACCCCGAAGAAGCCGGCTTCGGGGTTGATCGCGTAGAGCCGCCCGTCCGCGCCGAAGCGCATCCAGGCGATGTCGTCGCCCACG
>DASVVG010000233.1:0-8312 GCA_036386655.1 Caulobacteraceae bacterium | reverse complement strand
GGCATGTGCGGCGCGTTGGCGACCAGGCCGCCGTCGGCGTCGAACAGCGCGCACGAGAAGTCCAGGCGCTCCTTGATGTTCACCGAGTAGGCCGTGTTCTGCAGCGCGAAGCCCATCTGCTCGGCGGCCGCCATGAACAGGTTGTTGAACACCTCAAGCATCACCGGGTCGGCTTCCGTTCCAGCGGCGCGGCGGGAGGGGAGGGCCTCCGCGCGCTCGAGGATCAGGTTGCCGTGGTCGTCCACCGCCGCGCGCCAGCCGGGCTCGACGACGGTGGTGGCGGTGGCTTCCGTGATCACCGCCGGCCCCGTGACCTCCGCGCCGGCCGCGAGCGCGTCCCGCGCGTAAACCGGAGCGTCCCAGTCCCTGCCTGCGGAGCGCAGCCGGGTGCTCCCGATGGGCTCGGCCTTTCCCGCCGCCGACCCGCCTTCCGCAACAGCGGCGCCGGCCCGCGAGCGGCCGACCGCCTCCGCCGACAGCGCCTCCACGACCAGCGGCTTCTCCGGCGCGATGAAGCCGAACCGGCGTCGGTGCAGGTCCTCGAAGGCGGCCCGCATCTCGTCTGCCGACCCGAAAGGCGTCTCCAGCGGCGCGTCCGTCCCGGCGTACTTCACGTGCGCCCGAACCAGCACCTCCACCGCCCCGACGGGGACCTGCTGCGCCAGCAGCGCAACCCGGGCCTCCGACCCCACCCGCTCGGCCACCTCGCGCAGCTGCGCGTCCGTCGCCGGCTCCAGCGCCGCCTCAACGCTCGCCTCCCGCAACGTCCGGAGGTCTGCCAGCCCCATGCCGTAAGCCGACAGCACCCCGGCCAGCGGATGGATCATCACCCGCCGCATGCCGAGCGCATCCGCTACCAGGCACGCGTGCTGCCCGCCCGCGCCGCCGAAGCAGGCCAGCGTGTAGCGGGTCACGTCGTACCCGCGCTGGATCGACACGTGCTTGATCGCGCTCGCCATGTTCTCGACCGCGATGGTCAGGAAGCCCTCGGCCGCCTCCGCCGGGGTCATCCGCGGCCCGCCCGCCGCGGCGATCGCCTCCGCCACCTGGGCCAGCCGCCGCTCCGCCGCGTCGATGTCCAGCGGCGCGTCCCCGCCGGGCCCGAACACGTGCGGGAAGTGCTCCGGCCGGATCTTCCCCGCGACGAGGTTGCAGTCCGTCACCGTCAGCGGCCCGCCCCGCCGGTAACACGCCGGCCCCGGCACGGCGCCCGCCGACTCCGGACCCACCCGCAGCCGCGCTCCGTCGAACCGGCAGATCGAGCCCCCGCCCGCCGCCACTGTGTGGATGGCCATCATCGGCGCGCGCATCCGCACGCCTGCAACCACGGTCTCGTAGCTGCGCTCGAACTCCCCGGCGTAGTGGGACACGTCGGTGGACGTGCCGCCCATGTCGAAGCCGATGACGCGGTCGAAGCCCGCCTGCGCCGCCGTCGCCGCCATGCCGACGATCCCGCCCGCCGGTCCCGAGAGCACCGCGTCCTTGCCGCGGAAGGCGTGCGCGTCCACCAGCCCGCCGTTCGACTGCATGAACAGCAGCCGCGCGGCCGCCCCGAACTCGCCCGCCACCTGCTCCACGTACCGGCGAAGCACCGGCGACAGGTAGGCGTCCACCACCGTGGTGTCGCCGCGCCCGACCAGCTTGATCAGCGCGCCCACCTCATGGCTGACCGACACCTGCGTGAAGCCGACCTCGCGCGCGATCTCCGCCACCCGCCGTTCGTGCGTGCTCCATCGAAACCCGTGCATCAGCACGATCGCGACGGAGCGGAAGCCCTCCGCGTACGCGGTCGCCAGGGACTCCCGTGCGGCCGCTTCGTCCAGCGGCCTCAGCACCTCGCCCCCGGCGGTGACCCGCTCGTCGATCTCGACCACCCGGCCGTAGAGCGGCTCCGGCAGCACGATCCGCCGCGCGAAGATGTCCGGCCGGCTCTGCCACCCGATCCGCAGCGCGTCGCCGAAGCCGCGCGTGATCGCCAGCACGGTGGGCTCGCCCTTGCGCTCCAGCAGCGCGTTGGTGGCCACCGTGGTGCCCATCTTCACCGCGTCGAGCGCGCCCGGCGGGAGCGGCCCGTCGCCGGCCCCCGTCAGCTCACGGATCGCCGCCACCGCGGCGTCGGTGTACCGGCCCGGGTTCTCCGACAGCAGCTTGTGGGTGACCAGGGCGCCGTCCGGCCGCCGCGCGACCACGTCCGTGAAGGTCCCGCCGCGGTCGATCCAGAATTCCCAGCCGGGGGAAGGGGAGGGTTCGCTCACGCGCGCCATCTTACGGGCGGCGGCGGCCGATGCGAGCGGAACGGGACGGTGGCGGTGAGGGAGGGATTCGAACCCTCGATAGAGTTTCCCCTATACACGCGTTCCAGGCGTGCGCCTTAAACCACTCGGCCACCTCACCACGCAGGGGGGCGCAGATAGCCTCCGGGACGCGCCGCGGCAAGGCGGCTGACGCCGCAGCTCCGGGCGCCTATCTGTGCGGGGCGACAGGAGCACCCGATGCTGTTCAAGAAGAAGCTGGACCTGCCCACCGCCGACGAGGCGCTGCCGGGCCGCCCCGACCCGATCCGCACCGCCGAGACTCACTTCGTCAACGGCCGGCCGCTGAAGGGGCCCTACCCCGAGGGGCTCCAGGTGGCGCAGTTCGCCATGGGCTGCTTCTGGGGCGTGGAGCGCATCTTCTGGAACGCGCCCGGCGTGTGGGTGACCGCCGCGGGCTACGCCGGCGGCATGACCCCCAACGCCACCTACGAGGAAGTCTGCAGCGGTCGCACCGGTCATACCGAAGTGGTGCTGGTGGTGTTCGATCCGGGTCAGACTTCGTACGACGCGCTGCTGACGTTGTTCTGGGAGAACCACGACCCCACGCAGGGGATGCGCCAGGGCAACGACACCGGCACGCAGTACCGCTCGGCCATCTACACCTACGGCGAGGAGCAGCGGCGGGCGGCGGAAGCCTCCCGCGACACCTACCAGCAGGCGCTGCGCGCGAAGGGCTACGGCGACATCACCACGGAAATCCGGGATGCCCCTGAGTTCTACTTCGCCGAGGACTACCACCAGCAGTACCTGGCCAAGAACCCGGGCGGCTACTGCGGCATCGGCGGCACCGGCGTGACCTGTCCCGTCGGCGTCGGAGTGGACGCCTGATCGTATTCCTCCGGCGGCATACGCCGCTTCGGCGCTAGACGCTCTCTTCCTCGATCAGGGCCCGCAGGCGCCGCATGGCGCCGGCGGCCTTCGACCGCGACGAACGCCACGCGAGCAGCAGGGTGGCAGCGATCACCGCCGCCGCGAGCGGGATCGGCCCCAGCAGCCACGCCGCCGCGGCCAGCGCGAAGTAGTAGGCCCGCACGCCGGCGCTGAAGCTGGTCAGCGCGGGATTGAGGAGGTCCGACAGCGCCTGCCCCCAGCGCGCCTGGTCCTTCTCCAGCGTGGGGTCCGGCACCGAGCCTACGGCCGCCAGCCAGTAGTTCATCTGCCGGATGGCCCAGATGAAATCGAGGAGCCCCCGCGCCAGCGTCAGCACCACCAGCCCCAGCTTCAGCTCGAACAGCCACTGCGGCGCCGGCTGCGTCACGCTCAGCGACGCCAGCCCCCGGATCCCCTCGTTCGCCCCGAACAGCGCGCCCGCCGCAGCGGCGATCAGGATCAGGTTGGCCGACGCGAAGAAGCTGGCCGAGTTGATGGTGTGACCCATCAGGTTGGCGTCGATCAGCCGGCTCTCCGGCCGCCGCGCCATCGTGTTCATCCAGCCGGAGCGGACGACGTCCATGTCCCGGTGCAGCGAGCCCCGCCCGCGCGACAGCCGCCGCACCAGCGGCTCGTAGCCCAGCCACAGCACCACGAAGAGCGCCAGCGCCGCCGCGTCGGGCCACGGGAGGGGGTGCGGGATCATCGCGGCTTCATCTCACGAACGGCCCCGCCTGTCCTATATCTGCGGGGCAGCAGGAGCCCGCCCATGGACGCCCAGACCGACACGCCCGCCCGCATCTCCAGCGCCGGCTTCGACCTCACGCCGCCGACCGCCTCGGAGCGCCCGGCGCTGGAGGCGGACCTCACCGGCGACGAGCGCCGCGTCCTGCTCGACCACGGCACCGAGAGCCCCTTCTGCGGCGTGTTTCTCGACAACAAGAAGAACGGCGCCTACGCCTGCCGCCTCTGCGGGCTGCCGCTCTACCGCTCGTCGGCCAAGTTCGACTCCGGCACCGGCTGGCCGTCGTTCTTCCAGCCGATCGCGGACGATCACCTGAACTACGTCCGCGACAGCAGCTACGGCATGGTGCGCACCGAGCTCCGCTGCGCCCGCTGCGACAGCCACCAGGGCCACGTGTTCCCGGATGGACCGCCGCCGACGGGCCAGCGCCACTGCCTGAACAGCGTCTCCCTCAGCTTCGTGGAGGCCGGACAGCCGTTGCCCGACCGCCTCGGCCGCGGCGCCCCGGAGGGTCGACCGCTCGCCGACTGACCGGCTAACGCGACATGGTCAACGTCCGTTAACACCTGACACGGATGATCCCGGCGGTTTGCCCCCCATCGCGAAGCGGGGGATAGTTCCGCTCAGATCGTGGGGGTCATCACAATGCATCGGCTTACGCTTCTCGCCGCGACGGCGGCGGCTACGCTCACGCTCGCCGCCGCAGGCGCAGCGAACGCGCAGCAGTACAACCGGCTCGTCGTGTTCGGCGACAGCCTGTCCGACAATGGCAACCTGTACGCCGCGACCGCGGGCACGAACCCGCCCTCGCCGCCGTACTACCAGGGCCGCTTCTCCAACGGCCCGGTGTTCAGCGAGCTGCTGGGCTTCTCGCCGCTCCAGCGCGGGGCGCTGGGCGCCTTCACCGGCAACGTGAACTACGCCTTCGGCGGCGCCCGCACCGACAACGCGGCCACGCCTCCGGGAATGCGCTCCCAGCTGGCGCTGTACCTCAGCCGCGGCGGGACCTTCGCGTCGACCGACCTGGTGACGGTCTGGGGCGGAGCCAACGACATCTTCCAGGGCATTCCGGTCGCGGCGGTTAGCCCGAGCCCGACGACGGTGATGGCCACGGTGGCGAACAACGCCGCCGCGAACATCGGCTTCATCACGGGGCAGGTCGCCGGCGCAGGGGCGGGGACCGTGCTGGTCGGCAACCTGCCGAACCTCGGCTACACGCCGCAGTTCCTCGGCGGGCCGGCGCAGCCGCTGGCCGAGTTCAGCTCCAACACCTTCAACGCCGCGCTCCTGACCCAGCTGAACACGGTCGCGGCGGGCACCAACAACAACATCATCCTGTTCGACGTGGCGCGCGCCAGCGACTTCGTCCGCCTCAACCCCGGCGCGGTGGGCTTCACCAACGTGACGCAGGCCTGCCTGAACACGACGACGGGCGCGGTCTGCTCCACGCCCGACACCTACCTCTACTGGGACAACGTGCACCCGACGGCGAAGGGCCACCAGTTCCTGGCTGCGCTCGCGACCGACTACCTCTACTACGGCGACCTCGCTGCGCCGCAGGCCCACGTCGCCGAGAGCGGCCTGGACCACCGTCTGCAGGCGCTCGAGCGGGGGCTCGACCGCGCCGAGGCCGGCGAGCTGGCCCCCGGCGCCGCGGACGTCGCGCTGCTGATCGACTTCCAGGACACCAGCTTCGACGCCGACGGCGTCATGCCCGAAGGCGACAGCCGCTCGGCCAGCGTGCGCGTGGCCGCCAACTACGCCGTGTCCCAGGCGCTCCGTCTGGGCGCCATGATCAGCGTCTCCGACGGCGCCGCGAACCCCGGGCCGCTGGAGTTCGACCTCCGCACCTTCGCCGCCGACGCCTCCATGGGCTGGCGCAGCGGCGGCGTCTTCGTCAACGCGGCGGCGGGTTTCGGCTTCGACGAGTACGACGATTTCGAGCGCTTCACCCCGGTCGGCGGCTTCGTGCAGCGCGTCGAACGGGTCGAGGGCTGGAGTGCCGGCGCCCGCGTTCAGGCGGGCCTGTGGCGCGACATGGGCGGGGTGGCGCTGTCGCCGCGCGTCTCGCTGAACGCGCTCCGCACCAAGGTCGAGGGTTACGAGGAGACCGGGCCCGGGGCCCGGCACCGCATCGCCGAGCGCGAGGTCGGCGGCCTGGCCGGCGAGATCGCCCTGCGGGCGGAGTCCGAGCTGTCCCAGGCGGTTCGGATCCACGGCGAGATCGGCTACCGCGACTGGCTCGCCTCGGACTTCGACGACGTGCGCGTGTCGCTGGTCGACAACCCCGCCAACGAGCTGTCCGCCCACGGCCACGAGGACGGCGGCTCGCTGCTGCTCGATGCGGGCCTCAGCATGCCGCTGGGGGGCTTCACCGTCGGCGCCGGCTACCGCGGCCGCGTGAGCGACAGCAGCCAGAGCCACGCCGGCCTGCTCTCGATCTCGATGCGTTACTGATCCTTCGGCTGGGACGCCTGCTCCACGCGGAGCGTCCCGGCCGGGGCCGGTTTCAGCAGCTCCTCCTCGGGCAGGCTCCCGTCGAGCCACGCCGCCCACTGGTCGCGCCGCAGCACCACCAGCTGCCGGTCGTGGTACGGCGCGATGTCCGGTCCGGGCGCCGTCGTCAGGATGGTGAAGCGGTCGGGCTGCCCCTCCTCGCCCGGGCGCCACAGCCCGGCGAAGCAGAACCAGTCCTCGCCTTCGACCGTGAACTTCCACTTGGTCTTCGGATACTTCTCGCCGGTGAACTCGAAGAACCAGGAGGCGGGGACCAGCACCCGCTTCTCGGCCGGGAAGCGCCGTCCCTCGGAGCGGAAGTTGATCACCGGCGGCGCCTTCGGTCTTCCGGGGTCGAAGCCCCAGCGCATCTGCGCCAGCTCCACGCCGCCTTCGGCGCGCCGGATCACCGGCGCGGGATCCGTCGGCCGGATGTCATCGCGCGGCTCCAGGTTGGGCGCGCGGCCGGGTTCCGGGATGACCACGGGCAGCCGGATCTGGCTGAATTCCTCGACGTAGGCGCTGTAGGGAATCCGGTTTCCGTAGTCGTTGCACATGCGTGTGTTCGCCTCAGGGGCGTTAGCGGGTGGACGAACGGCCCGGAAGCGGTCATAGGGAGCCGGTCGATCTCTGTCGCGCCCGACTTTCGCTAATCTCGCCGCCCCGCGCGCCAGACCAAAGCCGCCGCACCCCAGCAGATGTTCGACCGGCCCCCGCAGATCCGCGGCGGCTGAAACGTGTTTGGAGAGCAGCATGCCGACTGGCGTCGTCAAATGGTACAACCCCACCAAGGGTTTTGGTTTCGTTCAGCCTGAGGGCGGCGGCAAGGACGTGTTCGTCCACGTCTCCGCCGTCGAGCGCGCCGGTCACGGCGATCCGCAGGAGGGCGACCGCATCTCCTACGACCTCGAAAAGGGCCGTGACGGCCGGGAAAGCGCGATCAACCTGCGTCCCGCCGAGAGCTGAGTCCTTGGCCAAGGAAGAGTTCATCGAGTTCGAAGGCGTGATCGAGGAACTGCTCCCCGAGGGGCGGTTCCGCGTTCGCCTGGACAACGACCACGTCGTCCTGGCGTACACGGCCGGTCGGATGAAGAAGAACCGCATCCGCTCCCTCGTGGGCGACCGCGTCACCGTCGAGATGACGCCGTACGACCTCGACAAGGGGCGGATCACCTTCCGCCACAAGACCGAAGCGCCGCGCCCGCCGGGCGCGCCCGCGCGGCCGCAGTTCCGGCGGCGCTGACGGCGACAGGAACAGCGTCAGGGGTCGTCGGGGGGCGGCCTCTGGCGCTGTTCCTCATCGGCTTTCCCGGCAGCGGGAAGAGCACCTGGCGAGCCGCCGCGCTCGCCCGGGTCACACGGCCGACGGCCGTGATCTCCACCGACGACATGATCCAGGCGCACGCCGCCTCCGAGGGTCTGACCTATTCGCAGGCCTGGCGGGCGCTGCCTTCGCACAAGCTGGACAGTCGCGCCCGCGCGCTGTTGCGCGAGGCTGTGGAGCAGGGGCTCGACGTGATCGTCGACCGCACCAACCTGCGCGCCTCCGGCCGGGCGAAGTTCCTGCGCATCCTGCCGGAAGCCTACGAGCGCCGCGCGGTCGTGTTCGTTACGCCCTTCGAGCTGCTGCGCGAACGGCTGCAGCGCCGCGCTGCCGCAGGCGGCCACGGCGTCGGCTGGGGCATCGTCGTCACATGATGAAGTCCTACGAGCCCCCGCAGCCCGGCGAGTTCGACGCCGTCGACTACGTCACGGCCTAGCGGCGCCGCACTTCGCTGCGCAGGCAGTGCCCGTGCCAGTCGCGGCGGACGCACACCCGCACCCAGTCGTCCTCGCCGTCGCGCTCCCAGCGCCGGTCGCGGTCGTCGGCACGGTCCCGGCGGTCG